>NZ_CP040948.1:976117-1301490 GCF_006363955.1 Methylophilus medardicus
TTAAACTCCGCTTTTAATGAGTGCAAATGATAACAACAAATGCGATCAGTTTTGCAAATTTTTTATGAATTTTTGGCGATTGAATGCGCTCGGCGGCTTTTGCCGCCGCAAGGCATTATTTGTCGCCGCCCAACTCAATGCTGTAACGCCAGAATTGGTCTTCCGCTTCAAAAATGACTTTTGATTCGAGCGGATCACGGCTACCGGCAGGGTATTGATGCACTGGGCGTTTGTCCTCAGCCCAGGCTTTTACGACGGGGTCTACCAGACGCCATTGCGCCTCTGCTTCAGAGATATGCAGATAGTTGGAGTTATCACCTTGCATCAAGTTGAGCAACAAGGCTTCATAGGCATCCACAGAATCATCGCTTTCCCAACGGTTGGCAGCATCTAATTGAATGGTACGTGTTTGAATATCCAACCCTGGAATCTTTGACTGCACTTCAAGTTTGATACATTCGCGTGGCTGAATACCGATAATTAGCCAGTTCTGATCCTGATCGTTGATCTGCAAAGGTGCTTTTTTGAAGCGAATCGAAATACGTGTATCCGCCTCGTGCAAGCGTTTGGCCGTGCGGATGTAGAACGGCACCCCTTTCCAGCGTGGATTGTCGATAAACAATTTCAAGGCTGCATAGGTTTCAACCACGCTGTCTTTGTTGCCCAGCTCGTCAAGATAACCGGGCACTTGCTCACCGTTGATGTTGCCGGCGGCGTATTGTGCGCGGAAAGCATGTTTCTCAAGCTCACTCACTGGAATAGGGCGAATTTCTTCGAGCAGCTTGATTTTCGCATCGCGTACACCTTCTGGCGTCAGGTCTTTTGGTTGCTCCATGGCTGTAAGTGCCAACGTTTGCAGAATGTGGCTCTGCAACATGTCACGCAGGGCACCCGTGCTGTCATAAAATTGTGTACGGTCACCCACGCCGAGCATTTCGGTGTTAGTGATTTGCACATGATCGATGTACTGGTTGTTCCAGATAGGCTCGAGCACGGTGTTGGTAAAGCGTTGCAACAAGATGTTTTGCAGTGCAGATTTGCCCAGATAGTGATCGATACGGTAGATCTGGCTTTCTTTGAGGTGCTTGGTGATGGCAGCCTGCAATGTTTTGGCGGATGGCAGGTCGGTGCCAAATGGCTTCTCGATCACCACACGGCGCCAGTATTTATCTTCTTGTGTTAGGCCAACATTGGCCAAGGATTCGACCACTGGTGCGAAATCCACCGGACGGACTGACAAAAAGTAGGCCAGATTTTGTGGGAAAACGCTTTCGTCACTGAGCGTTGCTTTCAGTTTGCTGAAGGCATCCGGATCCGTTGGTGGGTTGGCATGGTAGAAGTTACGCGCGATAAAACGCTCGAACACTGCTTGGTCATAGCCTTTTTTAAATTTGGTATCCAGCATGCTTTTGATGTCTGCACGCCAAGCGTCCAAGTCAACAATCTGACGACCAACGCCGATAATTTTCAGGTCATCTGGTAGACGGCCCAATAGGTCTAACCTGAATAAACCGGGATACAGTTTTACGCGGGCCAAGTTGCCGCTAGCGCCAAACAACACCAGTGTGCATGGATCAATTTTATTCGTCATTTCTAACCTTAAGATAAAAATGTAAACGGGAAAGGGCAGGCCTTTCCCATATATTTAACAATCAACAGCTAACAGCAAAAAAGCCTCCCACCAGGAGAGGCTTGTATGCTTATTTAGATGACTTCACTGCGTGACCGCCGAATGCATTACGCATCAACGACAACAGCTTATAGCTATAGCCTTTAGAGTCTTGGCTTCTGAAGCGGGCTTGCAGTGCCACTGTCAATACCGGTGCCGCGACGCCTTGCTCAACAGCTTCAACCACTGTCCAACGGCCTTCGCCAGAATCAGCCACGTACGGAGCAATGGCTTCGAGTTTTTGATCGTCTTTTAATGCTTCAGCGGTCAAGTCCAACAACCAGCTGCGCACAACTGAACCATGGCGCCACAATTCAGTGATCTGCGCCAAATCAAGGTTGAAATCTTCTTTGCCCTTGATCAGGTCTAAGCCTTCAGCAAAAGCTTGCATCATGCCGTATTCGATACCGTTATGGATCATTTTGGTGAAGTGACCTGAGCCCACTGGACCCACGTGCGCCCAACCGCGATCCGCGTGCGTTAATGCTTGTGCATAAGGTGCTAATACGTCTGCGAATTGTTTGTCGCCACCGTACATCAAGCAATAGCCGTTATCTAAGCCCCATACGCCACCAGACGTACCACAGTCAATAAAGCCGATGCCATGTTCAGCTAACATGGCGCCGCGACGCTGACTGTGTTTGTAGTTTGAGTTGCCGCCATCGACGATGATGTCGCCTTTGTTCAGCAGTGGGATTAAGTCTTTGATTTGATTTTCGGTGATTTCGCCAGCAGGCAACATCAACCAGACAATTTTTTGGCCTTCGAGTTTGCTCACTGCATCAGCCACTGAGGTGGCTGCTTCCATGCCTTCGTCTTTGACCAATTTGTTGACGAATTCGGTATTGAAGTCAAAACCAACCACGTTAATTTTGTGACGCAGCAAACGTGCAGCCATGTTGCCGCCCATTTTGCCCAAGCCAATCATTGCTAATTTCATTCGGATTTTCCTATGGTGTGAGGATAGTTTAAGAGACACCCATCTTTTGGATGGCATGAACCCGATCAGTGCTTCGGATAATTTTGCAGAATTATCATGTCGAGTCAGCTATAATTATAACAAATGCAGTCGCGTACTAAAAGGCTGCACACGCTTTTTGTATCGTTTTTTACAGGTTTTCTATGTCTTTGAATGCACAAACCCGTTGGCACACGTTCCAATCTCAAGAAGAAATTAACCAAGCAGCACTCCACAGAATACTTGCCGCGGCAGATGCAGCAATCGCTAAATATGGCAATTTTCTTATTGTTTTAGCCGGTGGCAGTACCCCTAAAGCCGTATATCAGTTGCTTGCCAAAGCCGATGCTGACTGGGCAAACTGGCATGTGTATCACAATGATGATCGCTGCCTCCCCGTCGACCATGTGGAGCGCAACAGCAAAATGGCCCGTGATGCATGGTTGAGCCATGTGGCGATTCCTGAGCACCAAATTCACGATATCCCAGCTGAGCTCGGCAATGTGGATGGCGCAAAAGCCTATGCACAAACGTTAGCCGGCGTCCGCACCTTTGACCTAGTCATTCTAGGCCTCGGCGAAGACGGCCACACGGCGAGCCTGTTTCCCGGCCATGTAGTGAATAATACGGCTGACGCAGTGCCCGTGTATCACTCACCTAAGCCACCCGCGGATCGTATCACCATTAGCCAAGATCGCCTTAACAACACGCACGAGGTGATGTTTTTGGTGACTGGCGCAGGCAAGCAAGAAGCGGTCGATCAATGGCGCGCTGGCGTTGCCATCCCGGCGACCCTCATTCAACCGCCACAAGGCGTTGATGTGTATTGTTTCGGGGTACAGTTAGCTTAACGTGTTTAATCAAATGCAATATTAAAAAAAGCGCCTGCGGGCGCTTTTTTTATAGTTTTTTTAGTCAGAAAAAGTTTTTAGTGGCATGATTTTTTTGGTAGTGAGCCAATGACGGGTTGTCATGGCAGCGCTTACGATTGCACTTTTCGCAGAGCGTTATTTTTATTTCAACCTGTCAAAGTTCTAAACTGCCGCTTTTAAGAGGCAGTTTCTTATCCTGCATATGCCTAGGTGTATCAAGTATTTTTAATCACAATATTGGGGAATTTGGCACTGTGATCGAGACTGGCAATCGCGATTTTGCTGGCAGCTTTGCGCGCTATTTGCTTGTAGCTATTCGCCACTGCACTATCCGGGGCTGCGACGACCGTGGGTTCGCCACTATCGGCTTGCATGCGGATGTTTATATCCAGCGGCAAACTACCCAGTAGATCGATTTTATAGTCGCTGGCCATCAATGCGCCGCCGCCTTCACCAAATATATGCTCTTCATGACCACAGTTAGAACAAATGTGTGTGCTCATGTTTTCGACGATGCCCAGAATGGGTATGCCGACTTTTTCAAACATTTTTAATCCCTTGCGGGCGTCAAGCAGCGCAATATCCTGCGGTGTGGTCACAATAATGGCGCCGGTGACAGGGATTTTTTGCGCCAGTGTGAGTTGGATATCGCCTGTGCCAGGGGGCAAATCGATCACCAAATAATCTAAGTCTTGCCAGCGTGTATCGCGCAGTAGTTGTTCAAGCGCACCTGTCACCATGGGCCCCCGCCAGACCATTGGGGTGTCGGTATCCACTAAAAAACCAATACTCATGGCTTGAATGCCGTGCGCGCGCATGGGCTCTATGCTTTTACCATCTGCACTATCCGGGCGGCCAGAGATGCCCAGCATCTGCGGTTGACTGGGACCGTAAATATCGGCATCCAACAGGCCGACGCTTGCGCCCTCAGCCGCCAAGGCCAGCGCCAGATTGACGGAGGTTGTCGATTTGCCCACGCCGCCTTTGCCAGAGGCCACGGCAATCACATTTTTGACGTTCGGCAGCAAGTTGACCCCACGCTGCACGCTATGGGCTACGATACGGCTACCAACGTTGACGGTGATTTCGTCGATGCCTGCGATGCTCTGCAGGGCATCGGTGACTTGCTGGCGGATCGCGTCCAACTGGGTTTTTGCCGGATAACCCAACACTACGTCCAAGCTCACATGGTTGCCATCGATCTGGATGTTTTTAATGGATTTTGCACTGACAAAGTCTTTGCCGGTGTTAGGGTCTATGCACAATGTTAAGGTGCTTTGAATCATTAATTCGCTGATTGCCATGCTGAGTGTTCCTGCCGTAATGCCTGACTAAATGAATCAGGTATTCTAACGCATCGCACAAGGTTCGTCATGCGGTCTGTGTGGGCATAAAAATCTTAAGGTTATTCTGTCACGCTTGTCAGTTTGTTGTAAGGTGAGTAGGTGCGCGGGTAAGTCAAATGTAAGCTGCCGTGGTTAATGTGATCCCCATGGTCAGCGTCATCTCGACGCAGGCCCTAATCCAACGTTTTATCAGGAGAACTCGCATGCAAAAAATGTTATTAGTTGTTTTATTTACCTTGGGTTTTTCACAAATTGCCAGTGCAGACAACTTACTGCAGGCAGCCGCCCAGGACGGTCACTTTAATATCTTTTTAAAGGCAGTGAATGTAGCCGGGTTGACGGAGACTTTAAACGGTAGTGGCCCGATGACGCTGTTTGTGCCGAGCGATGAGGCCTTTGCTAAACTCCCAAAAGCGAAACTCAACGCGCTGCTGACTAATCCAGTACAGCTCAAAAAAGTGCTTTCTTATCATATTTATCCGGGCAAAATTACGCAGGCGGATGTCAGTGCAGGCAAGGTTAAATCCTTGGAGGGTGCCGATCTGCAGCTGTCTGTCACCGATGGTGTCAAGGTGAACAAAGTAAAAGTCCTCGGCGATGAAATCAATGCGGATAACGGTGTGATTCACACCATGAGTGCCGTTTTGATGCCTAGTCATCAATAGCAAATATGGCCCCATTTGAAAGTGGCCTCGCCTACATTAAGCTTGGCTGCTTTTTCGGCGACCGCTTTGAACATGGCGTTGCCTGTATTTGGTATGAGGGCCTCTGCATAAAGAATTGGTTGAAACAGCGAGGGATTTGCTAAAATAGCTGCTTTTATCTTGGTCCTGTTTTCATGACACGCAAACTACTGGTGACGTCCGCCTTGCCATATGCCAACGGCAGCATTCATTTGGGGCATCTGGTTGAGTATATTCAAACCGATATTTGGGTGCGTTTTCAGAAAATGCAGGGGCATAGCGTGCATTATGTGTGTGCCGACGATACGCACGGGACGCCGATTATGTTGCGTGCCGAAAAAGAAGGCATCACACCGGAGGCGCTGATTGAGAAAGTGCATGCAGAGCATAGCCAAGACTTTGCCGAATTTCTGGTGCAGTTTGATAACTATTATTCGACGAATTCAGAAGAAAACCGTGAATTGGCTTCAGGCATTTATAAAGCCCTCAAAGCCAATGGCAAAATCGCCAGCAAAACCATTGAGCAATATTTTGACCCAGTCAAAAGCATGTTTTTGCCAGATCGATTTATCAAAGGCGAGTGCCCTAAATGTCATGCTAAAGATCAATACGGTGATAACTGTGAGGTCTGCGGTGCCACTTATAGCCCTACCGACTTAATCAATCCTTTCTCAGCGGTGTCTGGCGCCACGCCAGTGCGTAAAGAAACCGAACACTACTTTTTTAAGTTGAGCGAGTGCGCGGACTTTTTACGCGACTGGACCCGCTCGGGTACTTTGCAGGCGGAAGCCGCCAACAAAATGACGGAGTGGGTGGGTGAAGTTGGCGAGAACAAGTTGTCAGACTGGGATATTTCGCGTGACGCACCATATTTCGGCTTTGAAATCCCTGACGCACCGGGCAAATATTTTTATGTCTGGCTGGATGCGCCGATTGGTTATATGGCCAGTTTTAAAAATCTGTGTAGCCGATCTGGCATTGACTTTGACGAGTATTGGAAAAAGGATTCTTCTACCGAGTTGTATCACTTTATCGGTAAGGATATTTTGTATTTTCATGCCTTGTTCTGGCCAGCGACCCTCGAATATGCGGGTTATCGCACGCCGACCAAAGTATTTGCGCATGGCTTTTTAACCGTGAACGGTGAAAAAATGTCAAAGTCGCGCGGCACCTTTATCACGGCGCGCAGTTATCTCGATCATGTGAAAAATCCGGAGTATTTGCGCTATTACTATGCGGCTAAATTAAATGGCAGCATGGAGGATATCGACCTCAACCTCGAAGACTTCGTGGCGCGCGTCAACAGCGATTTGGTAGGCAAATATATCAATATTGCCAGCCGCACGGCAGGTTTTATTGCCAAAAAGTTCGATCATCACATCATTGCGGTTGAGCATGCGGTGATTAATGAAATGCGTGCTGCCGCGCCGGCCATTGCCGAGGCATATGCCGCGCGCGACTTTGCGCGGGCGTTGCGCGAGATCATGAAGCTGACGGATGCTGCGAACGCGTATGTGGCAGAAGCTGCGCCTTGGGTGGTTGCCAAGGATGACAGTCAAGCCAGCCATTTGCATATTATTTGCAGTACAGCACTTGAGATGTTCCGTTTGTTGACGATATATCTCAAACCAGTGTTGCCAAACATTGCGCAAGCGGTGGAGACGTTTTTGAATACGTCCCCGTTGCAATGGGCGGACGTGGCGCACGGACTGGGCTCGCAAACCATACAACCTTACAGTCATATGGTTACCCGGCTCGAAGCTAAGCAGATTGAATTTATGGTTGAGGCCAATAAAGATAGCTTGCAAGCCGCAGCGCCGACCGCTGTTGTAGCGAAAGTTGCCGCTAGCACAGAAACCAACATGGCAGAGGACGGGGCTTATCTCTCGATTGAGGATTTTGCCAAAGTTGATTTGCGCATTGCATATATTGTTAGTGCTGAGCATGTGGAAGGCGCCGAAAAGCTGCTCAAACTGCTGCTTGATATTGGCGAAGAAAAACCGCGTCAAGTATTTGCCGGCATTAAGTCTGCCTATGATCCTGCGACCTTGGTAGGGCGCTTGACGGTGATGGTGGCAAACCTGGCGCCGCGCAAAATGAAGTTCGGCATGAGTGAGGGCATGGTGTTGGCAGCGAGCGATACGCGTGGCGGACCATACATTTTGTCACCAGACAGTGGTGCACAGGCGGGTATGCGCGTTAAATAAGTCGTTGCATTGTGAAAGGCGTCAGCGGGCAGATGGCGGGCCGGCCGGCGCCATGTTTTTTTATTGTGATCAGTCAAAACTTTTCTGGCAAAGGCTGCTCAAAGCCTGTGATAGATGAAAAGTAATCACATTGTTTTATAGTATATTCAATCATATAATATAAAGTTGTATATTGTTTTGCGGATGATTCATCGCCCAATGGCAAAAACGTTAGCAGTGAGCAGTACGAACCCCTGGCAAGGACTGGATATCCAGTCCGAATGGGAGCGGTTTAGCCAACGCGATGCTTCTGCCAATGAGGTGTGGACCTCTCACGTATGGGTCGACAATATGCATTGTGCTGCATGCAGTGGCCGCATTGAGCAAGCCATTAAGCAACAAACCGGCGTGCTGGCCGTGCATGCGAGTGCCGCCTCCAAACGCGTCCGGGTTATCTGGGACGCGCAGCAAATTTCTCCCTCCAAATGGTTTGCCAATTTAAATGACATTGGCTATCCCGCGCTGCCGCTTAACGAATACAACGCAATCAGTGATAGAACCGTGCAGCAACGCAAAATGTTGTGGCGTCTGGTGGTGGCGGTATTCTGCATGATGCAGGTCATGATGTATGCCTATCCCACTTACCTTGCCAGCAGCAATGATATGGCGCCAGATATGGTGCAATTGATGAAGTGGGCTTCTTGGGTGCTGACGTTGCCAGTGATGCTGTTCTCGGCGACACCATTTTTGTCACAAGCTTGGGCAAGTGTGAAACAAGGCCAGTTGGGCATGGATGTGCCGGTATCGCTCGGCATTTTGGCGGCCTTTGTGATGAGCACCTTGGCCACGTTCGCCCCCGGCGGCTGGTGGGGAGATGTGGTTTATTATGATTCGTTGACGATGTTCGTCAGTTTCTTGTTGATAGGCCGTTGGCTGGATGTCAAATTGCGTAACCGCACGGCGGGTGCGCTGGAAAACATGATGCGTCGCTTGCCGCATGCTGTTCTCAAAAAAAATGTAGCCGGTGAATGGGTACAAATTGCTGCAAGTAATATCAATGCAGGCGATGTGCTGTACATCCGCCCGGGTGAAGTGTTTGCAGCCGATGGTCTAGTGTTGTTTGGCAGCACTAGCGTCGATGAATCTATGTTGACCGGTGAGTCTGAGCCTGTTGTTAAGTCTGTAGGGGCAAAAGTCATCGCTGGTTCTGGTAACTTGACCTCTGCGATTGAAATGCAAGTACAGCAGGTGGGAGAAGGTACGCAGTATCACGCATTGGTCAATCTAATGGCCTCCGCCTCGACCGAGAAACCTGGCATTGCTTTGCTTGCCGATAAAGTCGCGCAGCCATTTTTGTGGGGCGTATTATTGGCAGCGATGTTTGCGGTGATTTTTTGGTGGACCACGGATCCGGTCAAAGCCATCATGTCAGCTGTTGCGGTGTTGGTGGTAACTTGTCCTTGTGCGCTGTCCTTGGCGACGCCTGCGGCCATGTTAGCCAGTGCCGGCACCTTCGCTAAAGGCGGTATTTTGATTCGTCGTTTACAAGCGATTCAATCCATCAGTGAAATTGACACCATTGTGTTTGATAAAACAGGCACCTTAACCGAGAGCCTGCAACAGGTGGCACTGGCCGAAACGCACCCTGATTGGGATCGTCAATGGTTGTTGGATGTTATCGCAAGTATGAGTCGGGATTCGTTGCATCCAGTGGCGCAAGCCTTGCATGGTTTTGCCTTAAACCTAGACGCTCAAGACACCTTAGCCACGCAGGACTGGCAAGAAATTGTCGGTGGTGGTATGTCTGCAACCATCGTCACAAAAGCAGGCGAGTCATTGCATGTAACATTAGGGAATGCGGCATTCTGCGGTATCACCAATGAATCCGATACTGAAGCGCTGCGGCAAGTGTATGTCACTAGCGGTGCAACTTTGCTTGCGCGTCTGAGTTTGTCTGAGCAAGTCAAGCCGCACGCCAAGGCAGCTATTTCACAATTAATTTCGAACGGGCTTGATATTCAGCTGTTATCTGGTGATAGAATAGCGCCCGTTAAAAACCTCGCTGCACAGTTGGGCATCCAACGTGCATACGGGTTACAAAAAGCAGAAGAAAAGCTGCAGCATGTTAAGTTGCTGCAACAACAGGGGCGGAAAGTATTAATGGTTGGTGATGGTTTGAATGACGGCCCTGTCATTGCAGCAGCACATACTTCTATTGCAATGGGTTCCGGCGTCCCTTTGACGCAGGCGCAGGCCGATATGGTGGTGTTGGGTAATGATATCGGTGTGTTGGTTTCGCTCATTTCGCATTGTAAAAAAACCATCCTCATCGTAAAACAAAATTTGTTATGGGCGGCGTTGTATAACGCGGCCGGTGTGCCATTAGCGATTATGGGCTTGTTGCCTGCATGGTTGGCCGGCTTAGGCATGGCCGCCAGCTCGTTATTGGTGTTGCTAAATGCATTACGTTTGACCGACTGGCATCAGTCGGACTGGCAGAAAGGTCAGGCATAGCGTTATGGAGATTGCATTTTTATTGATCCCGCTAGCAGTGTTGCTGGTGTTTGTGATTCTGGGTGGCCTTTGGTGGGCGATCCAAACCGGGCAGTTTGAAGACCTGGAGGAAGAAGGTTCCAGAATTCTCGAACAGGATTGATATGTGTCAAATCAGAATTGTGACAACTCTGGGATGATCGGGTTGAACAACTAGAAATTTTTTAGTGTTGGGTGTTTGTTTTAATCATTGGGAGAAATCCATGCAAAATGCAACCGTGAAGGCTGCGACCTACAACGATACCGTGGTCCGCCAGTTCGCAATCATGGCAGTGGTCTGGGGTGTTGTTGGTACATTGATGGGCGTGATCATTGCGTCTCAGCTGGTGTGGCCAGAGCTTAACCTAGGCTTGCCATTTACTTCTTTTGGCCGTTTACGACCATTACATACCAATGCGGTGATTTTCGCATTTGGTGGCTGTGCTTTATTTGCTACATCGTACTACGTGGTGCAACGAACCTGTCAAACGCGCTTGTTCAGTGACAAACTGGCTAGCTTTACCTTTTGGGGTTGGCAAGCAGTGATTATCGCTGCTGCGATCTCCTTGCCAATGGGTTATACCCAAGGTAAAGAGTACGGCGAGCTTGAGTGGCCGATTGATATCCTGATTGCAATCGTGTGGATTTCATACGCGGTTGTGTTCTTCGGTACGATTGGTATTCGTAAGGTCAAGCACATCTACGTCGCTAACTGGTTTTACGGCGCATTCATCCTGGCTGTCGCCTTGCTGCACATTGTTGAGAGTGCTGCTATTCCAGCTGGCTGGTTCAAGTCTTACTCAGCCTATGCCGGTGTGCAAGATGCGATGGTGCAGTGGTGGTATGGTCACAACGCGGTAGGTTTCTTCTTAACAGCCGGTTTCTTGGGCATGATGTATTACTTTGTGCCGAAACAAGCTGAGCGCCCAGTGTATTCATACAGCCTGTCTATCGTGCACTTCTGGGCACTGATTTTTACCTATATGTGGGCGGGTCCGCACCACCTGCACTACACGGCGTTGCCTGACTGGACGCAATCCTTGGGTATGGTGTTGTCACTGATTCTGTTCGCACCTAGCTGGGGCGGTATGATCAACGGCATCATGACTTTATCTGGCGCATGGCACAAACTGCGTACCGATCCTATCTTGCGTTTCCTGATTGTTTCATTGTCTTTCTACGGTATGAGTACCTTCGAAGGTCCAATGATGGCCATCAAAACAGTCAACGCTTTGTCACACTACACTGACTGGACCGTTGGCCACGTGCACTCTGGTGCATTGGGTTGGGTAGGCTTCATCTCTATCGGTTCTCTGTATTTCTTGATCCCACGCTTATTTGGTCAAAAACAAATGTACAGCGTGAAAGCGATTGAAGTGCATTTCTGGATGGCAACCATTGGGGTGGTGCTCTACATTGCCGCATTGTGGATCTCTGGCGTGATGGAAGGCCTCATGTGGCGTGCAGTGAACGCAGACGGTACATTGGCTTACACCTTCGTTGAGAGCGTAAAAGCCAAGTTCCCATACTACTTCACACGTGCTTTGGGTGGTTTCCTCTACATGAGCGGTCTGGTCATCATGTTGTGGAATACATATAAAACAGCAACGAACGGCAAAGCGGTTTCGGTAGAAGTACCGGCTGTGGTTGCTCACGCTTAAGGAACTTACGATGGCATCGCATCAAAACAATAGTGGCAATCTGCACGAAAAGATTGAAACCAACAGCTTTTTGCTGATTGTGCTGACCTTCATCACGATCTCATTTGGTGGTTTGGTTGAAATCGTACCTTTGTTTTTCCAAAAGTCGCTGACTGAACCGATACGTGGTTTAGAGCCATACACGGCTTTGCAATTGGCTGGGCGTGATATTTATCTGCGTGAAGGTTGCTACAACTGCCACTCGCAGATGATTCGTCCGTTCCACGCTGAAACATTGCGTTATGGTCACTACTCTGTGGCGGGTGAATATGTGTACGATCACCCGTTCCAGTGGGGTTCTAAGCGTACGGGCCCAGACCTGCATCGCGTAGGCGGCAAATACAGTGATGATTGGCATCGTGTGCACCTGCACAATCCGCGTGATGTCGTACCAGAGTCCATCATGCCAGCCTACCCATGGTTGGAAGAAAACCTGGTAAACGATAAAACCATCGGTGATCACATGGCTGCGCTGCGTAAAGTTGGCGTGCCATACACGGATGCGCAGATCAAAGCCGCAGGCGATGAAATCAAAGGCAAAACCGAGCAAGATGCATTGATTTCGTACTTGCAAGTCTTGGGTACACACCTGAAATAAGGAGACGCGCCATGGATATCAATCTATTACGTATATTGTTTACAGTACTCAGCTTTGTCTTGTTTATGGCAATTATGGTTTGGGCATGGCGCAATCGCAACTCCGCGCAATTTAAGGACGCGCAGAATCTGCCGTTCGACCAAGATGAATAACAGCGCGGAAAGCTTAAGGAAAATATCATGAATGATTTTGTAAGTGGATTTTGGCCGATCTGGATTTCGACCATTACCTTAGGGGGAATCGCTTTTTGCGTGGGCTTGCTGATTTTTGCAAGTCGCGTCAAAGTAACGCTCGATAGCGACAACACTAACGGTCACGAGTGGGACGGCATCAAGGAAATGAATAATCCACTGCCGATGTGGTGGGTGGGATTATTTATTATCACGGTTATTTTTGGCTTGGCTTATTTGTATTTGTTCCCAGGTTTGGGTACCTATGACGGTAAATTTGGTTGGTCAGAGGTGAAGCAGTATGAAGCCGAAGTCGCCAAAAATAATGAGAAAATTGCGCCTCTGTACGCCAAGTATGCGGCTTTATCAGTGGAAGAAGTCGCCAAGATCCCTGAAGCACGTGACATTGGCAAACGTATTTTCTTAAACAACTGTGCCGCTTGTCATGGGTCAGATGCCAAGGGCAGCCGTGGTTTCCCTAACCTGACAGACAGTGACTGGTTATACGGTGGCGCACCTGATACGATCAAGGTCACCATTAACAATGGTCGTAACGGCATTATGCCTCCGATGGCTGCGGCCATCGGTTCAGAAGAAGATGTCAAAAACGTTGCCAACTATGTGTTAAGCCTGTCTGGCAGTATTCATGACTCTGGTCGTGCCAATGCCGGTAAAGAGAAGTTCGCAGTGTGTGCGGCTTGCCACGGCGCTGAAGGTAAAGGTAACCAGTTGATTGGTGCGCCTAATTTGTCAGACAACATTTGGCTACATGGTCAAGGTGAAGCAGCCATTATCAAACGCGTGCACGAAGGCAAAAATAACGTCATGCCTGCATGGAAAGAAAAATTCAGCCAGGAGCAGATCCATTTGCTGACCGCTTATGTTTGGGGTCTTTCCAACAAGTAAGCGAATGCAGATCAATACATGAGCGATATTAAAGTAAACGCTGTGAACAAAACCACCATCCCTGAACAGGAGGTGGTTTTGTCACTTTATAAGTCCGCGGATAAGATCTATGCACGCAGTGTATCGGGTGTGTTTGATCGGTGGCGTTGGGTCATGGTATGGGCGACACAATTATTCTTCTATGGCGTGCCATGGTTGGAGTGGGGCGGTCGGCAGGCGATGTTGTTTGACCTCGAAGCCAAGCGCTTTTATATCTTCGGTCTGGTGTTTCATCCGCAGGATTTAATTTACCTGTCTTTCCTGCTCATTGTATCGGCCTTGTCTCTGTTTCTATTTACCGCGGTTGCTGGTCGATTGTGGTGTGGGTTTACTTGTCCACAAACGGTCTACACTGAGATTTTTATGTGGATCGAAAACAAGATCGAAGGGGATCGGATTGCGCGCATGCGTTTGGACGATAGCAAGTGGAACTTGAATAAAGTGACGCGAAAATCGCTCAAACAGGTGGCATGGATTACTTTTGGTTTGTGGACCGGGGTGACATTTGTCGGCTACTTCACCCCGATTCGCGAATTGGTGCCCAACATGATTGAATGGCAGTTGGGTGGTTGGGAAACGTTCTGGATTTGCTTCTACGGCTTTGCCACCTATGGCAATGCAGGCTATATGCGTGAGCAAGTTTGCAAGTACATGTGCCCCTACGCGCGTTTTCAGAGTGCGATGTTTGATGACGATACGATGATTGTCACCTACGACGAAGCGCGCGGTGAACCGCGTGGTGCGCGCTCTAAAAAGGTTGCTGAAAATGCCAATGGGCTGGGCAGTTGTATCGATTGCAGTATCTGCGTGCAGGTGTGTCCAACCGGCATTGATATTCGCAATGGCTTGCAATACGAATGTATTGGTTGTGGGGCCTGTATTGATGCCTGTGATGATGTGATGGATAAAATGGGTTATGCCAAAGGATTGATTAAATATTCGACCCAAAACGGCATGACCAATCGCTGGTCTCGCCAGCAAATGCTGCGCCGTTTAATGCGCCCACGCGTGCTAATCTACACCGCGATACTAGTGACTTTGACGGTAGGCATGGTGGTGAGTTTGTACTTTAAGCCAGACTTTAGGCTGGATGTGTTGCGCGACCGAGGCGTATTGGCGCGCTTTACTGACGAGGGAAACATTGAAAACGTTTATACGCTCAAACTTGAAAATGATACCGAAATCGTCCGAGATTTCGACCTGAAAATCAGTGGCTTACCTGCATTGGTCATGCATCTGGCGGATGGCAACACGCAAGACTTTAAATCATTACAACCGTTTGAGAAACGAAATGTGGTTCTTGAGCTCCAATTACCAGATGGCGCTGTTCGAACAGGTTCACACAAAATTCTTTTCGAGATGACAGATCAACAATCTAAGGAAACGGTGAAAGAAAAATCTGTCTTTATCGTTCCTAGCAATTAATGGAGTATGCCGGTGACACAGAGCAGTACTTATTTGAAAAATAGCGCACTTGCAGTCGATCAAGCCAAATGGTTTAAAAACCCTTATGTCTGGTTGATTATTGGCGGCCCGGCGTTGGTGGTTGTGGCCTCGTTTATTACTTTATATCTGGCGATCACCCATCCTGATCCTCCGATTGACGATTACTATCGCAAAGGCATCGAAATTAATAAAACGCTCGATGCACAGGGCCAAGAAGCGCAAAGCGAAGCCATGGCGCCCGCGATTCAAGCGCGTAATCACGCCCAAACTGGATTAAAGCCTGCAGAAGAATAATCTTTTTGTGTAAACCGATACGCACGCCATGCACGCAAAGACCTTGCGTGCATGGCGTTTGCGCCTCGTGGCTCAGTAGCGCTAGCGGTGTTTTGGATGTTCTGCTTTGACTCTGGCTGGCTGGCTCGCGATGCGATAAAGCAGTGCAGGTGATGGCAATGATTGGGATGGTGTTTGAATGGTGGTCGGGCTGCCTTACGCGCGGGGGGCCATACTGCGAAGAGCTAACGCCGTTTTCGTGTGCAGGCGAGTCTTGTTAGCGCTTCAAACAGCTTGTGCAAGCGTACTGATTGGCACTAAAAACGCACTTACAAAAAACTAACAAGTGCTGGCGTTAAAGATGGTTTGCAGTTTTTCGTGATCCAAAATTCGGATGTTTTTTTGTTTCACTTCAATAATGCCTTCGTCACTAAACTTAGAAAAGGTACGGCTCACGGTTTCGAGTTTCATACCAAGATAGCTGCCGATCTCCTCCCGCGTCATGCGCAAGATCAGCTCACTTTTTGAGTATCCTCTGGCATGCAAGCGTTGCAACAAATTGAGCAGAAACGCAGCCAACCGTTCCTCCGCCCGCATATTCGCCAGCAACATCATCACCCCATTTTCACGCACGATTTCACGGCTCATGATTTTATGAACATGGCGTTGGAGTACGGGGATTTCTCGAGAAAGATCCTCAACATGATTGAACGGCATCACGCAAACCTCGGCGTCCTCTAGGGCAATGGCATTACAATTGTGATGGTCAGAGACAATGCCATCTAATCCCATAATTTCGCCCGCCATCTGAAAGCCGGTCACTTGTTCGCGACCATCTTCTGACACGACGCAGGTTTTGAAAAAACCGGTTCGAATCGCGTACAACGTGGTGAAAGGGTCGCCACTGCTAAATAGATGACCACCTTGTTTGACTTTTTTACGTGTGGCAACAATGCCATCCAGTCGATTCATCTCTGCTGTGCTCAAGCCAATCGGTAAACAAAGCTCTCGCAGATTGCAATTCGAGCAGGCAACTTTAAAGCTAGATTCTGCTGGTACTTGCATTTCGGCGGTCCTTGGCGGTCGTTGAACGTCCATCTGATTATACGCTTCTTGCAAGGCAATATCATTGGCTCCAATATGATTCAGCATGTGGTTCTGTCTTCTTCCCTTTATATTGCGCACATTATGCCTGTGAGCCCATTCAGGGCATTTGATGTGTGTCAAATAGACGGGGATTACTTTATGGCAAAGTAGCTGCTATTAACTCTCGGGACAGTGCGTCCCCGTTGTGCTGACAGGAGCGAATTTGCTAGATACCATGAAACAACCGCTGATGATTACACAGGCGCACATCGAACGCTATGATGTTTCCGGGCCGCGCTATACCTCTTACCCAACCGCTGATCGCTTTGTAGAAGCCTTCGATGCCGCGGCTTATCTCAAAGCGTCTGAGCAACGTAACATCAGTCACTGGGCGCAACCGTTATCCGTGTATGTGCACATCCCATTTTGCGCGTCACTGTGTTTTTATTGTGCCTGCAATAAAATTGTGACCAAGCGCTACGAACAAAGCGAGATTTACCTAAACTATCTGCAGCGAGAGTTGGCTTTGCACTTGGATCAATTTGCGCAAGCGCAAGTGGTGAATCAGTTGCATTTGGGTGGTGGTACACCCACCTTTCTCAGCGATGATGCGTTAACCCGTTTGATTGACATGCTCAAGCAAGCCTTTGTATTTAGCAAAGAGGGCGAGTACGCCATTGAAATTGACCCCCGCACCGTCGATGAGCAGCGCTTGCAGCATTTGCGTCAGCTTGGTTTTAACCGTTTGAGTTTCGGCGTACAAGACTTTGATGCCGCTGTGCAACAAGCAGTGCACAGAGTGCAGCCTTTTGCCCAGGTCGACACATTGATGCAGCAAGCGCGTGTGATGGGCTTTCAGTCGATCAATGTGGACCTGATTTATGGCTTGCCGAAACAAACACCGCAAACGTTTCGTGAGACGATCAGTCAGGTCATCACCTTGCGTCCAGATCGTATTGCGCTGTATGGCTATGCACATCTGCCTTCGCGTTTTAAACCGCAGCGGCGTATATTGCAGGAGGATTTACCTAACGCAGTCGACAAAATTCAAATGTTGTCAGAAGCCATCCAGCAATTGATACAAGCGGGCTATGTTTACATCGGCATGGACCATTTTGCGTTACCCGAGGACACCCTTGCGATAGCAAAGCAGCAGGGTAGATTACACCGAAATTTTCAGGGTTATAGCACCATGGCCGACCAAGATATTTTGGCCTTGGGAGTATCAGCCATCGGCAAAATGGGCGCCAGCTACAGTCAGAATGCGAAGACCCTCGAAGAGTATTACGATTTTATTGATCAAGGCCAATTGCCAATTGTGCGGGGGCTTGCACTGAGTCGAGATGATTTGATTCGGCGTGCCGTCATCATGGCGATTATGTGTCATGGAGAGCTCAGCTATGAGTCGATTGAGCTTTCTTATATGATTCAATTCAATACCTATTTTCAAACCGAGCTGCAACAGTTGGTGGATAAAGCAACGCAGGGCTTGGTGGTCTTAGAAGAAGATGGTTTAAAAGTGACCGACATGGGTTGGTACTTTGTGCGAGCCATTGCCATGGTGTTTGACCGTTATTTGCAGCACGATGCCAATCGTGCAAGGTTTTCCAAAATCCTTTAAACTCTTGGCATGTTAGCCAGCTTACTCCTGACCGCCTTCGTCATGGGACTGGCAGGCGGACCGCACTGTATTGCCATGTGCGGTGCCGCTTGCGGCGCCATGCAGTCCACAGTCAATACTACCCGCCAGTACCGCTCGATTCCGTTGCGTGTGATGCATACCATTCCTTGGAGTTTTTATCTTGGGCGTATGCTCGGCTATGGACTTTTGGGCGCAATCGCCGCCGAAACGCTGCGGGGCCTAGCATGGCTCTCAATTCAGAGCCACGTATTTCAACCGTTGTGGACGTTTTCGCATACCCTGATTTTTGCTTGGGGTGCATTGTTAGTGATCACCGGCCAACAACCGCAATGGGCGCTCAAGCGGGCGCAACAAGTGTGGGTTTGGATCAAACAGCACACTGAGCATGCGAAACTGGGTTATTTGTTGACGGGTATGATTTGGGCCTTGTTACCCTGCGGTCTGCTGTATTCTGCTGTGATGTTGGCATCGCTACAATCGCAATGGCTGCAAGGCGCTCTGGTCATGATGGCATTTGCCAGCGGCTCCGCGACGGTGCTTGCCACGGCCCCTTTGATTTGGCGTGCAGGCCAGCAATCTTTACCCAGCTGGTTTAAAGAGTCTACCGGGATGCGACTGAGTGGCTTGTTACTCATTGCCTTGAGTCTGGTTGCTTTATGGATGGATGTGATGCATCACGACAAATTGTGGTGTCAATTGCTTTAAAACTTGACGTTTTTGTCGGTAAGTCTTGCTTTCATTGCTGGTGTTTAGTACGTTAACTGTTAACTTAAATTAACGTATTGGGTGATCGTGTCTACACTTGTGCAATGGGTGCTGTTATGGTGCTTGTGCTTACTAGCAGGGCCATGTTTGGCACAAGCGCCGTCCATTTTGCTCGCGCAAATTTATCACGATGGTATTGATGTCAACGACTATCTGGTGAGCGAAAAGCTAGATGGCATCCGCGCTATTTGGGATGGCCAGCAATTGGTCACCCGTCAGGGGAATCCGGTGCATGCACCACCGTGGTTTACTCAACACTTTCCCAAACAAGCACTCGATGGTGAGTTGTGGCTGGGCCGTGGTCAATTTGAGCGCTTGTCATCCACGGTCAGGCAAAGTCAGCCGGTCGATCGTGAATGGCAAAAAGTCAGTTATTACGTGTTTGAGTTGCCGGACGCGGCAGGTGATTTCAGCCAGCGTGCGCAGCAGATCCATCAACTGGTCATCCATGCAAATACCCCTTATCTTAAACGGCTGCCGCAATTTCACGTCGCTGATGTATCTACCCTAAAACGCACACTGGCAGCGGTCGTTGCCAAGCATGGCGAAGGCCTGATGCTACACCGCGCCGATGCGCCCTACTTAACGGGTCGCAGTCAGGTGCTACTCAAACTTAAACCGCAGTTGGATGCGGAAGCGAAGGTCGTTGGTTACCTGGCGGGTAAAGGTAAATACCAAGGTAAAATGGGCGCATTATTGTTAGAAACCCCCGCCGGCATTCGGTTTAAACTTGGCACTGGTTTTAGTGATGCGGATCGGGCGCATCCCCCAGCGATTGGTAGTCAAGTCACCTATACTTATCGCGATCTTACGCGCCTTGGCAAACCTAAGTTCGCCAGTTTTTTGCGAGTTCGCCCCCCAGAGTAAACTGTTGAAAGGATTCAAGATGAAAAAATGCATCGCAGTACTGGCCATGAGTTGGTCATTTCAGGCATGTGCTGTTGATTTTAGTGGGGTGTATGACTGCACTGGGCAGGACGCCCATGAGGGCGCGTATACCGGCACAGTGACCATGAAGTTGAGGCCAGAGCATAGCCATGCTGCAGATGCCAGCTATGATTTCCAACTCGATGTGCCCAATTATGGCGTATATACCGGGCATGCTGCAGTGCACGGTCATCATGCAGCCATGCATTTTGCCTTGCCTGCTGAGCAAGGCGAATATGGCGGTAAAACCCATGATTTCGGCACCGGCATCGCTGCGTTCAAAAAGAATGCAAAAGGCCAGTGGACGTTCAGAAAGTTTTATTTCGAGCCAGGATTTAAGGGCGGCAACACTGGCGTAGAAGTATGTACTCGTCAGGCTTAAAGCTTTGTTTGACGGCGCGCACACCCTTAAAACACGCTACTCAGCGCAGTATTAGTGTGTCGTTCTCCTATCTAATTCAACATACATTCACTCAGTGATGCGCATCAGCCGCTGATATTAATAAGTGTTAAATTATTTGATTGATTATCCGCGCATCGAAGCGTTAAAAGATTCACTTTGCCCGCTGTATGCAGTTGTCTGGTGTGCCATGATAAAATCATGGCCTTATGACTGCAGTCTCTCCCGCACATCGCATCTCCCAACTTGATCAACAACTCTCTCAGTGCATGCTGGCGGATCGTTTTCCGCTCAGGCGACGATTGCAGCAGGCACGTGACGCTTTAAAACAAGGTAAAAACGTCGATACTTCGTTAGTGGCCATTGCCGACAAAGTATTGGCCTCTCAGCAGAGCATGCAAGCCAGATTGGCGGCATTGCCGCGCCCTGAGTATCCCGAAGCGTTACCCGTCAGTGGTAAAAAAGAGGAAATTGCCGCGGCGATTGCCAAACACCAGGTAGTGATTGTGTGTGGCGAAACGGGTTCTGGTAAAACCACCCAGTTGCCGAAAATTTGTCTCGAATTAGGCCGTGGGGTGGCTGGTTTGATTGGGCACACACAACCTCGCCGGATTGCAGCCCGCTCGGTTGCCTCGCGCATTGCGCAGGAGCTGAATAGTCCGCTGGGTGAAGTGGTGGGTTTTAAAGTGCGCTTTAACGACAAACTGTCTGAGCGTACCTATGTTAAGTTGATGACCGATGGTATTTTGCTGGCTGAGACGCAGAGCGATAAGTTTCTGAATGGCTATGACACCATCATCATTGATGAGGCGCATGAGCGTAGTCTCAATATTGACTTTCTGCTTGGCTACCTAAAACAGTTATTGCCTAAACGGCCAGATCTCAAAGTGATTGTCACTTCGGCGACGATTGATGCAGACCGCTTTTCCAATCACTTTGAGGGCGCACCGGTGATTGAGGTCAGTGGGCGCACTTATCCGGTTGAGATTCGCTATCGTCCGTTAGGCAACAAAACCACGATGGTTGCCGTTGAAGTGCCGGTGGATGATGGTTTGGATGACATCGACCGCTTTGCGCAGGACTTGATGGGCATTAAACGCAAACAGCCACGCACCGAGACACGTTGGCTGGAGGAGGATGAGGAAGAGGAGGTGATGGAAGATGCCATCCTCGATACTGCTGAAGACCTGTTGCGTTTGGGGGATGGCGATATTCTGGTATTTTTACCCGGTGAACGCGAAATTCGTGACACTGCAGACCATTTGCGCAAATATCAGGGACGCTCGCCAAAATTGAACTCGATTGAGGTGTTGCCGCTGTTTGCCCGTCTGAGTATCGAAGATCAGCAAAAGATTTTTCGCCCGAGTGGCCAGCGTCGGATTGTGTTAGCGACCAATGTTGCTGAAACTTCTCTGACGGTGCCGGGCATTAAATATGTGATTGATGCTGGATTGGCACGGGTGAATCGTTATAGCCCGCGCGCCAAGGTCGAACAATTACAGATTGAAAAAATCTCGCAAGCAGCCGCCAAGCAGCGGGCAGGGCGCTGCGGCCGCGTCTCTAACGGCATCTGCGTGCGTTTGTATTCTGAGCAAGATTTTAACCAACGCCCAGCGTTTACGGATCCTGAAATTTTGCGCAGCTCATTGGCAAGCGTGATTCTGCGGATGGCTGATTTACGCTTAGGCGATGTGGCGGAGTTTCCTTTTCTGGAGGCCCCTTCAGCGCGATTGATCAATGATGGTTATCAATTGTTGCAAGAATTGGGCGCGGTGACCGAGCGGCGAGAGATCACTGAGCTTGGGCGACAAATGGCGCGTTTGCCACTCGACCCACGCGTCGCACGCATGATTCTGGCGGCGAAAAAAGAAAGTTGTTTGCGTGAGATTCTGATTATCGCCAGTGTGCTGAGCATGCAGGATCCACGCGAGCGCCCGATGGATAAGCGTGAGGCGGCGGATCAAGCGCACGCCAAGTTTAAAGCCGACGATTCTGACTTTATGAGTTATCTCAAACTGTGGGATTGGTACGATCAGGCATTCAAAACCAAAAAATCCAACCGCGAGTTACTCAATCAGTGCCATCAACATTTCTTGTCGTTTTTGCGTTTGAAGGAGTGGCGGGAGTTGCATCAGCAACTGCTGGAAATGGTCGAGGAGATGGACTACAAACGCAATGATGTCGCGGCTAGTTATGCGCAAGTACACAAAGCACTGTTGTCTGGTTTGTTGGGCAATATCGGCTTTAAAGATGGTGACAGCGAGACCTATGCCGGTGCGCGTGGAATTCGCTTTACCATTGCGCCGGGCTCGGCACTGAAAAAAAATCGACCGAAATGGGTCATCGCCGCCGAATTGGTGGATACCACGAAATTGTATGCTCGTGTGGTGGCCAAAATTGATCCAGACTGGATAGAGCCGATCGCCAACGAAGGCGGGAGCCGTGATCTGACGCAGAGCGACTATAGCGACCCTCGATGGGATCGAAAAACGGCGCAGGTGGTGGCCTGGGAGCGTGTCAGCTTGTATGGGCTGACCATTGTGCCCAAACGGCGTGTGCACTATGGACCTATTCAGCCGACCGAATCGCGAGAGATTTTCATTCGAGAAGCTTTGGCCAATATGGCCTTTGATACCCGCGCAGCATTTTTTGAGGCGAACCGCAGCTTGATTGCCGAGGTCGAGGCGCTGGAACACAAGGCGCGTCGGCAGGATGTGCTGGTGGATGAATATCAGTTATTTGCTTTTTATGACAAAGTAGTGCCGCCGATTGCTGACCCTTACCGTATTTATAACGGAGCGGCATTTGAAAAGTGGCGGCAAGATGCCGAAAAAAGTAATCCTAAAGTGCTTTATTTAACGCGTGACTCACTCATGCGCCATGGGGCGAGTGCGATTACAGAGGTGCAGTTTCCCGAACAGTTGACCATCGATGGTGAAACCGTCCCCCTTAAATATCGCTTTGAACCCGGCCATGTGCTCGACGGCGTGACCGCGACCATTCCACTCGCCCTGTTAAATCAACTCGATGCCGCGGTGACAGAATGGCTGGTGCCCGGCATGGTGCGTGATAAGGTCACGGCGCTGATTAAAGCCTTACCTAAAACGCTGCGCCGTGTGTGCGTGCCCGTGCCTGATTTTGTGACGGCTTTTCTCGAAAAAAACTCTGCAACATCAGCCTTGTTGCCTGCGTTGGCAGCATTTATTCAACAAAAAACTGGGTTAAAACTCAAGCCGGAAGAGTTTGATTTGTCCTCGCTTGCGCTGCATCATCTGATGAATTTTAGTGTGGTCGATGAAAAAGGCCGAGAGCTCGGCATGGGGCGAGATTGGCAGTTGCTCAAGAAACAACTGGGATCTGCTGCGCAATTGACGTTTAGAACGGGTTCGCCCGATATTGAAAAATCTGGCCTAAAACAGTGGGATTTTGGCGATTTGCCACAAACCCTCACTTTTAGTAAAGATGGTCGCCAGCTCACGGGTTACCCGGGGTTGGAGGATCATCTTGAAAGCGTCGCGGTCAAATTGTTCGATACGCCGGAAGCCGCCGCTATCTCTCATCGCAAAGGCGTATGTCGGCTGATGCGCTTTGAGCTTAAAGAGCAAATCAAGCAATTAGAAAAAGGGCTGCCGGGGTTTAACCAATATGCTTTGTTATTGCGTGCGATTATGAATCCCGAGCAATTGCGTGAAGATATGCTGCAATGTATCGCTGATCGCGCGTTTATCGCTGAAGATGAGCTGCCGCGTACCAATGCCGCGTTTATGCAGCTGAAGGCGCGTGCGCGCACGCGTTTACCCGCGGTCACAGAGTCATTAACCAGACAGGCGCAGCTGATTGCGAACGAATACCAACCATTGGTGACACAGTTACAAAAACTGTCTCCCGTCACGCAAAAAATTAAACGTGACTGTGAGCAGCAATTACAACACTTGCTCTATCCAGGGTTTTTTAGCCAAACGCCTTGGGAGCAATTGCCGCACCTACCGCGCTACCTAAAGGGGCTAAAAATGCGCATGGATAAATATCCGACCAGCATAGAGCGTGACGCGCGGCATACGCAGGCATTGGCGCAATTAGAGCAACGGTGGCAGCAGAAAATAGAGCAATTGCGCAAAGCACACTTGCCTGTAACAACCCAGTTACAAGACTTTGCGTGGCAGTTGCAGGAGTTACGTGTATCATTATTTGCACAGGAGTTACGGACACCTTATCCGGTCTCAGTCAAGCGTCTCGAAAAACTCTGGCAAGAGATACTCGCTTGATACGTGATATTCGCTCAATTTTTCATTCAACGTTCTCATGCAAGCACCGTCTCCCTTTGAGCCCTTCAGCACGCCAAATTGGCTAAAGCCAAAGCAGCGTGATCGCGTATTGCGTATTCCGGCACGCTTGGTATGGGCATTTGCGTTGTCGTTGCTGTTTCATGCGATCCTGTTCTGGGGTTTTTTAGTTGATTTGCTGAAACCGCTTGAAGAACCGGCACAAGAGCCATTGAATATTGTGCTCGACTTGGGCCTGCCTGTGCCTAAAACGCCGCAAGCCTCTCCGCCGCCACAGACCCCCGCCGCACCTGCGCCAACACCGCGGCCAACACCAAAACCGACGCCTAAGTCTGAACCGCGGCTACCAAAAAAAGTCATTCAGTCGCCACGGCCGGACAGTGCGTTCAAGTTGCCTGAGCCCAAGCCACAGCCAGCGCCAGTGCCTACGCCGCCCACCCCCGCAGCACCGGTGGAGGATTTTTCGACCATGCTCAAGCGGAGGCAATCCGACCGTAATGGTGCAGAAATGGCTGCCAAGCAAATCAATGAAGCCGCCGCCGCAGCCGAGCGCGGCCCATCTGAAGATGAGCGCCGCACCAAAAACATCATGAATAACCTTAAATTTGGCACGCATGGCTTGTTTCAGATCCAGCGCATGGACCCTTACAATGCGACGTTCAGCTTTAAAGGCTGGGTCGACGACTATACCTCGGCTAATACCCAATACTACGAAGTCGAGGCGCGAAATGGTGAAGATATCCGGCTGGTCATGATGCGGCGCATGATTGCCATCATCCGGGAGCATTACACCGGCGATTTTGATTGGATATCCAACCGTTTAGGGCGCACGGTTTCGTTATCGGCGCGCCAGTCGGATAACGCATTCCTTGAAGACTTTATGATGAAAGAGTTTTTTGGGCCGAATTATAAAAATCTGGATATTTACGGCCGCTAGAGAGGGGTAAATGATGCCAGGGGATTTGGATACTTTTTCGTTGTCAAAACAATCCTCTTGGCGAATGTATCTGGCCTTGGTCATCGCCATGGCCTTGGTTACTGCGTTCGGGCTGTATCCGTTCTCAGGGCTGAATCTCAGCGTCGTCAGCCTGTTGTATATGCTGTGTGTGTTGGGGGCCGCGTTTTTTTTGCGCTTCTATCATGCGTTGCTGACTGCCGTCGTTGCGGTGTTACTCATGAATTATTGTTTTATTGAGCCGCGCTACACCTTGCGGATTGCCAGTTTGCAATCGTGGGTGATGTTGATCGTGTTTACTATTCTTGCCCTGACGGTGAGTCGTTTGATGCAGCGACTAAAAATGCAAACGCTAGAAGCGCAGCGGGCGGCACAACAATCTGCTTTTTTTCAATCGCTGGCTGAACTGCTGGCAAAACACTCTAGCGTTGACAGTTTGTTAACCGCGGCATGCGAGCATGTGCGCCGGGTATTTGGCTGGCGAGTGAGTGTGCTGCAACTATCAGAATCACAAGCATTGAAGACACTGGCTGGCGCCGCTGTGAACGGTCTCGAGGCATCTAGTGTGCAATGGGCATTAGACTATCAGCGTGCAATCGGTGCCGGTACCCCAGACTGGCCGACCATGGATGTCTGTATCTTGCCATTTGGTTTTCCGCAGCGTGAAATCTTGGTGGTGGCAACAGGCACAGATGGGCCTGATCTACATTTTTTGCAATTGCTGACCGACCAATTGGCGCAAGCAACCACCAATGTTCGTCAGCAATTAGCCTTGGCACTGGCCGCCCGCGACGCCAGTGAGGCGCAGTTTAAAAAGACATTGCTAACCGCGCTCTCACACGATATGCGCACTCCGCTGACGGCGATTCTTGGTGCCGTGAATGTGTTGGCAGATCGCCAGATTGAGTTGGCATCGAGTCAGTCCACGCAATTGCTGCACAGCATTCAGGCTGAAGCCACTTACCTGACACAAGCGACTGAAAATATTCTCACACTGGTCAAGCTGGATGCTGGCGGCAGTAGCTTACATCTGGACTGGCAATCGCCGCAGGAAGTCATTCAACATGTTGTACAGCGCTATTTACAGCGGACACCGGCTGTGCCTTTGCAATTATCTTTACCTGCGCACGACTCGTCACAAGAGGTATTGATACATGTGGATGCCGTGCTCGTGGCCCATGCGCTGGCTAACTTGATCGACAATGCTTTGCACTGGCGTAGCCCTGAGACTCCCGTTGAGGTGGCGATGGAGGTGGCGCCGCCATGGCTGGTGTTGTCCGTGCGAAATCAGGGTCCAGGTTTCCCGCCCTGTTTTGTTATTTCTGCTTTTGATAGTCACAAGCAGGCGAGGGCTGGCGGGCGCGGTTTTGGTCTTGGCTTAACCATTGTCCAGACGTTGATGCAGTTGCATCAAGGGCAATTACAGTTGACCACCAGTGACGATCATCGCACCTGTGTCCGCTTATTGTTTCCGTTTGTGCGCGCCACAGATCTGATGCAGGGGCAACATTTGTGAGCGCTGCGGCTGCCTCTCGCTTGCTGTTGGTCGAGGATGACCCCGGTGTCTACCATTTTTTGCTGCCTGCTTTATCGGCCCACGGTTACCGGGTACAGCATGCGCGTGATCTAGCGCAAGCCAAGCAGGTCGCTCACTTTGAGATGGTCATTCTCGATCTTGGCCTGCCGGATGGGCAGGGCGAACAGTTTATTCCGCATCTACGCGCTTATTCCGATGTGCCAATCTTGGTGCTCTCAGCCCGCCAGGACGAACTGGATAAAGTGCATTGTCTTAATTTAGGGGCAGACGACTACTTGATGAAACCCTTCGGCCTGCCAGAATTGCTAGCGAGGATTCAGGTGGCGTTGCGGCGAACAGCCATCATGCAGATGCGTGACCATGTGTATCAACATCAGTCTTTACAGATCAACCGTGCCAGCGGCATCGTCACCAAGCAGGGGCAACCGCTGCATTTAAGTCCGATTGAGCATGCTTTGCTCATGCTGCTGGCGAGCAAACCGGGCACCATTTTCACCCACAGCCAATTACTGGCGCAAGTGTGGGGCGCTGACTTTATTAACGAAACGCATTATTTGCGCATTCACATTGGTCGTTTACGCGCGAAGCTCGAGGCAGATCCCTCGGCGCCGCAAACGCTGCTGACGGAACTCGGTATTGGTTATCGCTTGGCCTGAATCATTGGTCTGATTCGTTTATGCGATTGATATGTCGCTAGTCGCACACTCCTTGCATCAATCAACCACAAGGGGATGTGATGGATATGCTATCCACCAAAAAAAGTAGTTTGGCAGCACTTGCGCTCGGAGCGATAGGCGTCGTCTATGGCGATATTGGCACTAGCCCACTCTACACCATACAGGTCATTTTCAGCGAGGGCACCGGGGTGCCTCTGACTCCACCCAATATTCTGGGTGCAATATCGTCTATTTTCTGGTTGCTCATGTTTGTGGTGACTTTTAAATACGTGTTGCTGGTGTTGAGGGCACACCACAAAGGGGAGGGCGGAGTTATGGCATTGCTCTCACTAGCCGTCTCCAGTTTACGGCCACAGGATAAGCGCAGCCGTGGCTTGCTGCTATTAGGCGTGTTCGGGGCGGCCCTGTTTTATGGTGATAGCGTACTCACGCCAGCCATTTCTGTGTTATCCGCCGTCGAAGGGTTACAGGTGGCAGCCCCCGGCCTTGCCGCGCAGGTGCTGCCAATCGCCATTGGCATCCTGATTGGGCTGTTTTGGTTTCAGCGTCACGGTACACATGCCGTGGGTCGGTTTTTTGGCCCGATTGTCATCGTCTGGTTCGTGGTATTAGCTGCGATCGGCAGTTGGCAGATTGCACAAGCGCCGGAGATACTGCAAGCCTTGCATCCGCAATATGCTTGGCAGTTTCTGCAAGCGCGTGGTGCGGGCGTTTTTCTGGCGATAGGCGCTATTTTATTGGCGGTTACAGGCGCCGAGGCGCTGTATGCGGATATGGGCCATTTTGGCCGTCCAGCGATTCAACTGGCTTGGCTCGGACTGGTGTTTCCCTGTTTAGCGATTAACTACTTAGGGCAGGGCGCCTTGTTGTTATTGCACCCCGACGCGGTCAGCAATCCGTTTTATCTCTCTTTTCCACAACCTTTGCTGATTCCAGCAGTGATTCTGGCCACGATGGCCACCATTATTGCCTCACAAGCAGTCATTTCTGGTGCCTTTTCGATGAGCCGGCAAGCGATTCAACTCGGTTTCCTGCCGCGGATGCGCATCGTGCACACTTCCGCCAGTGAATCCGGTCAAATCTATATGCCTGCGGTCAACTGGGCCTTGTTGGGCGCTGTGATTTTGGTCTGCCTTGCTTTTCAAAGCTCTGCTGCGTTGGCGTCTGCTTATGGTATTGCAGTGACCGGCACCATGTTGATCACCACCATTTTGTTATTGATCGTGATGCGTCAGCGTTGGCAGTTCCCCCCGCTATTGGCTTGGTCACTCACCGGTTTGCTCGCCACCGTCGATGCGGTATTACTCAGTTCGGCATCAATGAAGTTTTTTCAAGGAGGCTGGTTTCCGGTGGCGTTGAGTCTGGTGCTGATTGTGCTCATGACGACCTGGAAAAAAGGCCGTTATACCTTGTTGAATGGCATTGCTAGTACTGATCCGAAATTGCAACCATTTGTCAGCACATTGGCCTCCAGTGCGCTCACACGCGTAGACAGAACAGCTGTGTACATGGTCTCAAACCTTGAAACGGTGCCACAGGCGCTATTGCATAATCTGAAACACAATCAGGTGCTGCATCAGCGTAATTTATTTGTGAATGTGGTGTTTGACGAAGTGCCTTATCTAAATACGCAGGAGAGAGTGACGCTGACGCCTCTGGCCGAGGGCTTCTGGCAAGTGCAGTTGCGCTATGGATTCATGCAATATGCGGATATTCCTCAAGCGCTAATGCAGCTCAATTTAAACGGCAAAACGCTGGATCCTTTTACTAACTCGTATTTTTTGAGTCGCGACATTATTGTGCCTGATGTGGGCGGTGCGATGCCACGTTGGCGCGATCAGTTGTTTTCGGTGATGTCACGTAATGCGAGTAGTGCCGTCGAGTATTTTAATATCCCTACCAATAGCGTCATTGAGCTGGGAAGCCGGGTACAAATTTAACTACTTTGTTGATGCTTCTATCCTGTATCGGCGGACTGTTGAGCCTAAATGAAAAAAGCCCCGACGTCGGGGCTTTTGAGCGTTTTCGCTTATATTTTACGGCTACCAGCGGCCGCTTTTTGATGAATCAGTTGATACACTTGTTCAACTTCTTTTTGCTCTGCTTGATCGAGCAAACCATCATGGTTGGCATCCATGTGCTCAAACATTTTTTTCTCGTTGCTCGGGTCTCCTTGTAGGTATTCCTGCAAGGAAATCGAACCATCTGTATTTTCGTCCAAATAGCTGATACTAAAGCTAGGCGACATTTTATTACAGTCTGGCATAGCCTCATGCGCTGCTGCATGCGCATTTTGATACAACGATGGAATTAAAAACAGCACAAACGTAAACACAGTCATTTTCATATCAATCACCCCGTATAAGTATCAGATATGATTCACGCGATAGCTAACTGGTTCAACTGTTGTCTTATTTTTTCATTGTTTAATAGATGGGTGCTTGCACGGGATAAGCAAACACCGCTAGCATCGCCAGCGGTGTTTATAGGATCAGGCCAATGGTTAGTGGGCGGCGCCATGGCCGGCAATTTTGTCCATCCATGCAAACAACACCCCGGTGATGATGAAGGTGAGATGGATCCCCACCAGCCAAGCCATTTGCTCTGTACTGAACGAGGCCGTGCCAGAACTTTGGTGCACAAACGCTTTAAGCAAATCGATGGCAGAGATCGCCACAATCGAGCCGATCAATTTTAGTTTAAGACCAGAATAATCCACTTTGCCCATCCATTCTGGACGGTCTTCGCTGTTCGCGGTATCAATGCGGGAGACAAAGTTTTCATAGCCACTGAAAATCACCATAATTAGCAGATTGCCCACCAGCGTAATATCCACCAAGGCCAGCAACGAGAGCACGGTTTCCTGCTCTGAAAAGCTGCCAAGATGCGCAGCAATATGCACAAATTCTTGCCCAAACTTCACCAGCAGAATCACCAGGCCACCCACCAGCCCCAGATACATCGGCGCCATCAGCCATCGACTTCTGAAAATCAGGCCTTCTAAAATTTTTTCTAAAAAATGTCCCATTTCAACTCCAGTCAATCATGTTCTTAAAATTGCGTCAGCATGTCGCGCACTGCTTTTTCATCAATGCCTTTGCCAATCACCACAATCCGGCTGATCGGCTCCTCCTCATCCCAGCCTTCAAGCAGTGTCGGCGGGTAGGGCGTAAAGTGCACCGCGTGGATCGCCAATGGTGCGGGCGCGTCTTCTACGTGCAAAATGCCTTTCAGGCGTAATAGCTTTTCACCATGTGTCTGGCACAATTTTAATATCACGCCCTTAAAGTCTGCCCATGCCATTGGCTTAGGCAGGTAGACGGTAAACGTATGCACATCGTCGTGCGCAGGGGCTTTGGGCAAGGTGCCTTTTTTTGCCGCATGAAACCCACTCGCAGGCGCACGCAACCAGCGCTGCGGGTTCGCCTGTTTGCTGGCAAAGTCAAACAAGCCTACATCAATAATCTGTAATGGGTCTATCTCGCCATGCGACACAAACTGCTGCGTCGCATTCGGGTTAATCTCACTCAGCTTCGCTTGCAAAGCCTCAATCTGTTCCGGCGTTGCGGTGTCACGCTTGGTAATCAGCAACACATCCGCCACCGCAGCTTGCTTAAGCGCTTCTTTCTGTTCTGCAATCTGCTGTAACCCATAAGCCGCATCTATCGTCACCACCACTGCGTCTAATCGATACACCGACTCAATCACCGGTTCATTCATCAAATTGGCTAAAATCGGACCAGGGTCGGCCATGCCCGTGGTTTCAATTACTAGGCGGTTAAACTCCGGCACCGCTTGCAAACTGCGCTTAAAAAACAAATCGCGCATGGTGTCAGCCAGCTCGTTTTTGAGAGAACAACACAAACAGCCAGAACTCAACAACACCGTGTTATCGGCAATATGCTCGCTCTCAATGGTTTGCGAAATCTGGCTATTGGCAAAAATCTGGTCCAAACCCGCTTCGCCGAGCTCGTTAATGATCACGGCGGTGTCCTTCATTGCAGGGTTATGCAGCAGCTTGTTGAGCAGGGTGGTTTTACCGCTGCCTAAAAAACCAGTGAGTAGTGTGACGGGGATACGTTTGTCCATGGTATTGCGCGCTTAAAAGGTGAGCCTATTCTAACCTGATTGAACAAAAGTCGATGCAGGTGTCTATTGTTTATATGGCGATCGCTGCCTGAATCTCAATACGCCTGTGCACAAAAAGCACGCATATTGGCTGGCGGTTGAAATGGATAATGTGCTGATTTGTTGTCTGAATCCGGCGGATAGATTTAAAAATTCCCCCATGTCCGGCAACATGGGGGGCATGGCTTATACCGTGATTGAATGCAGTTGAGGTGACTCAACCAAGGCGTTGTCTGCGTTGATGTGTGATCCCCAATAGTAATAGGCCTAAACCAAGCATCGCTTGGCTTGAGGGCTCGGGTACTGGCGTAGCGGTGATGTTGGCAAGTTGAAAGTTCACACGTTGAGAGCCAAAGCCATTGCCACCTTCATTGTAAAACACCGAGAAATTGACGGTTGTATTGCCATCAAACGGATCGATGATTTTTTGTCGGGCAAATACGAATAAATCTTGGCCAGAGGTATTAATAAAAAAGCTGAGGGTTCCACTCACGCCGAGCGCAGCCGTGCTGTGCAGTTGGCTGCTGATGAGTTGTGTGTCAAAGTTAGCGTTAAAGGCATCTTTGCTGGAGGTCACCCGGCAATCAATATCAAGATTAAGACAAGGGTTTATGCTGCTCAGGGCAAGGCTAGTGTTGCCAATGATTGCGCTGGAGGTCACTGCGTTGCGCAGTTCGATTTGGTTTGCGGCAGGGTTGGTGTCTGCCACAGTGGTATCAATATCCACGCTAAACCCTGCATATTGGTTGGTGAGTGTATCGCGAATGGTTTGACCTGTCAGCAGGCTGACATTTGATCCGTTTGCGACAAAGTTAATATTGCCAAACACCGAGTATACGACTGCCTTTGCTGGCAAAGCGATGGTGAATAAAGATAATACTAAGCCCTGACAGAATAGTTTGAATATGCCTTTTTGATACATGCCTTACTCCTCGCAAATGGTTTTTACATGATTTTTTATCTTTTAAGATTATGCTGGTCAGTGAGGCAGGTCAATCCCGAGTTCAGGGGGGATTGTAATGACTGGCACGCTTTAGAAATCTCTCTAAATAGTGGATAAATTGTTGGATTTAGGTTGTCACACGATTATGCAAGCAAAACCATTTAAGCTTAACCCTAAAAAACTGTTACATTCAAAGTGGACAGCCGTGAACCCTGAGAACAAAGAAAAGCATTGTATGGTCATCAGCTTGGTGATTCTAGACGTTGAATCAAAGGTGGTTGAAGCAGTGGAGTTGGAGGCGGTGATGACAGGGCGCAAGCAGTTGATGCCTTGGCGTGAGTTGCAGAAGTGTGATGTGTGGAAACAAGGATGGCAATTGTGAAAAATATTGCGGTAATCGGGGCAGGGATGGCAGGCTTGGCGTGTAGCCAAGCGTTGCAGCAGGCCGGATTTTTGGTGACGGTGTTTGAGAAAAGTCGAGGGCCTTCAGGCCGGGTATCTACGCGCTCGACGGAGGGCTGGCAGTGTGATCATGGCGCACAGTACTTTACGGTGAGTGAGCCCGCGTTTGCATCGCAAGTGCAGAAATGGGTGCAAGCAGGGTTGGTCGCCGAGTGGAATGGACGTTTATATGAAACGGACGGTCATCGCCTTCAGCAAAAGCAGACTGACAAAAAACGGTATGTGGGTGTGCCTAAAAATACAGTCCCTGCGCGGCAGATGGCAGAGGCCTTGCCAGTGGAGTTGGAGCAGACCATTGACGCGATCACTGTTGATCAAGGGCAGTGGCGCGTGCGCAGCAAAGAGCACGGTGTCTATCCACAAGTGTTTGATAAAGTGGTGTTGGCGATTCCAGCGCCACAGGCCAAAGCCTTATTGACGGGACATGATGCCTTTAAAGCGCTGGCTGAAGGGGTGCAGATGCGTGGTTGTTGGACCTTGATGGCGTGCTATTCGCGTTCGCTAGATTTGCCGTTTGATGGTTTGTTTGTGAACAACGGCCCCTTGAGTTGGCTGGCACGCGATAGCAGCAAACCCGGCCGATTAGTGCAAGGCAGCGCGGTCAAAGAGGTATGGGTACTACATGCCAGTGGTGAGTGGTCTGAAGCCAACCTTGAGCGTGCGCCTGAGGCAGTCGCGGAGGATCTGCTGGCAGCATTTAAAGCATTGGGCGGCGAGACCCCCGATAGCGTGAGCATGCATCGCTGGCGGTACGCCGATTGCCCACAGTATTTGCATCAGGGCTACGCTTGGGACGCTACACAGCAGTTGGGTTTATGTGGGGACTGGCTCAATGGCGGCAAAGTGCAAGGCGCATGGATGAGCGGACTTCGATTAGCGGAAGCGATGATACAAGCCTGTGAGCCCTGTTAGTTGGGCGTATTCATAGACGTGATTGCATAAAGGTTGCAAATGCTGTGGCTGATAAGGGCTTGGAGAATAAATAACCTTGCACTTCATCACAGCCAGTTTCACGCAAATGCTTCAGCATCGCCTCATCTTCGACTCCCTCGGCAATCACGGCTAAATTCAAGGTGTGTGCCATTTGCACAATAGCACGCACGATGGCCGCATCGTTGGGGTCGTTGTTGATATCCCGTACAAACGATTGATCAATTTTGAGGCGATCAATGTTGAATTTTTTCAAGTAGGCCAAGCTGGAATAGCCCGTGCCAAAGTCATCGATCGCAAGCTGAACACCCAGTTTCTTGAGGGTATCCAGTTGGGCGATTAAGTGGTCTATATCTTCAAGCAATAATGACTCGGTCAGTTCGAGCTCTAGGCGGTGTGGCTCTAAGCCAGTTTTTTCCAGCGCCTTCATCACTAATTTGTCTAGATTGCCACGACGAAATTGTACAGCAGACACATTGACCGCGATGCTGAGTGGCGGCAAACCCGCTTTTTGCCATTCACGCGCCTGACGGCAAGCTTCCTCAATGACCCATTGACCAATCTCTACAATCAACCCTGTTTGTTCGGCAATAGTGATGAATTGTGCTGGCGACTGCATGCCATTCTGAGGATGATGCCAACGAATTAACGCTTCTGCCCCAATCACCTGGCCAGTGCGCAAACTGATTTGTGGTTGATAATGCAGCTCAAACTGTTGTTGTGCTAAGGCCTCGCGCAAGCCATAGGCAATATTTAAATAATATAGGCTGTCATTATTGAGCTTTTCGGTAAAGAATCGGGCGGTATTGCGTCCGGACTCTTTGGCTTGAAGCATGGCTTTGCGGGCGCGTCCAAACAGTTTTTCAAAATCACTGCCGTCAGTGGGGTAAACAGCAACGCCAATGGAGCAAGAGGTAGAAATATTACTGCCCGCAAACGCAAATGGAGAGGATATTTCATTGAGTAAAATATCCACCATATTACTAATAGAGTCATCATCTTGCATCTTGTTGAGCAAGATAATGAATTCATCGCCGCCATGGCGACAGATACTGTCGGTGTCGCCCAAGCAATCTTTGAGTCGCTCGGCAAACAGGCTTAATAGTTTATCGCCTGAGGCGTAGCCCAGTGAGTCATTGAGAAACTTGAAATTATCCAAATTGAGCGCGAGTAAGCCGAGTTTGCAATTGGATGCCATCGCAATAGGAATAGCGTTTTCTAGCCGGTCCCTAAACAGCGTGATGTTAGGCAGGCCGGTGAGCGCATCGTGAGAACTCAGATACTGGATTTCTTTTTGCGCCGACTTCAGATCACTGAGGTCACTAAACGTACTCACGTAATGTGTGACCACACCGGCTGTATTTTTGACCTCACTGATCGATAACCACTCAGGGAACACCTCACCATTTTTCCGCCGGTTCCAAATCTCGCCGCGCCACTGGCCAAAGTTAACGACGCTCTCCCACATCGTGCGATAAAAATGTGCGTCGTGTAGCCCAGAGGATAAGATTTGAGGGGTTTTCCCTTTTGCGTCCTCAGCAGTGTAGCCCTGCATTTTGGTAAATGCAGGGTTGACTGAAAGGATGATATGGCTCGCATCGGTGATCATAATGCCTTGCTCGCTACCCTCGAACACTTTCTCAAACTGCCGCAGACTTTCTTGGGATTGATTTCGATTGAGGACGATACTGATCAGCGCCGCCCCAATGTCTAGCAACATGCGATGAAATTGACTGGGCTCACGGTGTTCAAAGCTGGATAGTGCAAAAGTGCCAATGATCTTGCTCTCGCCGGAAAAAATCGGGATTGACCAGCAGGATTTGATGCCAAAATCATGTGCAAGGTGTCGAATATCTTGCCAGCGGTCATCTTTGAACGTATCGCTGACGTATTGCACGCTTTGCTGATAAATCACGTTGCCGCACGAACCTCCACCCGGGCTGGGCCGAAGGCCATTTAGTTTTTCAATTTCTGAGGCGTTCAAACTCGGCGCGGCGTACACATAAAGGCATTGATCATTGTTGTTCATCAGCATCACAGAGCTCACCGCGTTGGCGACAAGGCTTTCTGCAAGCATACAAATTTGATTGATGGCTTCTATGTGGTCAACACCACGTGCGACTGATTCTAGAATGACGCGTTGCAAGTTGAGTAACTGCGTTTGCTCAGCCAAAGACAAAGGCGCGCGCTTGTTCCTCGATGATGAGGCTGCCGGGGAGGCTGAAGTAGGGTGTGCGCTCAAGGGAGTATCCAATCTTTATTAGAATGGTGCGTCTGTTACTCAGTGTTGCCCTTTTACCTATTGATGTCAATAGCGCCTCATCAGGTGGACCGATTTGCCAATTGCGGCATAATCCATTTGCGAAACATTAATGGCGTAATCATGGTGGTGATGACCCCCATCAGCACCAGTACCGAGAACAGGTCCTGGCCAATAAAGCCTCGGTCATAGGCGATGCTGGCAATGACCAGTTCCATTACCCCACGACCATTCAAGATGAAACCGATGCCGAGTGCATCACTTTTGGATAAACCAATGAGTTTACCGCCCAACCAACCTGCGAGAATCTTGGTGAAGATAGACACGACCAGTACCACAGCGACAAACCAGAACGAGTCGATCACTTGCACTTTGAACTCAAGCCCTAGATAAGCAAAAAACACGGGTGCTAAAAAACCGCCGGTAATCGAACTCAGCGTCAGCTCTAACTCTCGGTAACGGGAGGGTAGAAAAAACGTACGGTCGATTAGCAAGGCGCCAAAAAATGCACCAATGACAAAGTGAAAGCCAAGCGCCGCGCTCACCGAGCCGAAAATCAGCACCAATAAGAGCAATAGCCCAAACAATGCTTCATTGCCAATGAGGGTGACGAGTTTTTCTGACCACTGATCAATAAAAATGCCTTTTTCAATGACTTTTTTGATCAATACACTGACGCTGACGATTAAAACAATGAGCAGGATCAGTTTCCAGCTTGCTTGAAAAATAGCTTTGCCCACCGCCTGATAGGATTTTTGTTCGGGCAAGTTAAGGATGACACCCAATACCAACAAGGCCGCAATATCGTTAAAGATCGCGGTAGCCACCGAGTAACGGGCAATGGTCGAATCGAGCAATTTGAAACTTTGTAAAATGCTGACCGTAACCGGCAAGGCGGTAATTGAAATGCACAAACCAAGAAAAATCGTGCGGCTTACGTCCAGACCAAAACTGATGCCGATTAAAATGCCCCCGGTGAGCGGTAAGATAAACCCGAGCAGGGCGATCACGACGCCTCTGCCGCGCATCGAGTCGATCACGTCCTTGAAGTTCATCTCCAGCCCGGCAGAGAGCACAATCAGAAACACTGCAAATTCTGAAATGCCAGACAGGGCTGGCGAGGGCGCAATCAGGTTCAACAGGCTGGGGCCAAGAATGACGCCAGCTAGCATTTCACCAATGATCGCTGGTTGATTAAAGCGGCTAAAGAGTTGTCCCAGCAGGCGAGCGCTGACAATTAAGATCAATAACGTCGTCAGTAATGGCATGGATTTCTTTTCGTCTCTGACAAGATATCTTTCGACGCAGCGTGCTGCGCCAAGATACGGTTGAACATGCAGCCCCAATAGGGTAAATGTCAGTTTAAATCATTTGCATGGGTGAAGGCACGCTTTTTGGCCACGATGAGGCGGGTCATCGGCTAAAGAAGACTTTAATGCGTAAATACTTGGATCATTTCCTTGCGATTTTTGCGTGTACGCTTGTCCGCATACATGCGCTTATCGGCAATACGCATCAGCTCTTCGGTATCGCTGGCCTCATGGCTAAACACAATGCCAACGCTCGCGCCTGCGCTGGCAAAACCTTCTTTTTCCATTTGCAAATGGGTATATTCAATTTGATGTTGGCACCACTCCACATCATCCTCATGGCAGACAATGGCAAATTCGTCGCCGCCCAGCCGATAAAGTCGTCCGTGGGTGTCCAGCTTTTTAGACAGAATCTGACAAAACCGCTGCAATAAATGGTCGCCAGCTTCGTGGCCAAAATGATCGTTGACGTGTTTTAAGTTATCGATGTCCAGAAACATCAGGCAGCTGTGTTCGCGCAATTGCAGCAATTGGTTTTCAAGCGCAAGCCGGTTGGGCACCGCTGTTAAGCGATCTGTCATCGCTAATGAGCGTGTGCTTTGCAGCTCGGATAACATCTGTTCTTTTTCTTTGTGCAGACGATTAATTTGATAAGCCACCAGCAGAGAGAGCAAAATCGCTTCAACCGATACCGCAATTAAGCCAAGCTGCTCAATCGTCCAGACATTGGAGTCAAGCCGTTCGGCAGTAATAGACAAGCCGCCTAGCACCCCAAAAACGCTGATGGCGAACAAATAAAGCTGAGCAATGCGATTTTTTTGCAGGCTGAGTCGAATGCCGCAGACCAGTCCGAATATCAAGAAGATGGCTACCCCGAGTCGATCCATCTCCAGCATCCAGTTTGGCAAGATCATGGCGATGACCAGCAAGGCCAGCAACAACGATCTTGCCACAATCGACAGCGTGTAAAGCTTGGTGTGATGGTACTGATTAATGCCCAGCAAATGACAGACAAAACTAATGTAAGCCAGATTTGAAAGCAAAATCGGTAAGCTGGTGAGGTAAAACCAATGCCAAGAAAATAGTTGTTTAAATACCCCTAGGGCCGCACTTTGAAAAATTAAATTGCCAAGGATAAATAATGCGTACATGCGTTCGGTGGTGTGTCCGGCAGCCACGCCGATGGCAATGTAATAGGTGAAAATACCTAACAGCACACCTAGCAAAAGTAGGCTCGCGGCGGAGGTGAGGTTGATTTGTTGCTGATAGTTGGTTAAATCTGAGACAAAGAGCTCGGGCTGTGCAAGGTAATAGGGGGATTGCAACCAGGTGGTGAGGCGATAGCTGCCTGGCGCTAAATAAATCATCCGGCCATGTCTTAGCAGAAACGGATCTTGGTCTTGGCTGCTTAAGCCGCCTTTAATAATGTGGGTTTGTGTAGCGTCGGTGATTTCGTGCTGAAAGTGGGCAATGGTCGATGTGTTTTTAAAATCAATTACATACTGGTCTGCACGCGCTATTTTAATGATGCTCTGGCAGACGAACTTTCCGCCTTGCAACGGAATTTTAGCGACGATGTCGCCCTTGCTGTTCATGCAGGTGGTGCCAAGCAGAGACGGCGCTGCCACGGCCTGCGGAATCAGCGCCATCCAACACGCGATGAGGATCCAGTAAAGAAAACGTTGCAAGCCTAGTATCCATTGAAAGTATTAAAGCTGCTCGGAGTGTACATGAAAAGGTTGGAGAGAGCGGCTGGGCCAAAGTATTAAAAAAGGCAAAGAATTACTAACTAACGTGTGGTGGCCCAGTAACAAAAAACCCGCATGACTGCGGGTTTTTATGGATATGTCAGGGCTTATGGTTGATCAACGGCTGCTTTGGCTGCCTCGGCGGTTTCTGCGGCTTTTAGTTCAGCCGCTGTCGCGGCAGCTTTAGCGGCTGCCACTGCCTCGGCTGCCGCATTTTTGGCTTCACTAGCGGCGGCTTCCGCATGTGCTTGTGCAGATTCGGCAGCTTTTTCGACCGGGGGTTGTTGTTCACCGCAGGCAACGAGTAGGCTGCTGCAGAGCGTTGTGAGGGCGATGAAACGGTGGATGTTGGTCATGGTTTATCCTTATAAAATGACTTCTGTGTAGATTGGCGTTTCTTGCACGCGCTATGCTTAGGTAAAAAATTACTGTGTGACGTCATGATGTAATTGGCTGGCAATTTGCGCACTCAGCAAATCTAAGTCATGCCCCAAAGCCCGCACGAGGGCAGGGTAACCGCTTTCAGCCAGTGGCGTACTAAAGTGAAATGGGTGCGGTTGACGCTGCGGCTGATTGGGCGACTGCACATACCATTGCCCACTGAGGACTGCATAGCCCTTGAGTTGGCCATGAAACTGGTCAATGGTGAGGTGCAGACGAGGGGGTGACATCGACTGACCGGTTACAGGATCGCTGATCAGGGTGTGTGGCAGGCGACTGGCAAGCCGATTGCGCAGGCCCCGACGCAATTCTTCTGGCAGCGCTTCCCGCCACAAATGGTCACGCGTGGCTTGGAGGGAAACGTCATCCAGCTGGATCACCATGCGATCTGTATCCAGATAGTCGGCGAGTTGAATGTGCGCCAACATCAGCATGGGCGGTGCAGGGTCTGTGGCAGGGGGCAGATCGGTGGGTGTCTCCGCCTCCGGCAAGCTGTAGCGAAGGGTATTCACCGGTGGGTGCGTCGTAAGGCAACCGCTGATCATCATGCTGCAGAAGAGCATGATTATGTATTGGCGGGATGTTCTGAGCTTCATCATCGCTGTGTCCTTAGGGTGCTGCCGGCGCTTGCGGCACCGGATCATTGCCTGGCTTGCGGTTAAACAAAATTGCATTGGGCTGCTCGTTGAGCGTACGCACCAATGGTTGCACATCACGCAGCACTTTTTCCAGACGTTGCAGCGTGGTCGTCAGCTCCTGATAGGCCGGCGAATCGGGCGATAAGCCTTGCATCGTCGTGCGTAACGCTTGCATGGTCTGGTTTAAGTTGCTCGGCATTTGCTGCACTTCAGGCTGGCTGACAAACTGGTTCACCTGCTGACTAAGCGCGCGAATCTCTTGCAGGGTTTGTTCAGATTGTTGCAAGTTTTTATCTAAGCCGGCGAGCACTGGCTCCACTTTTAATTGATTGAGTTTATCCAGCAGGTCAGACAATTTCTGCTCAATTTGTGCCAAGCTGGTCGCACTGGTTGGTAACACCGGTAGCCCTTCAAACGTGTGGCGACGATAGGATTTGTGCGATTGATGCTCCATATTCAAATCGACAAACAGCGAGCCGGTCAGCAAGTTACCCGACTTTAACGTCGCATGTAGGCCATTTTTGAGCATGTGACTGATGCGGTTTTTCCACTCGGCCAAATCTGCTTGCCCCGTATCGGCCAAGCGACCCGGCTCGAGGTGAATTAGCACTGGAATAGCGTAGCCAAAATCATTTTTACGTTCTGGCGAATTAAATCGCCATGGCACGCTGATGACTGTGCCAACGCGCAAACCGCGAAACTCCACTGGCGCACCATTTGATAAGCCGCGCACGGTATCGTCCACCAGCAAAACATATTCAATATATTGACTGTAGGTTTGTTGGCGTGCAGCCTCTTCGTTGGCATAGAGCGCAAACGTGGTTTCTGATTTCACCGGCTTGCCCATCGGTTTGTCATCGGCATGGCCAAAGCTGACGCCGCCAGCAATCAGTGATTCCATGGTCGGGATATTCGCTTTGAATCCCTCTGAGTCCAGTTTGAGATCTATGCCGACCGTGGTCCAAAAACGCGTGTTGTCCGTGACCAGCACGTCATAAGGATGTTCAATAAAAAGTTCGTGTTGCATTTTGCGTTGCTTTGGGTCAAAGGTGGCACTGACCACGCGGCCGACGCGCAAGCCTTGATAAGTGACCGGGTCGCCGACGCGTAGGGCATTCCCCACATTACCCACCAGGTTGACGTGCACGCCTTGCGCGCCGTTAAGTGAGATGGGCGGTTGATCCAGCACTTTAAACTGGTCAGTTTCTTGTTGACTCTTGCCCGGTTGCAATTGGATATAAGCGCCCGATAAGACCGTGTTCAGACCACTGATACCTTCAAGGCCAATCCGCGGTTTGACCACCCATAGCTGAGTATCTTGCACCAGCATCGATTGGGCCTCAGGCGCGATGCGTGCCAAAACTTGAATGTGGCCCAAGTCTTCGGATAATTTGACTTGCTCAACCAAGCCAATGTCGACGCTGTGCACTTTAATTTTGGTTTTGCCCGCTTCGATGCCCTCGGCATTCGTCATCGAAAGCGTGATCTGCTTGCCGGCACGGGTGTAGTTGTCATAGACCAACCAAACGCCAATCAGCAGCGCGACAATCGGCACGATCCAGATCGGGGAAAGCCTGGATTGCTTGCTGACTCTGGCCAATAGGTTGTCAGGTGATTCACTCATATTGCTTTCCTTGCGTATCCCAAAGTAGGCGCGGATCAAATGCCATCGCCGCCAGCATGGTGGTAATAACAACTGCGCAAAATGCCAGCGCTGCCGGTCCTGGCAGCACCGAGATTAAATTGCCGGATTGAATGATCGCAACCATCATCGCGACCACAAATACATCGACCATCGACCAGCGACCGATCAATTCTGTTAAATAGTATAAGCGGGTTTTTTGCAGCGCGCTGAGTGGACCGGGATGTTTGGCCAGCCAAGATAACAACATTAGCGTCAGCATTTTTAGAATAGGCACCATGACGCTGGTGACAAAAATCACCACGGCAATCGGCGCTGAACCATGTTGCCAAAGCTCCATCATGCCACCAATAATGGTCGACGCATGGCTTTGCCCCAAAGCGGTAGTAATCATCATCGGGTAGGCATTGGCTGGAATATACAAGATGCCAGCCGTCAATAATAAAGCCGCCGTGATCTGCAAACTGTAGGGTTTGCGTGTGTGTAGCGTGGTGCCACAACGGATGCAATCTGCTACCAGATGGGGGTCAGCGGGCAATGCATTCACCAAGCCGCAAGTCGGGCAGCCAGTGGCGTGCTGCGCGGCGGCTTGCATGCCGCATTGAATGTGCGTTGGCGGCTCAGGCTCACCTGCCAGCCGGTACCATAACCAGTCGATATCTACCGAACGCGTTGTCATTAATAACAGCAGTGCAAACACACAATAGGCCCAAAAGGACGCCCCTAATTGCACCTCAGCCATGCCGGTGAGTTTGACCAGACTGACTAAGGCCGCGACGATAAACACATCCGCCATCATCCACGGATGCAAACGCGAAAATAGCCGCGCTAGCACATCACTATAAGCGCGTGGCACGCTGCGCAACACATTCGCTTGCATGGCAATCACGCCGACCAAGTAAAAGGCGGGCAGTAGAATAGCGGTGCCGCCGACAATCAGCGCAACCAAGGGTTGGTGCGCATGCAACAGGGTCAGTGCGGTTTGCGAAAGGTCGATCTGGTTATCCAAGCCACGGGCATCTACCGTAATAAACGGAAACGCAATGGCGATGATCAAGGTGAGTAGGGCGCTTACCGCCAGCGCAATGCTACGTTGCACGGGATGCAAATAGCGTCTCGCCAACACGTGACCGCAACGCGGACAACTGGCGTGCTCCCCCGGGCGCAATACCGGAATGGCGCTCACCAAGTCACAAGCATGACAGGCACGCAAGCGGCGCCATTTTGTGGTTTGCTCAGCGGTCATCAAATAGGCAGCGTGAAAAGCCCGTGGCTTGATCCACGAACAATGGCATGGTTGGTTTCAATAGCATGGATAGGTTTAATTGCATTGTTAGGTGAAGTGTAATGGATTTAAACCAGCAAGCAAAATGTGCCTAAGCCTTAATAGTGTGTCAGAAGCCGCCTGCAAGCAGCACGTATAGTAATGCTGACAGACTTATCAGCCAATCTACCCTAGCGAGGCATGGCGTGCGCCGTCAACATGGAGCTTGTTATTGACTTTGGAGAAACCCATGACCACGCAAACGACGACGAAACCCACTACAACGCCAGAGAAAAAGTCTCAGAAAAAGCCTGCTGCCGACCCAGTGAAGCATGATGTGATTGTATTGTTAAAGCTAGACCATACGGCGGTGAAAAAGCTATTTAACCAATATGATCAGCTTGCCAAACAAGGCAACGTCGCGGCCAAGGTTAAGATTGCGAATCAAATCTGTGCCGAACTCATTGTGCACACCCGTGCTGAAGAAGAGGTTTTTTATCCACCCGCGCTGGCGGCCACCCATGAAGATGCCATGTTTAACGAGGCCGATGTAGAGCACGACAGCGCGAAAGATCTCATGCTGCAAATCCTAAGCATGGATGCGCGTGATCCCATGTATGACGCTAAACTCACCGTGCTCGGCGAATATATTACCCACCATGTGGATGAAGAAGAGAGTGAGATGTTTCCGCTGGTGCGAGAGACCAAAGCACTCGATCTCAAACAGTTGGGCGAGACGTTAAAGGCGCGCAAGGATGCGTTGTTGGCGACCTTGCAAGATGCTGGAGGCACCTTAGATCCGCAACGCATACGCAAGATGCTAGGCGTGAAACGCGGCCATTAATCGGCGGGTTATGGCGTTTGTAGACCGGCCAAACGCATCGCGGCACGCAGCAACAAGCTAACCACAGCCAGTGCCGCGATGCTGGCGCACCAGATCAGGATCAGCCAGCCTATTTTTTTATACCAAGGGGACGTGTTTTTATTCATGGTCTGATCGACTTAATGATACGCCTCGTCTTTGCTCACCTTGCCACGAAAGATGTAGTAGCCCCAAGCGGTGTACATCAAAATCATCGGAATAATAATCAAGGCGCCGACCAAGGCGAATTGTTGACTCGATGCGGGCGCGGCGGCAGCTTGTATCGACAAATTGGGCGGAATGATATTCGGCCAAATACTAATCCCCAGCCCTGCATAGCCCAGCATCACCAACCCCAGCGTATAAATGAACGGGCTAGTTTCGGCTCTGCGTTGCAATGCGCGTTGCAGCTGAAAAAAACACAAGCCCACCAACACCGGCACTGGCGACAACCACAAGATATTTGGCATGCTGAACCAGCGGGCAGCAATGCGGCTATCCATCCATGGCGTCCACAGGCTGATCACCACAATGATCCCCAACAGCACCACGGAAATCTGTTTGGATAGTTTGTAGCAAATGGATTGTAGATCGCCACTGGTTTTCAAAATCAGCCAGGTGCTGCCTAACAATGCATAAGTCACGAGCAATCCCAGCCCGGTAAAAGTCGAGAACGGAGAAATCCAGTCGAGTGCGCCGCCCGCATAGGCTTGGTCAACGACTTTAATGCCTTGCAGGTATGCGCCCAAGGTCATGCCCTGAAAAAACGTTGCAGCGATCGAGCCACCGATAAACGCCTTGTCCCAAAAATGACGTTCGCTTTCGTTGGCTTTAAACCTAAACTCAAAAGCCACGCCTCGAAAAATCAGTGCCATCAGCATAAACAATAAAGGCAATGAAAGGGCGCTTAAAATCACCGAATAGGCTAACGGAAAAGCGGCCAGCAAGCCCGCGCCACCCAAGACCAGCCAGGTTTCATTGCCATCCCACACCGGTGCAACCGTATTCATCATTAGGTCGCGGTCAGATTTTTCTGTAAAAAATGGGTAGAGGATGCCAATGCCTAAATCAAAGCCATCCATGATGATGTACATCATGATGCCAAACAAAATGATGATGGCCCATGTCAGTGATAAGTCCATTTAGTGGTCCTCTTTGTTTGAAGTAGACTTAGCAGCCGGGTGAAACTCGGGTGCTAGTGCAAAAGCTTGCCCCTCTGTTGGTGCGATAGAAATTGCATCGCCATGTAAGGCTTCACCCGATTTAGGGCCGATATTCACCAAACGCAGCACATACACCATGCCCATGCCAAATACCGCTAAATAGATCACCACAAATAAGCCTAAGGTGAGGGCGACTTCGCCCGTGGTATGGGGGGTCACCGCATCCACCGTCCGCAACACACCATACACCACCCAGGGTTGGCGGCCCACTTCGGTGGTAAACCAGCCCGCCAAGATCGCAATCACCCCCGCAGGACCCATCAACGTCGCAAATCTGAGAAAAGGCTTGTGCTGATACAACTGTTTTTTATAGCGTAACCAAGTCGATGCTACGGCCAGCAATATCATCAGCATTCCCAGTCCAACCATGATGCGGAATGTCCAAAAAATGATCGTCGCGTTAGGCCGATCTTGCGGGGCAAACTCCTTGAGTGCCGGAATCTGCGCTGTGAGCGAATGGCGCAGAATCAGGCTACCCAGCACCGGGATCTCAAGCGAAAACAGATTTTTCTCTTGCGCTATGTCTGGCCAAGCCAACAGCACCAACGGGGTCGCTTCTTCACCCTTGTTTTCCCAATGCGCCTCAATCGCCGCAATTTTGGCCGGCTGATATTTCAGGGTGTTCAAGCCATGCATGTCCCCCACCATCACCTGCAAAGGTGCCAGCAATAATATCAACCACAAGCCCATTGAAAGCATTTTGCGCACGCCAGCGTTATCTTTACCACGCAACAACTGCCATGCCGCAGAAGCCACAACAAACAACGCCGTGGCCAGATATGCCCCAATCACCATGTGCACCAGACGATAAGGGAAAGAGGGATTAAAAATGATTTTAAACCAATCCACCGGAATGATTTTGCCATCCACCAGTGAGAACCCTTGCGGCGTATGCATCCAACTATTAGAGGCCAATATCCAGGTCGCCGAAATCAAGGTGCCAATCGCCACCATTACCGTGGCGGTAAAGTGCAACGACGGCCCAACCTTGTTCCAGCCAAACAGCATGACCCCTAAAAAACCAGCCTCAAGAAAAAATGCTGTCATCACCTCATAAGCCAGCAATGGGCCTGTCACACTGCCCGCCACATTCGAAAACCCCGCCCAGTTGGTGCCAAACTGGTAGGCCATTACCAAGCCAGATACCACGCCCATGCCGAAAAATAACGAAAACAACTTGACCCAAAAATGGTACAAATCGAGGTAAACCGTGTTTTTAGTTTGCAGCCAGCGCGCCTCTAATACCGCCAGATAACTCGCCAAGCCGATGGTGATGGCAGGAAAAACAATGTGAAACGAAATCGTGAAACCAAACTGGATTCTTGCCAAGGTTAGTGCCAAATCAGACATGCTCATCCTTCACATCACTCAATGTTTCAGGCGAAAATGTTGTCTGCTCGAGCAGTGGTGGCCGGGCAGACTTGCCCGAAATTAATAACAGCATAGACTATTATTGACAGCAATAAGTTTTGCACGCAATAAAGTTTTGTTCAGCTAATGCGGGGCTTGATAAGATTAATAGGTAAGCTAGGTAGTTACAGCAAAAGGGGTTTTTCTACTACGATGTTCTGAAAGCAAAAAGCCTTGCATTTCTGCAAGGCTTTTTTTATTTGGCTCCTCAACCTGGGCTCGAACCAGGGACCTACGGATTAACAGTCCGGCGCTCTACCGACTGAGCTATTGAGGAATCGGTACGTCGTTTGAAGGCGCTATATTACTGAGACAGTGCCCCTTGGTCAACCACTTTTTGCGAAATATTTTATATTTTTTGTGGCTTTTGAATGGGCGTCCCAAAATGACTGCTGAGGGGCGGTTTTTTGTGGGTGAACGGTTGTAAAACCTTGACAGGACGCGCTTAGTCTGGGTGTTGGCGTATAATGCGCATAGGAGATCATTATGCGAACCATGGTTGGAAAGATTGCAAGTGTTGAGGGCGTGGCTGAGGTGATTGATGCCCGTGGACAACACCATACGCTGGTCGCGGGAGATTGGCTGCGCGAGGGCGACCGTTTGGTGACGGGGCAGGCGACTGCCGTAACGGTTGAGACGACGCATGGGGGAATGGTTGAGGTGCGTGAGGCTCAAACGATTACGCTGAATGCGCAGCTGGGGTCAGATTTTTTTGCTGATAGTAGCGACGATGCGGTGAACCCACTGCTGTTACAGCATGTGCTGGCGGCGATTCGCGCAGGCGATGATGCGCAGGATTTGTCTTTGTTGTTGGGGTCTTTGCAGGCGGAGGAGGGTTTTGCTGCCTTTGCGCTACATGCCCCAGTGGCGCCTGTGGCCGAGGTGGCCTTGCAGATTGAGGATTTGCTGCCAGAGGCAAGCAGTGCACCAAGTGCGGTATCGGCTGGCGCGCAACAGCAAGCGATCAATTTGATTGTGGATAGCGGTTTGCCGAGTGAAGTGGCTTTGCAGCAGCATTTTCTAAAAGACTATCTCAAAGACTCGTGATGCATTTAAAACAAAAAAGCGCCCTTGGGCGCTTTTTTGTTGTGCATTATTTGCGCTTAATTTAAGGCTTTTTCAATGCGGTCGAGTGCTTCACGCAAGTTTTCCATGCTGGTGGCAAACGAGATTCTAAAATAGCCTTCGGCACCAAAGGCTGAGCCAGGCACCACGGCTACATTGTGTTCTTCTAACAGGTATTCAGCCAATGCCATGTCGGTGGCTTGTTTGATTTTGCCTGTTTGGTGCAGGCTGGTAATGGCCTGACGGGCATCTGGGAAGGCATAAAACGCGCCGCCCGCCATCAAACAGCTTAGGCCGGGCATGGCATTAAAACGGTTTACTACATAAGTGTGGCGCTCGCGGAAAGCAGCAACCATCGGTTTAATGCAATCTTGCGAGCCACTAAGCGCTGCTTCGGCCGCGTATTGTGAGATAGACGCGGGGTTGCTGGTCGATTGGCTTTGCAGGATTTCCATTGCTTTGATAATGTAAGCCGGGCCAGCGGCATAGCCGATGCGCCAGCCGGTCATCGAGTAGGCTTTTGACACGCCATTGAGCACGATGCAGCGGTCTTTGAGGCCAGGGGCCGCATTCAAAATGTTATGGAATTTTTCGCCTGTCAGATTCACATGCTCGTACATGTCATCGGTGGCGACTAATACGTGTGGGTGCTTAAGCAACACTTCGCCCAAGGCTTTTAACTCATCGAGGGTATAAACCGCGCCGGTCGGGTTAGAAGGGGAGTTGAACATCACCAACTTAGTGTTGGCGTTGATGGCCGCCTCGAGTTGGGCGGGCAGCAATTTAAAACCTTGCTCAATGCCGCATTCGAGAATCACTGGTTTGGCCTCTGCGACCATGGCGATGTCGGCATAGCTGACCCAGTAAGGCGCAGGAATGATGACTTCGTCTTGCGGGTTTAAAACCGCGAGGCATAGGTTAAAAATGGTTTGTTTGCCGCCGACCCCTACAATGACCTCGTTCAGCGCGTAGTCAAAGCCGTTTTCATTTTTAAATTTGTTGACGATGGCTTTTTTGAGCGCCGGGATGCCGCTCACTGGCGTGTATTTGGTGTAGCCAGCATCAATGGCTGCTTTGGCAGCATCTTTAATATGTTGTGGCGTATCGAAGTCGGGCTCACCCGCTGCCAAACCGATAATCGGACGACCTTCGGATTTATATTTGGCAGCTTTGGCTGTAATCGCTAAAGTCGGGGATTCTTTGATGGATAACACGCGCGCAGACAGCACGTTGGCGGCAGCTTGGCTCAAAATTGCTTCCTTGTTGGTCGACTATGCTAAACAGGCCCAATCACGCAACCTGCGAAAATTTTAAAAACGCAACATTTTACGCAAAAAACCCTGCGTGTGGAAGCTAACGCAGGGGTTTTTTCTAAAATAATCAAGCCGTTATTTCTGACAGTGCTGATCGCAGCCGAGATACGCTTGGTAGATAGGGACTAAGGTTGGGTCAATTTGTTGAAGCTGCGTTTCAATCTGCTGCACCATTTTTTGGTCACCTTGTTGCTGGGCGACATCACCGCGTCTAAACCACGCTTCAATGAATTGTTTGTCTAGGTTGACGGCTTTATCAAATGCACTGGCGGCGGGCTCTAATTGTTTGAGTGAGAGTAACGCTAAGCCTAAACTAAACCATGCATCTGCACTGTTAGGGTCTTGCACGGTCCATAATTGGCTGACTTTTTGTAGGGCTGGCCAGTCTTGGCGTGACTCTGGCACTGCCGCGCGCATATAAAAAGGTTTTTTGTCTTCGTCTTCTTCCCATAGTGCTTTGCCACGGACGGGAAACTCAGTGCTTGCCGGCATTTTTTCTAGCGTATCTAGCCACTCTACCGGTAGCGCAAAGTGCACGCTGCCACCGCTGCCTGCGGTTTTAAAGGTGTTGATGCCGACCAGTCTACCTTCCATATCAAACAAGCCGCTGCCGCTGGCGCCCATTAAAAATTTGGCGCTGCTACGGATCATATTGCCGCCCGGGGTTGGGTAGAGGCCTTGAATTTCACCGACCGAGGTGATTGGAGCAGGAACGCCATTGGAGTGCCCAATCGCAGTAATCTCTTGCCCACGTGCTAAATCACCGCTGTGGCCGCGCAAAACTGGTTTGAACGGCATGTTGTGTGTGGTGACCATACATAAATCATGCCAGGCATCTGCACGCACTTCGGTAATCGGGTAACTGTCTTCGCCACGGGATACCCAAGGCTGTTTGGTGGCGCGTAATACATGGCAATTGGTGACCACGGTGTTGTCTCCAACCACAACCCCGGAGCCGTAAGCCATGCCACCATCGAGATTGTAACCACGGATCATGACTACGCTAAAATAAGCCTCTACGAGCGCTTGTTGGTTGTAGGCATTGGCAACCGCACTGCTGATGAGCAGGTATGCTAAAAGTAAGTATTTCACGTAATCCCCTGAATGCCTGTTTTAATGTTGTAGAACTGACTGGCGCTTACGATAAAAGTTCAGGCGACAGGTGTTTTTGAAATGTGTAAATCCTGCGCCCATCCCGGCAAAAACAGTTAAAATATAATTTATACCATTCTTGTCTCTAGATTGTACTTGTGATCGTCACTTTCCCTGGCAGTAAATATGAATTGCACCAGCCTTTTCCGCCCGCTGGCGATCAACCGCAAGCCATTGAAAAGCTGACTCAAGGCATTGAAGATGGTTTGAAATTTCAAACGCTGCTTGGCGTGACTGGCTCTGGTAAAACCTACACCATGGCCAACGTGATCGCGAGGATTGGTAAACCAGCCATTGTGATGGCGCCAAACAAAACGCTGGCTGCGCAGTTATATAGCGAATTCAGGGAGTTCTTTCCCAATAATGCCGTCGAGTATTTCGTCAGCTATTACGATTATTACCAGCCTGAAGCCTACGTGCCCTCGCGAGATTTATTTATCGAAAAAGACTCTAGCATCAACGAGCATATTGAGCAGATGCGTTTATCGGCCACCAAGGCGCTGCTTGAGCGCGAAGATGCCATCATTGTCGCCACCGTCTCTGCCATTTATGGTATTGGAGATCCAGGCGAATATCACGGCATGGTGCTGCATATCCATCAAGGGAAAAAAATCACCCAAAAAGACGTGGTTGCGCAATTGATTGCCATGCAATACGACCGCAACGATTTTGATTTTAGCCGTGGTTGTTTTCGCGTCCGCGGCGATATCATTGATGTGTTTCCCTCAGAAAACAGTGAAACCGCAGTGCGTATCAGTTTGTTTGATGATGAGATCGACACGATTCAGCTGTTTGATCCGCTCACCGGTCAGGTTTTCAGCAAAATCCATAACTTTCGCATTTTCCCGTCCAGCCATTATGTGACCGCGCGTGAAGCCACGGTGCGTGCCATGGAGACGATTAAAGAAGAATTGCGCCAGCGCGTGAGTTTTTTCTTGAGTGAAAACAAACTGGTTGAAGCACAACGAATCGAGCAACGCACCCGCTTTGACCTTGAAATGCTGAACGAGATTGGCTTTTGTAAAGGCATCGAAAACTATAGCCGTCATTTGACTCGGCGTAACCCCGGCGATCCACCACCCACCTTGATTGATTATCTCCCCGAGCAGGCATTGATGATCATTGATGAGAGCCATGTCACCGTGCCACAAGTGGGCGGCATGTATTTGGGTGACCGTTCTCGCAAGGCCAATCTGGTGGATTATGGCTGGCGTTTACCCTCTGCCATGGATAACCGGCCGCTCAAATTTGAAGAGTTTGAACGCATCATGCGTCAATGCGTGTTTGTCTCGGCCACCCCGGCTGACTATGAAAAAAATCACCAGCAGCAAGTGGTCGAAATGATTGCGCGACCCACTGGCTTGGTAGATCCTGAAATCACTGTCAAACCAGCCGATACGCAAGTGGACGACTTGCTGGGTGAAATTAAGCTTCGTGTCGCGGTCGGCGAACGGGTGCTGGCCACCACGCTCACCAAACGCATGTCTGAAGATCTGACCGATTACTTAAGCGAACATGGCGTCAAAGTGCGCTATTTGCACAGTGATATTGATACCGTAGAGCGGGTTGAGATTATTCGTGACTTGCGACTCGGTGAATTTGATGTGCTGATTGGCATTAACTTGTTGCGCGAGGGGCTGGATATCCCTGAAGTCTCTTTGGTGGCTGTGCTCGACGCCGACAAAGAGGGTTTTTTGCGGTCTGAGCGCTCGTTGATTCAAACGGCTGGCCGTGCTGCCCGAAATTTGAACGGTAAGGTCATTTTTTACGGCAATCGCATCACGCGCAGCATGAAATTAGCCATGGACGAAGCGGATCGTCGGCGTAAAATTCAGTTAGCATTTAACGCTGAACATGGCATTGTGCCCAAAGGTGTGACCAAGCGCATCAAAGATATTATTGATGGCGTCTATGATAAAGATGAAGCGCAACGTGAGCGTAAGGCCGCACAAGAGCAGGCCAACTACGAAAACATGAGCGAGAAAAATTTGACCAAAGAGCTCAAGCGGATCGAGAAGGCCATGCACGACGCAGCCAAAAACCTGGAGTTCGAAAAAGCTGCGCAATTCCGCGACCAATTAAAAAAAATAAAGTTACAGGCATTTGGTGCCGAAGTAGAAGATTTGAAATGACCGCGTTAAATCTGTGTATTGGTTCAATTGCCGCCATCTGCACTACGGTAGCATTTGTACCGCAAGTGATTCAATCATGGCGCACCAGAGATTTAAGCGGCATCTCACTGCCGATGTACTCGATTTTTACCACTGGCGTTCTGCTCTGGCTGGTTTATGGCATTTTAGAGCAGGATTGGCCAGTAATGATTGCCAATGCCGTCACCGCCGTATTAGCGGGCGTGGTGTTGTGGTTAAAATTAAAATCACTATTGAACCGTTAAATAAGATGTATTGCTGATTATTTTTATAATTATTTTGTTTAGGATACGACCATGAAAAAAATTACAAAAGCCGTTTTCCCGGTAGCCGGGTTAGGCACTCGATTCTTGCCAGCAACCAAAGCCAGCCCAAAAGAAATGCTGCCCGTTGTTGACAAGCCGCTGATTCAATACGCGGCAGAAGAAGCCATTGCCGCTGGTGCCACCGAGCTGATTTTTATTACTGGCCGTAACAAACGTTCAATCGCTGACCATTTTGATAAAGCCTACGAGCTCGAAGCCGAGCTGGAGGCCGCTGGGAAGCAAAAGTTGCTCGATATCGTGCATAGCATTTTGCCGAAAGGCGTCAGTTGCGTGTTTATTCGTCAGTCGCAAGCGCTGGGCCTCGGGCATGCGGTGTTGTGTGCCAAACCTGTGGTTGGCAATGAGCCGTTTGCGGTATTGCTTGCGGATGACTTGTTGGTTGGCGATGTATCCATCACCAAACAGATGGTCGATATGTACGCACAACAGCAATGCTCAATTTTAGGCATTGAAACTGTTGCTCCTGAAGAAACCAGCAGCTATGGCGTGGTGGATGCCACAGCCATCACTGATGACTTGCTCGAAGTGAAGGGCATGGTTGAAAAACCAAAACCAGAAGAGGCACCTTCTAACTTAGCCGTAGTCGGTCGTTATGTGTTGAGTCCACGCATTTTTGATTGCTTAGAGCACGTTAAGCCTGGCAAAGGCGGCGAAATCCAACTCACAGACGGCATCTCTGCGCTGATGGAATTTGAAAAGGTCATGGCTTACCGTTATAAAGGCAAACGTTATGACTGCGGCAGCAAACTAGGCTTCATGCAAGCCAACGTTGAGTTGGCCTTAAAGCACCCAGAAATCGCAGAAAGTTTCAGCGCTTATCTGAAAACATTGGCACTGTAACTAAGCGATGCAGGCAGCACAAACGGCCTCCCCAGACCACTGGATTAACCAGTCTGACGTCGTCTTTACAGCGGCAGAAGTCAGTGCTGCCATCGACCGCATGGCCGCGCAACTGCGCGCGCTGGTGATCGATCAGCCCATCATTTTGTTGTGCGTCATGCGAGGCGGTTTGTATCTCGCAGGACATTTGATGAGCCGATTAGCCTTGCCCGCCAAACTCGATTATTTGCAAGCAAACCGTTATCACGGTACTGCCGGCCAAGAAATCGTTTGGAGCAAACAACCCGAGTTAAATTTGGCAGATCAGATTGTCGTGGTCGTCGACGATATTCTGGATGAAGGCATCACATTGGCGGCAGTGGTGCAACATTGCCAAGAAGCCGGTGCGCGCCGTGTGCTCACTGCCGTATTGACTGAAAAAGACAACGGCCTGCAAAAACCACTTCAGGCTGACGTGATTGGGTTGACGGTACCCAACCGCTACGTGTTTGGTTGCGGCATGGACGTATACGGCTGGTGGCGCAACTTGCCAGAAATCCGCGCCCTCACCGACAGTGAATGCAGCTAAGCTGCCATGCGCTGTGGGTCTGTCAGCAACAGGTCATTCGAATCTTACTTCTCCCCATCTAGGTTACCCATCAGGCTCGACGCATTGGTAAGGCGATCTTTTCTGCGGGTAGCCGCTGCCGCAAACTAGTTACGACAACCATGATTTAGTAGCGTAATGCATCAACGCGCGCTAGACTGATGATAGAAAACTATCTTTAAAATTCTATCGGAGCGTGGCATGCGTGCATTAAAAACCCTTAGAGATATTGTCGGTTTAGGCGACGCCTCAACCTCTATCGCCGACTCAGCATTAATCATCATTGATGCGCAAAACACCTATTGCGAAGGTGTCATGCAGCTTGAAGGCATGGACGCAGCGTTAAACGATTGCCGCCTATTGCTAGATCGTTTTAGAAATGCCGGCAGGCCTGTTTTTCATATTCAACACGATGCCGGCCCCGGTAGCCCCTACGATGTGCAAAGCCATATTGGAAAAATAGTCGACGCGGTGTCACCGGCAGAAGGTGAGCCCGTCATCACCAAAAATTATCCGAATTCATTTGTTGGCACAACGCTTGATGCTTCGTTAAAAAAAGCGGGCATTCAAAACTTGATTCTGGTCGGCTTTATGTCCCACATGTGCGTGAGTTCCACCGCGCGTGGCGCCTTCAGCTTAGGGTATCGGCCAACGGTCGTGGCTTCTGCCACTGCCACACGCGCTTTACCACTCAAAGCTACGGGGGAAGTGATCTCTGCCGCACAAGTGCATTCGGCAGCCTTGGCTGCCTTATCCGATCTCCCTGCAGCGGTAGTTGGCACGCCAGCGGATGTCCCTGATTAAGTCATCACAAGTCATCGATAGGCAGTCAGATATAGTGATTCAATGGCTGAAACGCGCGAAGCGTGTGGTCGATAGAATGCGCGTGATTTATCGGTAGATGCGTTCAAAGATGTTGGAAGACAATCGAAAAAACGCAAATGTCACTGCGTATAGAATGCTTCATTTGGGCGAATGAACTGGGGACTTGAGCACTTTGTCAGCTCAGCAGGGCTATATAAGAAGCGCTAAGCTAATAAATTTATGTGTTTATTGGCGGAGAAGGAGGGATTCGAACCCTCGATACGCTTGCGCGTATGCCTGATTTCGAGTCAGGTACATTCAACCAGCTCTGCCACTTCTCCGGATGCATCACCACTGCGGTTGAAACACGGAGGCGGATGCAAGGGCGCTAGTCTACACCGTGGCGCCAGTGTTATTCAACAAAAATATGTGAGGCAGACAAGCCTGTTATTGGCGCGGCAATCTGATTTGGATCACTAAGCCGGAGGCGGGCGCTTGCTTGTTATGCAATGACAATGTTCCACCATGTTTTTCAACAATCATGCGTGCGATGGACAGACCCAGGCCAGTGCCGCCGGTTTTGCGCGATCGAGAGTCTTCTAATCTGCGGAAAGGCTCCAGGACATTGGTAAGTTCTTCGGGCGGGATGCCTGGCCCATCGTCTGCAATCTCGCAATAGACCTGTTTGCCGTCGCTGTGTACCGTCAGCGACGCTGCGGTTGCGTAGGTGGTCGCGTTATTCAACAGGTTAGTCAGGCAGCGGGTTAAGAGGTGTGCGGAGCCCATGATAGTGATGGATTCAGCCGGTAGGTTGCAGACAATAGGGTGGCCAGCATCTGCAAAATCATCACATACCGCGGTTGTCAGGGCATTCAGGTCGACTTTGCCTTTGTGTATGTTTTCACCGCACAAGCGCGCAAAATCGAGGCCTTCACGCACCATTTCCTGCGTGGCTGTTAAATCTTTGATCAAGGCTTGTTTTAATTCTGCATCTTTCACTTTTTCAAGACGCAAGCGTAAGCGCGTAAGCGGTGTTTGCAAGTCGTGCGCAATCGCGCCCAAAATAAAGCCCCGCTCTTGAATATGTTTGAGAATGCTGCGCTGCATTTCGTTAAAAGCCTTGGCTGCATGGCGCACCTCATTTGAGCCTTGCGCTTCGGGGAGGGGCGCGTGCTCGATATTGTGCGCGAGTTGCAAGGCGGCATCGGCCAATTTGCGTAGCGGGCGCGTAGCCACTGAAGCCACTACCCAGATAATGCTGATAAGACCGAGCAGGGCCAGCACGATAGTGAGGGGATTGCGTTCGCTCGGTGGTCCGGGTGGACGGCGCCCGCCGTAGTGCAGCTCAATCAACACTGGCGTGTTGTCTTCTAAGTGGGTGTAGACCGCTAAACATTGTCCGTGCGGGCGAGGAGGTGGGCCGCCAAATCCGGGAGGTGGGGAGGGCAATCGACGCGGTGCACAGTTTTTGGCCGGAGACAGGTCAATAAAGTCCGCAATCTCAGGCACCAATATATTATTCAGGTTGGCTAGTTCTGCGGGTAATAAAGCCGCTTGCGGTGGCGGCTCGAGCCCCATTCTGACATGGCTGCCCATCCGTTTGAACACGTCTTGTATTTCGGAGCGCTTTTCAGGCACAGTCGCCTCGAGGATGCGGATGATGCTTTCAATGCGGTCAAAGGCAAACTGATCGCGCAGGCGTGTTTCATTCTCGCGCGAATCGCGTTGACCTAACATGCTGACCACTGCGGCAGTCAGCACAATACCAATTACCGTGATCAAGAAAATCCGGACCGACATGGTGCCCAACCATTTTTTTATCATGAATCAGTGGCTCTTTTATTTAAGGTAACGGACATCTGCCGTGAGCAGATAGCCCTCATTACGCAGGGTTTTGATCATGGAAGGGCTCTTAGAATCCACTTCAAGTTTTTGTCTTAACCGACTGATTTGTAAGTCTATAGATCGATCAAAAGGCCCGGCTTCGCGGCCGTGCATTTCTTCCATCAATTGATCGCGACTCAGGGTGCGGTTGGCATGCAACAGCATAAAACGCAAAAACTTAAACTCCGCGTTGGAGAGCGGAATGCTGGTGTTGCTTTGATCAATTAAGGTGCGATTTTGGATATCCAAGGTCCAAGTATTAAAGCTGATGAACCGTATGACGCCGCTATCGGCGGGCGCTTCATGATTTAAATGGCTAGGGTTTTCTGCGTGCATGCGTGCGCGGCGGATGACACTGCGGATGCGGGACAACAATTCTAAAGGCTCGAACGGTTTGGCGACATAATCATCTGCCCCTGTTTCTAGACCCATGATGGTATCCAGTGAGCTGGTGCGCGCCGTCAGCATGATGATGGGCACCAGTCGATAGTCAGGAGATTCGCGTAGGGCTCGGCAAAGCTCAATGCCATTGCGTTGCGGCATATTGATATCCAAAATGATGACGTCGGGCTGATGCGTCTGCAAGCGTTGCCACATTTGCGTATGGTCCGCGGCTTGGTGGGTGATCATTTGATTATCTTGCAGAAAATCGCACAATAAATCACGAATGGCATCATCGTCATCAACTACTAACACATGGGTTTCGGGAATGCCGTCAGTCATAAACATGGTCTCAGACTTACAATAAGATTATTTGAGCACAAAAACCGGCCACTGTGGCCGGTTTGATGCGTTAAACCGCCATCTGTTTATTCTTGATGCGGTTTTTCAAGGTGTGGTTTATCGTGTGGTGCTCTGTCATGGTGTGGATGCTGCGGAAAGGCATTTTCATCGAAAGCTTTTTTCTGTGCCTCATTCAATTGCGCATAAAAGCTACGAATCGCTTTGGTGCGTTCCGCCTGCTGCGTGTCGCGCGCTTTATCCCAGGCTTCCATTTTATCCAACCGTTGCAGGGTGGTGAGTTTATTTAACTCGGCTCCGTCTGGGCGGCCCGCTTGCTCATTGGGCTTGATTTGCGCCTGATACGCTTTCCACGCGTTTTCCTGCGTGCTGCTCAGCTGCAAAATAGTGTGTAATCTTTCTTGATGTTGTTCAAAATGCGCCTGATGGCGCTGTTGCCAGTGGGCTTTGTCAAAGCTGCCTTTGTCACAACCTTGGCCATGCTCGGCAAAGGCGGTGCCGCACACCAACACCAAAAGTCCTGCGAATGCCAGTTTTTTCAGTTTCATGATGTATCCTTAATCATCATTGCGAAATTGCAATGTTGACATTAAAACACCCGAATGTATCGGGTGTTTGTCTGATCAGGCCGGCAGTGTATCGGAATGTATCCCGATGCAATTTGTCTGTTTGCGCCGTTTGCGGCTATTCAATACCTTGGCTGACCAGATAGTCTTCATAGTTGCCAGTAAAGTCGATAATGCGGTCGGCTTTGATTTCGATGATACGGGTAGCAATCGAACTGACGAACTCACGGTCATGGCTGACAAAAAACAAAGTGCCTTTGTATTTATCTAATGCCGTGTTGAGCGCCTCAATGGACTCCATGTCCATGTGGTTGGTGGGCTCATCCATCAGTAACACGTTGGTTTTTGCCAGCATGAGTTTGCCATATAACATCCGGCCTTTTTCTCCGCCTGAGAGCACTTTGACGGATTTTTTAGTGGCCTCGGTTGGGAACAGTAACCGCCCCAACATGCTGCGCACGGTATTGTCATCATCACCTTGCTGGCGCTGTGCAGTCATCCATTCGAACAAGTCTTCGCCTTGGGCGAATTCATATTCATGGTCTTGCGCAAAATAGCCAAGTTTGGCTTTTTCTGCCCATTTGACCTCTCCATGCTTGGGCTGTAAATCGCCCGCCAGACAGCGCAAGAAGGTTGTTTTGCCGATGCCGTTTTCGCCAATAATGGCGACTTTTTCACCGGCTTCAAACATCATCTCGACATCGTTAAACAGCGGCTTATCAAAACCATGGCTCAACTTTTTCAGTTCCACGGCATTGCGGTGTAGTTTTTCGCGCTCGTCAAATTCAAAGCGAATAAACGGGTACTGACGACTGGAGGGCTTAAATTCTTCAACCTTGATTTTGTCAATTTGTTTGGCGCGGCTGGTGGCTTGCTTGGCTTTAGATGCGTTGGCAGAGAAGCGGCGTACAAAGTCCTGCAAATCCGCGATTTGTTGTTTGGCTTTGGCATTGTCTTTGGCTTGTTGGTTGCGCGCGGCAATGCTCGCCTCCATATAATCATCATAGTTGCCAGGATAGGAGGTGATCTTACCGTAGTCCATGTCGCAGGTATGCGTGCACACCTGATTTAAAAAGTGTCTATCGTGCGAAATAATGACCATGGTGCAATCACGATTGTTGACCACATCTTCCAGCCAGCGGATCGTATTAATGTCCAAGTTGTTGGTCGGTTCATCCAGTAACAGCACATCTGGATTGGCAAACAAGGCTTGCACCAATAAAACGCGCAGTTTCCAGCCTGGCGCCACTGCACTCATTGGGCCATTATGTTGCTCGATAGGAATACCCACGCCGAGTAATAATTCCCCTGCACGCGCTTCGGCGGTATACCCGTCATATTCTGCAAATACGCCTTCTAACTCGGCGGCACGCATGTAGTCATCTTCAGTGGCTTCGAGGTTGGCATAAATCGCGTCACGCTCTTGCATGGCTTTCCACATTTGCTCGTGGCCCATCATGACCACATCCAGCACTCGCTGGTCTTCATAGGCAAACTGGTCTTGTTTCAAAAAAGCCATGCGTTCATTGGTGTCTAGGCTAATGTTGCCGCTACTTGGCTCTAATACGCCAGCCAGAATCTTCATGAATGTGGATTTACCACAGCCATTCGCACCAATCAGACCGTAACGATTGCCGTCGCCGAACTTGACTGAGACGTTTTCAAACAGGGGCTTTGAACCAAACTGCATGGTGATGTTATTTGCAATTAACATGAAAAACCTTCAAAAGTTTTGCCGCAGCGGGCTGCGGATAAAATAGGGGCTTAAAAAAAGGGCATGGCGAAATTGTCGCCGCATGCCTGAGGCTTAAAACGTGTTGTAGATGACGACTTCATCCATCGGTAATTGTCCGCCACGGGCTTTGGCGGCTTCTAGCGCTTTGCCTACAACCACAAACATGACTGGCACATGGTCTGCCGGCAAATTGATCAGTTTTGATACCGCATCGAAATCAAAGCCATCCATTGGGCAAGTGTCGTAGCCCATTTCTTTCGCCGCCAGCATCAGGGTCATCGCCGCCATGCTGCCTGAGCGCATGCCTTCGTCGCGCTGCGCTTGTGTATGGTCGGTGTAGTACTCATGAATGGCTTTTACCAGATAGTCGCTCACTGGTTTGGGGGCATTGGCCCAGTAACGTGCTGGGTCTTTTTCCCAGGCTTTGAGGTCCGCCGTGACGACGATCAGAAGCGAAGCATCCGTGACCTGTGCTTGATTCCAGCTTACCGCCCGGATCTGGTGGCGTAATACTGGATCAGTGACGGCGACAAAGCGCCAGTGCTGAATGTTAAAAGCAGTGGGGGAGAGTATGGCCAGCGAGAACAGCTGCTGGATTTCGGCCTCCGTCATGCGGTGATTGGGATCGTAGGCTTTGATCGAGCGACGTTCTTGAATAGCTTGTGTGACGTTCATAATGTTTTTCAATAATCGATGTTTAAAATGTCCAGTGCTATTGGACCCGCAGGGCGTTGCCAAATGGTGTTGTCACCCACTTTGCGCCCTAATAATGCTTTTGCGACTGGTGACACATAGCTGACCTTGCGCTGCGCAATGTCAGCCTCGTCTTCACCCACAATCTGAAACACAGATTGTTCGCCGGTCTCATCTTCTATGGTGACTTTCGCCCCAAACAGTACGAGATGACGAGGTTGCTGCGCCGGGTCTACTAATTGCGCGGATTCCAGCTTGGCTGAGAAATAACGTAGGTCACGTTCTATCTCTGCCAATTTTTGCTGGGCGCTTGGTTCTTCTTTATGGTCGGCAAGCAGCAAGCGTTCGGTATCCAACTGTTTTATCGCTTGTTGTATCTGCTGCAAGCCCGCTGGTGTCACATAATTCACATGTTCGCTGATAGGGCGTTCCGGCACATCGGTACCGGCCCGCTCCAGATCGTCTTCTTTAACAAAGCCGCGACTCATGTTAGGGCTGTGCCATTAAAAATACGTCAGGCCGAGTGCAGCCCGCACTTCACGCATGGTTTGTGCCGCGACTTCACGCGCCTGCTCGGTGCCTTCACGCAACAACTGCAAAATATAACCCTTATCGCTCGCCAATTCGGCCCGACGCACCCGAATCGGTTCCAGCATTTCTTGTAGTACGGCTTCGAGACGTTTTTTAACAATACTGTCTGCCAGGCCGCCACGGGTGTAGTGCGCTTTTAATTCCGCCACTGCAGCTTTGTCGGTATCGAAGGCATCTAGGTAAGTGAACGCAATATTGCCTTCCACATGACCGGGGTCTTCAATTTTTAAGTGTAAGGGGTCGGTATATACCCGTTTCACTGCTTTGCTGACTTCATCTGCAGTGGCACCCAAATTAATCACATTGCCCAATGACTTACTCATCTTGGCTTTGCCATCAATGCCGGGCAAGCGCCCCAGCTCTGGCACCAACGCTTTAGTTTCGACAAGAATTTCTTGTTGTGTGCTCGCGTTTTTGTAGGTGCGATTGAAACGACGTACGATTTCATTGGTTTGTTCAATCATCGGAATCTGGTCTTCGCCTACCGGCACCAATGTCGCTTTAAAGGCAGTAATATCGGCTGCTTGGCTGACCGGGTAGGTGAGAAAGCCTGCCGGAATATCACGCTCAAAGTCGCGTAGACGAATCTCTTCTTTGACCGTTGGGTTTCTTTCAAGCCGCGCGACGGTCACTAGGTTGAGATAATAAAACGCCAATTCGGTCAATTCAGGCACTTGAGACTGAATAAAAATGGTCGACAATGTTGGGTCAATGCCCACTGCCAGATAGTCCAGCGCGACCTCCACCACATTACGATGCACTTTATCAATATCATCCATGTTGTCGGTCAGGGCTTGTGCATCCGCCAGCATGACATATTGCTTATATTCGTGCTGGTATTTAACGCGGTTACGCAAGCTACCAACAAAGTGCCCCAGGTGCAACGGGCCAGTTGGGCGATCGCCAGTGAGGATAATAGATTGTGTGCTCATCGTCTTGTTCTCTAATTGATCTTAGATTGGGTGAATGAATAAAAGTTATTCCCACTCGATGGTGGCTGGCGGTTTACCCGAAATGTCATAAACCACGCGGTTGATGCCACGCACCTCGTTAATGATACGGTTGGAGACTTTACCCAATAGACTGTAGGGCAGTTCTGCCCAATGTGCTGTCATAAAGTCACTCGTCACCACAGCACGCAAGGCCACCACATAGTCATAGGTGCGGCCATCGCCCATTACGCCCACTGATTTTACTGGCAGAAATACGGTAAACGCTTGGCTGGTTAAGTCGTACCAAGTTTTGCCAGTTTTTTCGTCTACGGTATTGCGTAATTCTTCAATAAAAATGGCATCGGCGCGTTGTAGCAATAACGCAAAATCACGTTTCACCTCGCCCAGGATGCGCACGCCCAAGCCAGGGCCAGGAAACGGATGACGGTACACCATGTCGCGCGGCAAGCCCAAAGCGACGCCTAACTCACGCACTTCGTCTTTAAACAGGTCGCGCAAAGGCTCCAACAGCTTGAGGCCGAGTTGCTCAGGCAGTCCGCCGACGTTGTGATGGCTTTTAATAGTGACTGCTTTTTTGGATTTGGCCCCACCGGATTCAATCACATCCGGATAAATTGTGCCTTGTGCCAGGAATGTCGCGCCCTGATGGCCTTTACCGCTGGCTTTCAGTTTTGCGGCTTCGGCTTTGAATACCTCAACAAACTCAGCACCGATGATCTTACGTTTGGCTTCCGGGTCGCTGACACCTGCCAGCTTGCCCATAAATTGCTCGGTCGCATCGACGCGGATGACGTTTGCATGCAAACGGCCAGCAAACATGTCCATCACCATGTCACCTTCATTCAGGCGTAACAAGCCATGGTCAACAAACACACAGGTTAGTTGGTCGCCAATGGCGCGGTGGATCAGTGCTGCAGCCACGGAAGAATCAACGCCGCCTGACAAACCCAAAATAACTTCTTCATCACCGACTTGTGCTTTGATTTTGGCGACTGCTTCGCTGATGTAGTCCCCCATGATCCAATCGGGTTTGGCCGCGCAGATATCCAACACAAAGCGCTCCAGCATGGCTTGGCCTTGTTTGGTATGCGTCACCTCAGGGTGAAATTGCACAGCATAGAAACGGCGCGCTTCATCGGCCATGGCGGCAATCGGCGTGGTATCGTTGCTGGCGATGACTTTAAACCCGGCTGGCAACTCAGTGACTTTATCGCCGTGACTCATCCAGACGTCAATCAGACCATGCCCCTCAGCATTGGTGGCATCCTGAATGTCGCGGAACAGTGCAGAATGGCCCCGTGCACGCACTTGCGCATAACCAAACTCACGCTTGGTGCCTGCTTCTACTTTGCCGCCGAGTTGCTGTGCCATGGTTTGCATGCCATAGCAGATGCCCATAACGGGCACACCTAATTCAAACACCGCCTGTGGTGCCTTATCTGTTTCGGCTTCGTAGACACTGGCGTGGCTGCCGCTCAGGATAATGCCATCTGCTCCAAAGCTTTGCACAAACGCGTCAGACACATCGCATGGATGGATTTCACAGTAGACATGGGCTTCACGCACACGACGGGCAATTAACTGGGTGACTTGAGAGCCGAAATCGAGAATCAGAATTTTTGAGTGAGACATTGTTTAGCCACAGAGTGCACAGAGGACACAGCGTCTGAGAGTATTCATTCTCTGCGACTGCTGTGTCCTCTGTGGCGTTAAATAAAAAATAAGAAGTTAGTCTACGCGGTAATTAGGCGCTTCTTTGGTGATCTGCACGTCGTGTACGTGCGATTCACGCATGCCAGCGCTGGTGATTTGTACAAATTCAGCCTTATTGCGCATCTGTTCAATGGTGGCACATCCAACATAGCCCATGGAGGCACGCAAGCCGCCCATCAACTGGTGCACCACGGCAAAGACGCTGCCTTTGTAAGGCACGCGACCTTCGATGCCTTCTGGGACGAGTTTGTCCGCGTTGGCGGTGTTGTCTTGGAAATAACGGTCTGACGAGCCTTTTTGCATCGCGCCGATGGAACCCATGCCGCGATAGGATTTGTAAGAGCGCCCTTGAAACAGTTCCACTTCGCCGGGGGCTTCTTCAGTCCCTGCGAACATACCACCCAACATCACGCTGTAAGCTCCGGCAGCAATGGCTTTGGAGATGTCACCTGAGAAGCGAATGCCACCGTCTGCAATAAACGGAACGCCTGATTTTTCAAGTGCTTTAGCTACATTGCTGATCGCTGTGATTTGCGGTACGCCCACACCAGCCACAATGCGGGTGGTGCAAATCGAACCAGGGCCGATGCCGACTTTTACACAGTCAGCACCATGATCCACCAACGCTAAAGCTGCTTCAGCAGTGGCAATATTGCCACCAATCACTTGTAATTTAGGGTATTTGGTTTTTGCCCATTGCACGCGGTCGAGCACGCCTTGTGAGTGGCCGTGTGCGGTATCTACCACAATGGCGTCCACGCCAGCTTCTACCAATGCATCGATACGCTCATCCGTGCCTTCACCGACGCCGACAGCAGCTGCAACCCGCAGGCGACCTTTTTCATCTTTACAGGCCAGTGGGTGATCGTGCGATTTTTGAATGTCTTTTACCGTAATCAAGCCTTTGAGCTCGTAGTTTTGACCGACAACCAGCAGACGCTCCAAGCGATGCTTGTGCAGCAAGCCCATGATTTCTTCACGGCTAGCGCCCTCTGGCACCGTGACTAAGCGATCCTGCGGCGTCATGACGTTGCTGACGGCTTGATCTAAATTGGTTTCAAAACGCAAGTCACGGTTGGTAACAATGCCAACCACTTTGCCGTCTTGTAATACTGGCAGGCCGGAAATTTTTTGCTGTTTGGTAATGTCCATCACCTCACGCACACTCATGGCGGGGTGGATGGTGACCGGGTCAATCACGACGCCTGACTCAAACCGTTTTACACGTGACACGCGAGAGGCTTGCATTTCAACGGTCATGTTTTTATGAATGATGCCCATGCCGCCCAGTTGCGCCAGCGCAATCGCCATACGCGCTTCAGTGACCGTGTCCATCGCAGCAGATAACAGTGGTATGTTTAAAGTGATGCTTTTGGTCAACTTGGTACTGAGATTGACCTCGCGAGGCATGACATTCGAATGGGCTGGAACGAGTAAAACGTCATCAAAGGTCAGGGCTTGTTGCAACAAACGCATGTGAATTCCTTATCTCCAAAATATAATTATACCGATTTCATTTTGCCTTGACAAAGCGTTTTGCATTTTTAAGCGCGAGAGGGCTGGTGTTTGGCATGGTTTGTGCATGGTAGTTTTTAAATAAGCGTAGGGCGTGAATGATAATGAAAATATGGAATCTGCTGTTGGCGGGATGTTTGCTGTGCACGCTGCAGGCAAATGCCGAAATCTATAAGTGGCGCGATGACAAAGGCGTGATGAATTACTCTGACATTCCACCGCAGACGGGGATTAACAACACGCAAAAAATTAAGGCAGCGACGGTGCCGAATGACCGTCCACTGACGCGCTCAGACAGTTATCAGCCTGAAGAAGCGGCGGCTGTACCGAAGCGAACCGCAGAAGGCGGTGAGGCGAATGCCGGCGGTGGAACCACCGAGGCCGAGGCATTAAAAGCAATGCAAGCGCGTTTAAAAGCGCAAAATTGTGCATCAGCACGCTCTAATTACCGTAATTATGCGGTGGGTGGCCGCATGCAAAATGTGAACGAAGACGGTCAGAGAGAGTATTTGGGCGACGATCAGATTAAAGAGGCTCTGGCTCGAGCGCAGCAAGAGATTGACGAAAATTGTCCACCTGAGTAACCAAAGTGCCCATGCTTGCTCAGGGTTTGCTGTTTTTGCTGGCTGCCCGTTGCCGCCTAGCTTCTTTTGGATTCGCCAGCAGCGGGCGGTAAATTTCAACCCGATCCATTGCTTTGAGTGTTGTTGTGGCAGGCACCTGCTTGCCGAAAATGCCTAGCACCAAGGGGCGCGTAGCGATCTCCGGATGTTGCTGGACTATGCCGCTTAACTCAACAGCCTGCAAAGCGGTTGTGCCCAATGTGACTGAGAGCGTCATCAAGGTTTGGGCTTGCGGTAAGGCATAGGCGACCTCAACCTGAATCATCTTTTGCAGTGCATCTGTCATGTGAATCACTTCAGATATTTTTTATCGGCCTGTTTGACAAAGCTGTCCACAAACGTATTGGCAATATGGCTGAATACAGGCGCGATGATGCGTTCAATCAGGCTATTGGCAAACACATACTCCAGTTTGAATTCAATTTTGCAGGCGTCTTCACGCAGTTCAATAAAATGCCAGTGTCCGGTCAGTTGTTTGAAAGGACCGTCGACCAATGTGATATTCATGTGATGCGGGTATTGCTTGTGATTGCGCGTGGTGAAGTGCTGTTGAATGCCATGATAGCGAATATGAATCGTCGCTTGCGTGGCTTGGTCGGAGCGTTCAATGAGTTCGCTGCCGCCACACCATGGCAAAAAGGTGGGGTAGTCCTCCACCGCGTCGACGAGTTGAAACATGGCTGCACAAGAGTGCATGACCAATACGGTTTTTTCTACTTGAGCCATTGCGTCAGAACAGAATCCGGTTTTGAGTTAAAATGCTATTTTAAGTGATTTAAGTCTGCACACCAGCGTTATGAGCATCGCGCAAAACAAAAAAGCGTTTTTTGACTATTTTATCGAAGAAAAGCATGAGGCTGGCCTCGTGCTCGAAGGGTGGGAAGTCAAAGCGATTCGTGATAACCGCACGAATCTGAAAGAAGCCTACGTCGTGGTGATGCGCGATGAGCTGTATTTGATCGGCTGCCACATTACTCCCTTGGGTGCGGCATCTACGCATGTGCGTCCGGATGCCATTCGTAGCCGCAAGTTGTTGTTGCATCGTGAAGAGATCGACAAACTGATGGTTAAAGTCGAACGCGCGGGTTATACCTTGGTGCCCTTGGACATGCATTTTACGCGCGGGCGCGTTAAGGTGCAGATCGGACTGGCCAAGGGTAAAAAGCAACATGACAAGCGCGATACTGAAAAAGAGCGCGACTGGAAGCGGGAGCAAAACCAGCTGCTCAAGAACAAGCAGCGCGAGCGCTGATTTGGTCTGACCACATGATTTGCAATCGTGCATCGCATTGGCGCAACAGGCCTGCCTGTTGCGCTTTTGTATTTAATGGGCTCGTCTTGGCCATGTTGCGTTCAATGATTGGCTTGCGAGGCTAAGGTACGCAAGACGGCAGGGAGCATCGGGCTCAGATCTTCCGCAATCAAGCCGGGGCCAAATAATGTCGCGGCGCTGCCGTGCATCCAGCATGCGGCTGCCGTGGCTTCAAAAGCAGGCATGCCTTGCGCTAACAATCCTGTAATGAGCCCCGCTAACACATCACCTGCGCCTGCGGTTGCCAACGTGGGGGGCGCATTATTGTTGAGCAAAATACGGCCATCTGCGCTGGCAATAATCGAGACAGCACCTTTCAATAAAAGCGTGGCATTAAAAGTACGCGCTGCCGCTTGTGCTTGCGCAATCTTGAGTGTCTGTGTGGCCGCGATGGTGTGGCCCGTGAGTTTTGCGAACTCCCCTGCATGAGGCGTCAGCACGCAGGGTCCTTTCACCGCATCTGCCAACGTCTGCGGCTGTTCAGCGAAGGCGGTGAGGGCGTCGGCATCAATGACCACCGGCTTGCCGGTGCGTAGTAGGTCCAAGGTGCTTGATCGGGTATGCTCGCTGATACCTGCGCCCGGTCCGATTAAATAGGCATTAATCCGTTCATCGTCAACCAATTGCGCCAGCGTTGCCGCATTGGCGTAGGGTTTGACGATGATACTCAACAACTGACTCGCATAAATCTGAAAAGCAATCTCAGGCACCGCCAGCACGGTAATGCCAGCACCCACACGTGCGGCTGCCACGGCTGCCAGCCTGGCGGCGCCTGTCATCGGGTAGCCGCCTTCAATGAAGACATAACCACGACTATACTTGTGGCTGTCTGTTTGCAAGGTCGGCAGTAGGTGCAGCCAGTGTTTTGGCTGATTCATCATTTGATCGTTCATGCAGTTATTGTATGACTGAACGACGGCGATAGCGAATCTGGCGTCGATTTTATCGTTCGCCTTCATTGTGGGGGAAGGGGCTTTACGGTAAAATGTTCTCCCGTCTGTAACAATCTCAAAGTACCTTATCCATGACCAAATATGTATTCGTAACCGGCGGTGTAGTTTCTTCTCTTGGAAAAGGTATCGCAGCCGCCAGTCTTGGCGCTATCCTTGAATCGCGTGGCATTAAAGTGACCATGCTCAAGCTTGATCCTTATATTAACGTCGACCCTGGCACCATGTCGCCATTTCAGCATGGCGAGGTATTCGTGACCGATGACGGTGCCGAAACGGACCTCGATCTGGGTCACTACGAGCGCTTTATCAGCAGCAAAATGTCCAAGCGCAATAACTTCACCACGGGTCAGATTTATGAAACCGTGATCAAAAAAGAGCGTCGCGGCGAATATCTGGGTAAAACCGTGCAAGTCATTCCGCACATTACCGATGAAATCAAAGCACACGTCAAACGCGGTGCTGAAGGGGCAGAAGTCGCGATCGTCGAGGTCGGCGGGACCGTTGGGGATATCGAATCTTTGCCGTTTTTGGAAGCCATCCGCCAGATGGGGTTTGAAGAAGGCAGAAACAATGCCTGTTATGTGCATTTAACGCTATTGCCTTGGATTCCTACTGCAGGTGAGTTAAAAACCAAGCCTACACAGCACTCGGTCAAAGAGTTACGTGAGATCGGCATCCAACCAGACATTTTAATGTGCCGTGCCGAGCGCGAAATTCCTGAAGATGAAAAGCGCAAAATTGCCTTGTTTACGAATGTGCCGTTTGAGGCCGTGATTAGTGCCATCGACAGTGATTCGATTTACAAGATTCCAGGACTCTTGCATGCGCAGATGCTGGATGAAATCGTTTGCCATAAACTTAATATTTTAGCCAAAGCTGCCGATTTGTCCGCTTGGCAAAAAATTACCCATGCGCAAGCAAACCCGAAAGAGATTGTCGATATTGCCTTCGTCGGTAAATACGTCGATCTTACCGAGTCTTACAAGTCACTGACTGAAGCCCTGATTCACGCCGGGATTCACACCGAGTCTAAAGTCAAGATTCATTACATCGACAGTGAAGACATTGAAAAAAAAGGCACCGATGGATTGGCTGGCATGGATGCCATTTTGATTCCCGGTGGCTTTGGCGTGCGTGGCACCGAGGGCAAAATTGCGGCCATTCGCTTCGCGCGTGAACACAAAGTGCCTTATTTGGGCATCTGTCTGGGCATGCAACTGGCCGTGATTGAATATGCCCGCAATGTGGCCGGTCTCGAGGGTGCTAACAGCACTGAGTTCAACCCAAATACGGCGCATAAGCTGATTGGCCTCATTGACGAGTGGCAAGATGCCTCCGGCAAAATTGAGAAGCGTGACGAGCATTCTGACTTGGGTGGCACCATGCGCTTGGGGGCACAAGTTTGTCCGATTGTGCCCAATACACTGGCAGCCAGTATTTACGGCGCTGAAGTCAATGAGCGTCACCGCCACCGTTATGAGGTGAACAATCATTATGTTGAACAATTAAAAGCGGCCGGTTTGGTGATCTCTGCGCGTACCCCGCGTGAAGAACTCTGCGAAATGATTGAATTGCCGCAGTCTGAGCACCCCTGGTTTGTGGCTTGTCAGTTCCACCCTGAATTCACCTCAAACCCTCGTAGCGGACACCCATTGTTTAAAGCTTATGTGCAAGCTGCGCTGGCGCAAAAAGCTTCTAAAAAGTAAGGAATTTTCATGAAGTTATGCGGTTTTGACGTTGGTATCGAACATCCGTTATTTTTAATCGCGGGCCCTTGTGTCATTGAATCTAAACAAATGGCGATTGATACCGCGGGCCAGTTAAAGGAAATGGCGGCTCGCATTGGGGTGCCATTTATTTATAAATCCTCTTACGACAAAGCCAACCGCAGCTCGACCAAAACATTCCGTGGCTTTGGCATGGAAGAAGGCCTGAAAATTTTGGATGAAGTGCGTGCGCAAATTGGTGTGCCGATTTTGACGGATGTACATACTGAGGCGCAGGTACCGCATGTGGCCGCAGTGGTGGATGTCTTACAAACACCTGCATTCTTGTGTCGTCAAACCGATTTTATTGTCGCTTGTGCGCAGTCCGGCAAGCCAGTGAACATTAAAAAAGGCCAGTTTCTCGCCCCTGGCGATATGAAACAAGTGGTTAACAAAGCCAAAGAAGCCAATGGTGGTGTAGATAACATCATGGTGTGCGAACGCGGTGCTTCGTTTGGCTATAATACTTTGGTGTCTGATATGCGTGGCCTCGCCATCATGCGCGAAACCCATTGCCCAGTAGTGTTTGATGCAACGCACTCGGTACAACAGCCTGGCGGTCAAGGGGACAAGAGTGGTGGTCAGCGCGAGTTTGTGCCGGTGTTGGCGCGTGCGGCAGTAGCCAGCGGTATTGCCGGTGTGTTCATGGAAACCCATCCAGACCCCAGCCAAGCGCTGTCTGATGGCCCCAATGCCTGGCCTTTGAGCAAAATGGAAGATTTGATGCATCTGCTGGTCGACTTAGATAAGTTGGTGAAAAAAGCCGGCTTTGCAGAACTCAACCTATAATTTAATTTTATTGAAGATAAGGATAAATCATGAGCGCAATTGTAGACATTATCGCCCGCGAAATTATGGATTCACGCGGTAACCCGACGGTTGAAGTCGATGTATTGCTAGAAAGTGGTGTCATTGGTCGTGCTGCCGTGCCTTCAGGAGCCTCTACCGGCGCCAAAGAAGCAATGGAATTGCGTGATGGCGACAAGAGCCGCTATCTGGGTAAAGGCGTGTTGAACGCGATTGAAAACGTCAATACGGAAATTACAGAAGCCATTATTGGCCTGGACGCCGAAGAGCAAAGTTTCATCGATAAAACGCTGATCGAGCTCGATGGTACGGATAACAAAGACCGTTTGGGTGCCAATGCTATTTTGGGCGTATCGATGGCTTGTGCTCGCGCCGCAGCCGAAGAGAGCGGTTTGCCACTTTATCGCTATTTGGGTGGTTCCGCCTTTATGCAACTGCCTACGCCGATGATGAACATCATCAATGGCGGTGCACACGCCGATAACTCTGTCGATATTCAAGAGTTCATGATTGTGCCGGCGGGTCTGCCAACCTTCCGTGAAGCTTTGCGTGCCGGTGCAGAAGTGTTTCACGCTTTGAAGAAAATCTTGCATGCCAAAGGCTTAGCTACTACGGTGGGCGATGAAGGCGGCTTTGCGCCTAATCTGCCATCCAACGAGTCTGCGTTGCAATTAATCATGGAGTCGATTGAGGCGGCTGGTTACGAGCCAGGTAAAGACATCTATTTGGGTCTGGATTGCGCCAGTACTGAGTTTTACAAAGACGGTAAATACCATCTGGCATCAGAAGGCGCGGCACTGACCTCTGCCCAGTTCTGTGACTATCTGGCGACGCTGGCAGGTAAATATCCTATTATCACCATTGAAGATGGCATGGATGAGTTTGACTGGGACGGTTGGGACCTGTTGACGCAACGTCTGGGTAAATCCACTCAGCTGGTCGGAGACGATTTATTTGTCACCAACCCAAAAATTCTGCGTGAAGGGATTCAGAGAGGCGTTGCCAACTCTGTGCTGATTAAAGTAAACCAAATTGGTACCCTGACTGAAACGTTCCAGACCATTGAAATGGCGAAACGCGCGAACTATACGGCTGTGGTTTCTCATCGCTCCGGTGAAACCGAAGACACCACCATTGCAGATATTTCTGTCGCCACCAACGCTTTGCAAATCAAAACCGGCTCCTTGTGCCGTTCTGAGCGCGTGGCCAAGTACAACCAGTTATTGCGTATCGAAGAAGAGTTGGGCGATGCGACGAGTTACGCTGGTTTGTCTGCGTTTTATCAACTGTTTAAATAACCAACGCTCAACGGATTCGGGCTCACGATCACTGATAGGTCCACGTGCGTAAACTCACAGTCGTATTGGTGGTCTTGATTGCCCTGCTGCAATATCCATTGTGGCTGGGTAAGGGTAGCTGGTTGCGTGTTTGGCAATATTCACAACAGATTAGCGCGCATGAAAAACGCAATGAATATTACCGGCAGCGCAACGACACCTTACGCGAAGAAGTGCGTGACTTGAAACAAGGCCAATCTGCGATTGAAGAGCGCGCGCGAAGCGAACTCGGCTTGCTCAAAGAAGATGAAGTGTTTTATCAAGTGATTCAAAACAAGCAGACAGTAACTGGTAAGTCGAAACCGGTTGCAGAGAAGTCAGTAGTGGCCGACCCAGCGCTGCTGGTGCCCAAGCAGGTGGAAAGCCCACCGAAACAGCAATAAAAAAGGCGCATTAAGCGCCTTTTTTATTACCTTGATCTACTAAGGTAAGGGGTAGGGCAAGTCCTCAAACAGTAAGGGTTGGCCTTGCCACTGAATTGCACCCGCCTCTTTGGCCTCTAAACGGCATTCCGCCAGTAGCCACCAACCATGATTCGCCGAGGGCGCTACGCGGACCAATTGACCGGCCTCTTGTTGCTGCGCATCATGCACTGCATCGCCTGCTTGTGGTCTGGCAGCACCTGTGGGCAACTGTGCTAAGAGGGTGCGACGTTTTACTTTACCTAGGTAATGCGTGCGGGCGACGATCTCTTGTCCGGTGTAACAGCCTTTTTTAAAGTTAATCCCATTTAAGGCATCTAAGTTGATCATTTGTGGCACAAACTGCTCTTTGGTGGCTGCATAGACTTGCGGTACGCCAGCTTGTATTTCTAACGCTTCCCAGTCGGCCGTACTCGCGGGGCTGAATGATGTCGAAAACGCTTGCCAGCTGGCGCTTGCTAACGCGCTGTCGATCAGGAATAAGGCGCGCTGCTGGTGGCCTGCATCCGCCAAGCGAATTAGGGTGCCATCATGCGTTTGCGCTGATTGATGGGCAGTGGCTGGCAATGCTGCGATGTGACTAGCAAGCTCGTCGCTGGCCAAGCCCATGGCCACCAAGCGTTCACTGGCATCTTCAATCAGCACTTTGCTACGCAAGACGAACATCCGTAGACGTTTAATCAAATCAGGGATCAGTTCGTGCGGGCATTGCAAATAAATAACATCGTTGATCGTAAAGCTATAAAACAACGCTAATAAACGGCCTTTGGCCGTGCAATAGCCATTCCATTGCGCACCTTGTGCAAGCAGTTTAATATCGTTAGTCAGTTGGCCTTGCAAAAAGGCGACACTGTCGGACCCGCTGACAGCAATCAGCCCGTTGCATGAGAGATCATATAGCTTTGCGTTGGCCGTGGTGGCTTCGAAAGCGGCCTCACCCTGTGCATTCAACTGCGCGCCTTGCGTGATTAAAAATGATTGCCATGCGGTTGCTGGGCTGGACATAAATACGGTTCCTTTTGCGTCTATGCATAGAGGAATGCACAGTCGCGACGATCGAGATGAAAAAAGCTATTCTACCAAGTGAAATTGATTTGCACTTTAAAACTTCATATTTGTTATGGGGATGGTGCGGGCTATTTTCAATCTTGATCGTGGTGTGTGTGAGCCGTTTTTTGCCGACGGTTTTTGCTGTCGCAGCGCTATTCATGTATGGCCTGGCGTGTTTTTGGCAATGGACGCAATTGCCCGCCACGCGTTGGTCATGGAGCGCACAGTCCTTGCGCGTGGATGTGTATGGTCGAATGACGCTTACCAATACATTCGGTCAGACCTGGTCATTTTCTGTGCGCGGCGATAGTGTTGTCCATCCTGCGTGCATCGTATTACATTTGGGCGATTTAGCGCTGACGGTAGAAGGTAATCAAACCCATGATATCGAGCCATTGCCTTTTTTGAGCCGCTTTTGCATGCCAAAGCGCCTACTGATTCTGCCAGACCAAGCTGACGCACAAACGCTGAAGGCGTTGCGCGTCTGGTTGAAGTGGGGGTTGCAGTAATCGTTTGCGCTGGCTACTGAAAGTGGTTGTCGTGTGCGACAGATTCGGCGCGTACTGAGAACCGGGCGCGGATTTCATTCCGGTAAATCTTCAAGTTTTGCCGAATTTGACGCCAAGGGTGACGGCTAGCATAGGTGCCAAGCACACACAGACCTGCCAGCGTAGCCAGCAGCCAATCTAGCGGTAATGGCGCGATGTCGCGGCGTGCTGGTTTTTGCGCTTTCATGGCTTTGAGCACATTGTAAGTACTGTCGCCTTTAATATAAGTCGCGCCAATTTCTTTGGTCAGGTCTTGCAAGTATTCGGTGGATAATTTGGAGATGTAGCGGTCCTGATCACCATAAGCGATATTGTCGTCGCGTACCCCTAATGTGCTTTCAGAAATTTGGGCAATGCCAGGTTGCATCGCAAAGCTCTCGTTTGACCAATAACCAATCACCTGATTGTCTGGGCTGAGTTTTGGAATGCCAACGCCTTCCTCCGTGCCGATACCGACAAACAGCCAGCCATCGCCACCTTGAAACTCCTCTAGGTTTTTGGTGTTGAACGCATGGAGTTTTGGTGCTTCTTCACCGTCGGTAAAATACAACACTTGCGCCGGCTCCGGCATGGCCCGCACCACTTTGGCAGTGACAAACAGGCTTTCGCGTACCCGACTGTTGCCAGACCAGGCCATACGCCAATCGAGGTGGGCGATGGTATCTTGAATGGCGGCAAAGTTACTACAAACCTCAATCGGCGCATACATGGCAGCGACAGAGTTGCCGGCAAACATACCGATGCTGACTTTGGTCCCGCAGGGCAGGGAGGCCACCACTTCATGCATCATATTTTGCATATAGGTCATGCGTGAGACTGTTTTGCCATTCAACACCATGTCTTCCGCGTTCATGCTCTGCGAAATATCCGCCACCAAAAAATAAGCATAAATATTGTGCTTAAACGGAATACTGGGACGTAGAATCGCGCCGAGCAGCAACAAAAGGGCCAGTGCGAGCAGGGCCGAGTCACGGTGCTTGATAAAGTGTCTTAACCAGATCTTCATGGGGGGGCCAGTCAGTTAATGTTCAGTCAAATAAATTATGAATTACGCACCGCTTGTTATGGCAATCCGTTAGGGATATTGCCCATGATCAAGCCCGGATTGTCAGACTCACCGACGCCGGGGGTTGGTTTTTCAGGCAATAGGCCTAAAACACGATCGAAATTGCGCCGCGTGCCCCAGTGGCTATTGTCTGCTTTGAGGGCCGTTTTGTAAGAGGTCGCCGCTTGTGATAACAAGTACTCAAGTTCATCACGGGTGCTATTGTCGTTGCCACCGGTCAGCTGAATTGCGCGCAAAAAGAACATATTGCCGACATTGTGCAAAATGGCTGCACGTTGGCTGGCATTCGCTTGCTCAATCAATTTGGTGAATAACAGCGTCGATTCCTTATAACGCTCGTTTTTACCCAACCAATAGGCCACCGCATATTTGGCTTCAAAACTTTGTTGATCCGTTTGCGGGCTTTTAGCCGCAGCAATCGCTGCATTAAAGTCTTCTACCTGTTTGATGCGTTGCCAGCTGTAAGCCATGGTGCCAACTGAGGCGGTGGCTACAAGCAACAGTCCGATGACCAGTTTATTTACGCTGAGCGCCATGTGTGAATCTCCAGATATTTAACAGCCAGCAGGATGCCAATCATGACGAATGCAATCCAGTAACACACATTGGTGTAATCATGGCCAGGGATTTTTTCCAGGTATTGAATTGGTTTTTTTTCTTTGCTGTTGATATCAGCAATCGCGGCTTCTAGGGATTTCGGGTCTGCCGCTTCGTATGCGCTAAACGGGCTGCGCATGGTTTGAAAAAACTGATAGAGCAGCACTTCGCTGGGCATGGGCCCGGCGTAGCTACTTTCTGCGTATTTAGGATCAAAAATAGTCACGCCACCTGGCTGGCGTAACACAATCCAATATAGCCCGATGTTGTAGCGTTGCAACCAGTCGCGCAGTTTTTGTTGCACCATATCACTGACCCGGCCGGCGCCATCTGAAATCAAAATGATCACACGCGAGCCAGAATCAGGCATGTCTTTAAATAACTCGACCGCACTGGTTAAGCCGCCGCCAATATTGGTTTGAAACAATGAGTTGCCTGCAGTGGCTTGAATCGCTGACAGCATCGCTTCTTTGTTTTCGGTTAACGGCAAAACATACATGGCTGAGTTACTAAAGGTAATCAGGCCCATCATGTCGTTATTACGGCTTTGCACAAACTTGGTCATGATGCGGGCCGCTGCGACAGATTTGGTTTCACCCACATTGCCGTCTTTATCGCCAGCAAATGGGTCATCCATACTGGCACTGCGATCCAATACCAAGCCAATCTGCGCGCCGATGCCGGTGCGTTGAATCTGCTGTTCAAGGCTGTGCGGACCTGCCAAGCCTAAAATCACAAACACAATGCTGGTGACCGCTAATACCTTAAGCAGAAAACCTGTGATGCTCGACAACGGGTCTGGCGGGAGCAAGCCGATCCAAGAATAGTGCTTGCTGTGGGCACGCTCTAATAATAACGGTAGCAGTGCAAGCGGGAGCGCCCACAACAGCCAAGGGTGTGTAAATGCCATTATGCTTTTACCTCAGGCCGTAAACCACGCTCACAATCACGCATGTGGCGGCAGAATTGTTTCAGCCACTGTTTGTTTGGCATGCCAAGATCAAGTGGCACTTGGGCGTCAAAAAACACCTGACGCGACAAAGCAAAAAAGCGTTCGATCTCTGGTTTGGCGACATTGAAAGCCGGTTTTTCTAGCAAAAACCGTTCGACCCCATTGCCAAACACACTATGGCCGGCGACTTGATGCAAGGCTTGGTGAACGATAGAGATGGATTGTTGCAATCCTTGGGTATCGTCTGGCAGTTTATTGATTTTGCGGTAGGCTTTTGCAAATGCGCCGCCCATATGTGGCAGCCAACTACGCGCACCCAATACATATAGCAGCGCTAGCAGACTTGCAGCTAACACCCCAGCCGCTATTTTTAACGCTAAGCGTTCATTGTCTGCGTGTAATTTGAGCGGTGCGACAAATGGGCTCATTTCGTTTTTCAGGTTCACTTCACCATAGACTGACAGTGGCGAGGTTCTGAAATTAAAAGACGGCATGCGGTATTGTTTGATTTCAGGACGCCCCGGTTGCCGCAGCTTGACGATTTCGCCTCTCAGGATCGCGGGCTTTGCGACACGACCGCTTTTAAATACTTGATACTCAAGATGAATCGTATACACGGATTGCGCGCTGCTACGATCTTCCTGCACATCAATCGCTGTGAGTTCAATGCCGGATACCTGACCGCGGTAACGGTGTTCATAACCAACAATTGGCAGGGATTCTTTGATCAGCTCATACGGTTGTTTCACCGTGAGGATCATGGTGCGTTTCAATTTGTCACCCACCACAAAGCCGGCATCGCGGCTAGGATTTATCTCTTTGACACTGACAAATTTGCTGTCTACTGAAGGTAAAACAACATCGGCTGAACTACACAGTGCGGTCGACATAAGCGTCGAGGCAAGGAGGACTGACAGTAAATGGTTGCGCGCTTTCATCGATCGCTTTCCTTAAGCAGGCACATATTGGTGAAAGTAGTCGGTCAGCAAATCTGCATCGAAACTGTCTTCCACAAAAAATGGCTGCATATCAAATCTCATAAAAATATCTTCAATTGCCTGACGTCTGGCCGTAAAGGCATCCAGAATACGTTGGCGATAAGAGGCGCGTAAGAACAGGGTACGGCGCTCGCCGGTTTCCGGGTCATTAATACTGGTGATGCCGAATTCTGGTAGCTGTTTGTACTCGGTGCTGTTCCACAAAATCACTGGCACGATATGGTGGCGCAGCATGAGTAATAATGCCTCTTCGAGTTGCGGCAATGGCATATGGAAATCTGAAACCAGAAAAATCAAAGAACGCTCACGGGGCAACAGGCGCACGCTTTCAAGCAGTGCCGCGGTACCGACTTCATTGGGCAAATGGTTCTCTAATCGATCAGCCAGTTCAAACATGGTATGCGGACGCAAAGACAGCGTACTTAGCCATTGATCATGCAGATCATCATCAAAGCCAATAAATCCAACCGGATCGGTGTTTCGACTGGCAGATTGGGCGACTGCGCGCGTGATGTGGGCCGCAGTGACCAGCTTGGTGTGCGGTGTGCCATATTGCATCGAGCCAGACATGTCACACATCACAAACACTGGGGTCGCACTTTTTTGGTTGAATATCCTGACATAGACCTGTTCCATCGGATCGCGGATGGTTTGGCGAATATCAATACGGCGCGGGTCAGGATATGAGAGTAAGGTCGTGTGACCACGAAACTCCATACCCATTCCGCGCTGATTACTTTTATGCCGACCAGGGCGACGCGAACGGGAACGCCAGCCGATGTGGTAGCTGAATTCCTTAATGATTTCCATAGCGGTATGAATGCTTAAGGTGCTGCAACGGCATTAATAATGCCCGTGAGTAATTCGCGCGCAATTTCTGTACGGCGCATCTCATACACTGGGCTAAATACTAAGCGGTGCGCGATGGTTTCATGGAACACCGCATGAATATCTTCCGGAATCACAGCTTGGCGATCATTGAGCCAAGCGTTCACACGCGCTGCACGCAACAACATACCCATGCCGCGTGGGCTGGCGCCGCTAAGCACCAAGCGCTTCATGTCAACATTCGACACTTTCACCCCATAAGCGACTGGATCTTTTGTCGCCAACCACAAATCTAGCGCGTATTTACGCAGTGCAGGGCTGGCCTGAATATTTTCTTGAATCACTTTGGCAAAGCTGTTCAATTGATCAAACTGCAAAATGTCTGCCGGCACATTCGAAATCAATTGGTCCACATCATGAAACCGCGTATCAAAAATCAGCGATTCCATGATGTCGTGTGCAGGTGGCACCAAGATAGGAATCTCCATCATGAAGCGGTCTCGCGCGGCCGAAGGAATATCAAATGTCTCTTCACGCTCCACTTGGTTACGGTCAGCAAACACCAGCATGTGTGGGAAGTGGTGCTCTTTGTTGAATGCCGTCAGCGTACGCTCTGCCATCACGCGCAGCATCAGTGAGTGCACTTGTGGCCGGGCGCGGTTAATTTCGTTGAAAAAGAAAATAGATAAATCTTGGCCTGACATCAGCAAGGGACCCGGGCTGACATGGGGTTTGCCATCTTCGCCGAGGTAAGTGTGGTACACCAGGTCGTTCGGCATCAAATCAATCGTGCCTTCAATCCGCTGGTAGCCGCCACCAATGCCACGGGTGAACGCGCGTAACAAAGTGGTTTTACCTACCCCCACATCCCCTTCAAGCAGCACGTGGCCGCGAGCGAACACGGCAGTGGTGATCAGACGTACTGGATTCTCCTGACCGACGACGACTTTGTTAACTTCCGATTCCAGTGAGAGCGCATGTGTACGCCAATCGTTAAGCTGTAAATCTTGCATGCCTGATTTCCTGATGAGGTTGATTGTGAGATAAACTGAATTGTAACTAATTTGTAATTGATCACATCTAGAACAAGCCGAATTATCCTTCAAAGCTTGTTGGGATGGTCATTGCCAAGTTGTAAAATTCAGTAACAATTTAACGAATACTACCTACATTTTTCTTAAAAGTATACAGGTCGGTATAGTTATTGGATGACAAAAAGCTTTCACTAAACGCAATTTCCGGCGAAAATATTGTTTTATACTAAAAATCTAAAAGTACATGACTAGAAAAAGTAGTTTCAGCAAAGAGGATTTGTTGGCCTGTGGCCGGGGAGAGATGTTCGGCGAAGGCAACGCGCAATTGCCACTGCCACCGATGCTGATGTTTGACCGGATCGTCAAAATTTCTGATGACGGCGGCAAATACGGTCAGGGCGAAATTATTGCCGAACTCGATATCCGGCCGGATTTATGGTTTTTTGAATGCCACTTTACTGGGGATCCAGTCATGCCAGGTTGCTTGGGATTAGATGCCATGTGGCAACTGGTTGGTTTCTTTTTAGGCTGGAAAGGTGGACCAGGTCGTGGGCGTGCGCTTGGATCAGGCGAGGTGAAATTTACCGGCCAAGTATTGCCGACTGCAAAACTGGTGCGTTATCACATCGATTTGAAACGGGTGATCATGCGTAAACTGGTGATGGGTATTGCAGATGCTCGTATGGAAGTGGATGGTCGCGAGATTTATTCTGCCAGTGATTTACGTGTCGGGCTGTTTACCAGCACGGACAATTTCTAAAAATTCTGACAGTGTCGAAGTTAATGGGAGGCGCAATGCGTCGCGTAGTGATTACAGGATTTGGTATCGTATCGAGTCTTGGTAATAACAAACAGGAAGTATTGGAAAGCCTGCAAGCAGGGCGCTCTGGTATTACATATCAACCCGAATATGCCGAGCGTGGTTTGCGTTCGCATGTTGCAGGCTCGATCAAAAATCTGGATGTTGATGCCCTGATCGATCGCAAGTTGTTGCGGTTTATGGCCAAAGGGCATGCTTATGCATGGCTGGCCATGCAAGAAGCCATTGCGGATGCAAACTTGCCTGAAGCGATGGTCTCAAATGTGCGCACCGGTCTGATTGTGGGCGCCGGCGGCACCTCCACAGAAAGTATGCTTGAAGGCACCAACACCTTAGCCGAAAAAGGCATTCGGCGCGTGGGCCCATACATGGTCACCAAAACCATGAGCAGCGGTATCGCGGCCTGTCTGGCCACGGGGGCTAAAATCAAGGGTGTCAATTACGGCATCAGCTCTGCTTGCTCAACCAGTGCACATTGCATTGGGGCGGGTGTTGAGCAAATCCAACTTGGCAAGCAAGATATAGTGTTTGCCGGCGGTGGTGAAGAAGAACACTGGACCATGAGTTATCTGTTTGATGCCATGGGCGCGCTCTCTAGCAAATATAACGAAACGCCTGAAAAAGCCTCACGCACTTACGATGCTGATCGTGATGGTTTTGTTATTTCTGGCGGTGGCGGTATTGTGGTGCTGGAGGAATATGAGCACGCCAAAGCTCGGGGCGCAAAAATCTATGCCGAGGTCATCGGTTATGGGGCGACCTCTGATGGCTATGATATGGTTGCGCCAAGCGGTGAGGGTGCGGTGCGCTGTATGCAGCAGGCCCTGCAAGGCATTGATGTAGATGAGGTGGATTACATCAATACCCACGGCACCAGCACGCCGGTCGGCGATACCAAAGAGTTAGAGGCGATTCGTGCAGTGTTTGGCAGTCAAAGCCGAACGGCGATTGCCTCTACAAAGTCTTTGTCTGGTCACGCTTTGGGTGCGGCAGGGGTTAATGAGGCCATTTATACTTTGCTGATGATGCAACATGGGTTTATTGCGGCTTCTGCGAATATCGAAACGCTGGATCCTGCGGCAGAGGGCTTGAATATTGTGCGCAGCCCAATCGCTTCCGCCAAGATTCAAACTGCCTTATCAAACAGCTTCGGCTTTGGCGGCACCAATGCTACGTTGACCTTATCGACCAAAAATCTGTAATCAAATTGAGTAGTTTGTTGCTTGCGGCGTGCGTTGGAAAACGCGCGCCGTTTGTTTTAACGCGTTTGTGTTTAAAGCCCCAGCGCGTTAACAGCCAGTGTGGTCAGTGGTCACGGTGAGTCCGGCGTTTGGGCCAGTTGCTGCAATCACGTATTCAAGCTTGCAATGACTGCTATCCTTGGCGACATCAAAATAATAAACCGCGCGGTTGCTATCCGATAATGCGGCTTGAATAGTGAGCTTTCCAGGGTCCAACAGTTGCTGCAGGGTGCCCGCGCCGTCTGCATTGCCAAGCCAACCGACCGGATAACCATGATTAAAATAAATGGTATGTCCTTCAATGGAGGTAGATGGCGCGGGCAGTTGATCGCTGCACTGCGCGTCCGCCATGCAAACGCCTCTGGCCATGGTGGCGGTCGCTAACACGGAGGCCTTGAATGACTGTAAGGTTGCCTGTCGGGCCAATGCATCGATATGTGCCATGCGTGCGTAGGCGGTGACCGCCAGCGCTGATAAAATCAACAGGACGACGATCAGTTCAATGAGTGTAAAACCAGTTGGGATGCGTGATATTTTTTTCATTGCACACGATCTTATCGTACACTTTGCTGGTGGAAGTCAATTTTTGTCAAATGTTGCATCTGTTAAATAAGGCTTACAAATGTGTCTGTTAAAAAGCGCTTTCAGGGTGGTTTTGCTATCTTTGTTATTGACGCACTGCGTCAGTATGGGCGAGCGGACAGTGCGCATGAATACCGCGCAGATACAGCAAAAACTCAACCATAAACTGGCCAAACCGTTCACCGTACTCAAAGTATTTCATATTCAATTATCGAATGCATTGGTGTCTATGGACCCCGTCTCGGGCAGGATACATACCTTGATGGATGCGCATGTGCAAAGCGATTTGCTCGCGGATGCGGCGACCGGCAAAATCAGCTTGTCTGGGTTGGTTAAATTTGACCAGACCCGTCATGCGGTGGTTTTGGATCAGCCTACAGTAGATCAACTTCAACTTGATGGTGCGCAAGCGGAGTGGCAGGGATTGGTGCAACAGTTGGCGCAGCGGTTAGGGTCGAAATGGCTAGACCAGTTAGTGCTCTATGAAGTGAAACCCGAAGACTTAAGCTATGCAGGCAGACAGTTTCAGCCCACTGCCTTGCAGGTGACTGCAGAGGGCTTACAAGTGACGCTTAAGCCGCAATAAGGTGTTTTTCTAGCAGTAACGCGGCGACCACGCGGCGACCTTCGGCCGTCAGGATGTTGAAGGTGCGGCAGGCTGCAGCAGTGGTCATGCACTCTACGGCGATCTGCGCAGTGGCAAAGGCTTGAACATGTTTGGGGTGAATAAAACGCTGTTTGTCACCGCTGCCCAGCAACACCACTTCAGGATTGAATTCTAAAATGGCTGCCATTTTGTTGGCATCCAAGGTGTCCCACGGGCCAAAAAACCAGTCGGTGCTCAGCGCTTGCTCGCTGACAATCACTGGTTGTGCATAGCGTTGACGATTAATGATGACAGCATCGCTATCAAAGCCGTTGATTTGATACTGTTGGTCGCTGGTATGTAAGTGTAATTTCATTGTTTAAAGCCATCGCGTGAGTGGTGATATCTAGCCAATTAAAGCATCACAAGGCGCACGCCATGCGTGCTTTATCGTCTTGCAGCCGTGCGCATTCTAAGCCAAGCAAACGCCTAAGTTTCATTGATGTAGCAAGGGTTTGCAGGTAGAATGAAAGTTTTACTTTAAGAGCTTAACACACGTCAGAAGTGTTTGTTAACCAGCGATGAAGCCAGTCAATAAATCCAATAAACTCAGTAATGTTTGTTACGACATCCGCGGGCCCGTGCTGCAACGCGCCCGGCAGATGGAAGAAGACGGTCAGCGTATTATCAAGCTGAACATCGGCAACCCGATGCCGTTCGGTTTTAATGCCCCAGAAGAAATTGTGCAGGACGTCATCCACAATATGGATCATGCCTCCGGCTACACCGATTCCAAGGGTTTGTTTGCCGCACGCAAAGCCATCATGCACTACACCCAGCAAAAAAATATTCCTGGGGTGACGATTGATGACATCATTATTGGCAATGGGGTATCTGAGCTGATTGTGATGGCGATGCAAGGCCTGCTCAATAATGGCGACCAAGTGCTGGTGCCTATGCCCGATTATCCATTGTGGACCGCGGCGGTTAATCTCGCTGGCGGCACCGCTCGACATTATGTCTGTGACGAGCAAACTGGGTGGTTGCCTGATCTTGAGGATATCGAAAATAAAATCACGGCCAATACCAAAGGTATCGTGATTATTAACCCAAACAATCCAACCGGTGCGTTATATCCAAAAGAAACGTTAGAAGGCATCATCGAGATTGCCCGTCACCACGGCTTGGTGATCTTTGCCGATGAAATCTACGACAAGGTGCTGTATGACGGTAACACGCATACCTCGATTGCTTCACTGGCAGATGATGTGCTGTTTGTGACTTTTAATGGCTTGTCTAAAAACTACCGCGCCTGTGGTTATCGTTCGGGCTGGATGATCATCTCGGGTGATAAAAAAGATGCCAAAGATTATATCGAAGGCCTCAATATGCTGGCGTCTATGCGTTTGTGTGCCAATGTGCCTGGTCAATTGGCGATTCAGACTGCCCTCGGCGGTTACCAAAGCATTAATGATCTGGTGGCGCCGAGTGGGCGCTTGTGTAAACAGCGCGATCTGGCCTATGACATGCTGACTGCCATGCCAGGAGTGAGCTGTGTCAAACCCGCCGCCGCCATGTATTTGTTTCCTAAATTAGATCCTGACATGTATCCGATTGCGGATGATCAGCAATTTATTCTAGATTTGTTGCTGGAAGAGAAAGTGCTACTGGTGCAGGGGACAGGCTTTAACTGGAAATCACCTGATCATTTCAGAGTGGTGTTCTTGCCCAATGTCGATGACTTGACCGAGGCCATGACCCGCATTGGGCGCTATCTGGAAAGCTATCGCAAGAAACATTCAAAATAAGGTAAGCGTGCGCGCAAGCCATCAATGGTGAGTATGAGTATGAAAGAATTAAAAGTAGGTTTGTTGGGTGTTGGCACAGTAGGCGGCGGTACATATGCCGTGCTTACGCGCAACCAGACGGAGATTGCCCGTCGCATTGCCGGCAACATTCGTATTGTGCAGGTGGCTGATCGTAATCTTGCCTTGGCTGAACAAGTCACAGGCGGGCAGGTTGCTTTGACAGAAGATGCCTTTGCCGTGGTTAACAACCCTGAGATCGACGTGGTTGTGGAGTTGATTGGTGGTTATACCGTTGCCAAAGAACTGGTGTTGACCGCTATTGCCAATGGTAAACATGTCGTCACCGCGAATAAAGCCCTGCTGGCTGTGCACGGTAACGAAATTTTTAAGGCCGCAGCTGACAAAGGCGTGATTGTCGCTTTTGAGGCTGCCGTGGCCGGTGGCATCCCAATCATTAAAGCGCTGCGTGAAGGGCTGAGCGCCAACAAAATCGAATGGGTGGCCGGCATCATCAATGGCACAACTAACTTTATCCTGACTGAAATGCGTGACAAAGGGTTAGCGTTTGTGGATGTGTTGAAAGAGGCGCAACGGCTGGGCTATGCCGAGGCTGACCCCACTTTTGACGTTGAGGGTATTGATGCTGCACATAAACTCACATTAATGGCAAGCATTGCGTTTGGCATGCCCGTGCAGTTTGAGCAAGCTTACACCGAGGGTATTACCAAACTCACGACTAAAGATATTCAATATGCCGAAGAGCTTGGCTACCGCGTTAAATTACTGGGGATCAGCAAAAAAACCAGTGAAGGCGTCGAGTTGCGTGTGCATCCGACCCTGATCCCGGAAAAGCGTTTGGTCGCCAACGTGGATGGCGCCATGAATGCCGTGGTGGTGAAAGGCGATGCAGTGGGCCCGACGTTGTATTATGGTGCTGGTGCGGGTGCTGAACCTACTGCCAGTGCGGTGGTTGCAGACTTAGTCGATATTGCACGCTTACAAGGCACCAAGCCTGAGCAGCGCGTGGCGTATTTAGGTTACCAACTTGATCAACAACAGACCTTGCCGATCTTGCCAATCGCAGAGGTGCACTCTGCTTACTATCTGCGTTTGCGTGCGACAGACAAACCAGGCGTGATGGCTGCGATTACCAAGATTCTCGCCGATATGCAAATCTCGATTGATGCCATGCTGCAGAAAGAGCCCGCAGAGGGCGAATCTGAGGCTGACATCGTCATTTTGACGCATACCACGCAAGAAAAAACCATGGATGCTGCGATCAAGCACATTGAGTTACTGCCCGCGATTGCTGGTCAAGTGACCAAAATCCGCATGGAAACACTGTCTCGCTAACTTACGGTTGAAAGCAATGAAATATATTAGTACCCGCGGGCAGTCGCCTGCTTTGACGTTTAGTGAAATTCTGCTGGGGGGGCTTGCGCCTGACGGCGGTTTATACCTGCCAGAGCAGTATCCCCAATTCAGTGATGCTGATTTGCATGCGATGCGGCGCATGAACTATCGGCAATTGGCTTTTGCGGTGTTGTCGCGTTTGGTGGATGACAGTGATATTCCGCACACAGACCTGCAGGCGATTATCGACAAGACTTACAGCGCAGAAGTTTATCAATATGTGCGAGCCGGTCAAAGCGCTGAAGATATTACGCCGACGCTGAAGCTTGAGGAGGATCTCTATCTGCTCAGCTTATCCAATGGTCCCACGTTGGCGTTTAAAGACATGGCCATGCAATTATTGGGTAACCTGTTTGAATATGTGCTGAGAAAAACCGGCCAAACGACCAATATTTTAGGCGCCACCTCAGGCGATACTGGTTCGGCTGCGGAATATGCGATGCGTGGTAAACAAGGTGTGCGCGTATTTATGTTATCGCCATATCAAAAAATGAGTCGCTTCCAGACTGCCCAAATGTTCAGTTTGCAAGACGATAATATTTTTAATATTGCGGTAAAAGGGGTATTTGACGATGCGCAAGACATGGTCAAAGCCGTTTCCAACGATCATGCCTTCAAGGCGCAATACAAAATTGGGGCAGTGAACTCCATTAACTGGGGGCGAATTGCCGCACAAATTGTGTATTACTTTAAGGGCTATTTGGCCGTCACCACTGACAATCGCCAGAAAGTCAGCTTTACCGTGCCTAGTGGCAATTTCGGTAATGTATGCGCGGGTCATATCGCCCGCATGATGGGGTTGCCGATTGACCGCCTGATCGTCGCGACCAATGAAAACGATGTGTTGGATGAGTTTTTTAACACCGGCCTCTATGCCCCGCGTGGTTCAGCCAACACTTACCATACCTCTAGCCCATCTATGGACATCAGCAAAGCCTCTAACTTCGAGCGCTTTGTCTACGATCTAGTGGGTCGCGATGGTGGCAGAGTGCGTTCGTTGTGGACCGCGGTAGACCACGGCGGAAAATTTGACCTCAAAGCCAGCGGTGACTTCGATAAAGTTACCGATTTTGGCTTTGTCTCTGGCCACAGTAACCATGCTAACCGCATGCAAATGATCCGTGCCGCCAAAGCGCAATATGGGGTCACTATAGACACGCATACGGCCGATGGCCTAAAAGTGGCGCTAGAACACCGGCAGCCCGGCGTGCCGATGTTGGTACTAGAAACCGCATTGCCTGCCAAGTTTGAAGACGCCATCATCGAAGCCTTGGGCGAAGCGCCCGAGCGTCCAGCCAGCCTAGCTGGCCTCGAGGACTTGCCGCAAACATCGACAGTGATGGATGTGGATGTCGATGCGATTAAAGCGTTTATTGTCGCCAACACCTAACCGCAACGGGAGGCCTTTAATGCAGCAGTATCATGATTTACTTAACCACTTGCTGGCGCATGGACATGTCAAAACGGATCGCACCGGCACCGGCACCACTTCTGTGTTCGGCTACCAGATGCGCTTTAATCTGGCTGAGGGTTTTCCGTTATTGACCACGAAAAAAGTGCATCTCAAATCGATTATTCATGAGTTGTTGTGGTTTTTACAAGGCAGCACCAATATTGCTTATCTCAAAGAGCATGGGGTAAAAATTTGGGATGAGTGGGCGGATGATCAAGGCAATCTCGGTCCGGTCTATGGCTACCAATGGCGCAACTGGCCCAAGCCTGATGGCACGCACATAGACCAGATTGCGCAGGTGATCCAGCAGATTAAACAGACCCCAGACTCACGGCGGCTGATTGTATCTGCTTGGAACGTGGCGGACGTTGAGCGCATGAAGTTGCCGCCTTGCCATGCCTTCTTTCAGTTTTATGTGGCGGACGGTAAGTTAAGTTGCCAGTTATATCAGCGTAGCGCAGATATTTTTCTAGGGGTGCCGTTCAATATAGCCTCTTATGCGCTGTTGACTATGATGGTGGCGCAAGTCTGCCATTTGCAACTTGGCGATTTCGTGCACACCCTCGGTGATGCCCACATTTATAGCAATCATATGGATCAGGTGCGCGAGCAATTAACGCGCAGTCCGCGTGGGTTGCCCATCATGCGCATTAATCCCGCGGTGGAGGATATTTTTGCGTTCAAGTTTGAAGATTTTACCCTTGAAAATTACGACCCTTACCCTGCGATCAAAGCGCCTGTGGCGGTGTAGTCCAGTCGTATTGCACGGTGCATGAATGGTTGCTTTTAACCATTTTGTTAACAAGGTGTAATATTTTCAAAAGCTTAGCGGCTTTTTGATATCCTTTCCGCGTTGTGAATTCTCGAAACAATCGTCCCTAGCGCTTGTTTCGTGTTCTTCATTCATGACTTTAAACAAGGAGATCATTATGCAAACGAAAGCGTCACTATTAATAGCCGCACTGTGCGGCGTATTATCCGGTCAGGCATTCGCTGACCACGAAACCATCAAGCCAAAAGCCTATGACAGCCTAGGTAAGTGCGTAAAAGCAGCATTGTCCAAGCACGATGGCAAAATTGTTAAACTGGAAGCCAAATCCGAGCGTAAACAAGTAGTTTACGAGTTTGACGTGCAGACCAACGACGGTAAAGCCTGGGACATCGAGTGCAGCGCGAAAACTGGCAAAGTCACTGAGGTAGAAGAAGAAGTGACTGCGACGGACGAGCGCTTCAAAGCCTTAGCCAAAGTATCAGAAGAAGAAGCGAAAGCGACTGCCTTGGCTGCACACCCAGGTAAAGTGGTTGAAGTTGAATACGAATTAGAACCTGACGGTAAAGCCTCTTACGAATTCGACATCCTCGAAGCGGATAACGAAGAAGTTAAAGTCGAAGTGGATGCATCGACTGGCAAAATCGTAGAAACCAGCTATGAAATTTACCAAATCGGCCAAGAGTAATTGATCACTCGGTAGGTTGCCAGTAAATAAAAGGCACCGCGTTTGCGGTGCCTTTTTTGCATGAGATCATTATGCAAGTGAGGGAGTGTCTACCCCGATACCAGCGGATATGCAGTCTGCTGGTATCGGTCCTAGTGATAGCTCACTCCCACTGACTAATGAGCATGAAGTGTGCCATGCGCATGAAAAAAATTAACACAATGATTCAAAACATTATTTTTCATGTAAATAGGATTTTTTCCTGTATTTTTGGTGGTTAAAAACAGCCAGATTGGCTGTGGGTTGGATGTGATGAACCGCCCAATCGGGCTAAAAAGTCGTTCATGCGGGCTGTAAGAAACGATGAATGCTGGTCAGCAGTTTTTTGTATTCGCCGCGCTTGATCAATTCACTTTGTGCCAGCATATTGAGCAAAGAAGATTGCTGTTGCTGTACATTCAACTCATGTTTAAACGTGTTTGAAAAGCCTAGATTACTGGCCAGATAGCACACATTAAACATGTCGCAACACTCCCCATACAGACTGCCTAGCAAGATGCTTTGGGCGTGTCTACTGGCGAGTGGCTGGCTGGGCTGCACAAAGGGTAGGTGCGTGCGCTGATCTTCAATCAGTAATAGGTGATAATCTGCCAGTTTTTGTGCCACGAGTGTCTGCATAGACGCCATTGTTTGTGGCTCAAACAAGCAAGCGGTGTCACACCATAAGGCCGAGACTGGATAATTGATGCAGTATTTTTCCACTTGCTCGATAAACTCGTGCGCATTCCCTGCTGCAATGGCGGGCAATCGCAATACCTTGACGCCTTGTCTCAGGAGCTGTTTTTCGAGCGTCAAGCTCGTGGTATGGGCCAATAGCAGGTAGCCGTCGTTCAAATTCAGCGAGTGTATTAATGCGCTTTGTAAAGCTTGCCAGGTGCCGCAGCTAATGTGTTCGGGGGAGACCAGATAGCGCCTTTCGTGCGCCAATAAGTTGGCCAACATGTGCTTGAGATTAAATAGTCCGGTGACATCGTAGTCTTGCGGGCGCAGTTTGTGCATGTGCAAAGCCACCCTGCGGATATGGTGTGCGCAGGTTTTCTGGATTAACTGATCAATGCTCGCTGCCGTGGTGTCTTGTTCGGGCTGGCTAGGGGTGGCGGCGGGTATTTCAGCGCGTGGCGATTCTGCCACAAAGGTGCCGCGTTTGGGCTGGGTGACTATAAGGCCTTGTGCAGACAGTTCTTCATAGACGCGAGAAACCGTTTTTCGGTTGATGCTCAGTCGTTGTGCGATTTCACGGGAGCTAGGGAGTGGGCTACCGCCCAACCAGGTGCCCCCTTCAATCATGGCACGAAAATGCGCGATGAGTTGATGGTGTATTGAATGCGGCGATGCTTTGTCCAATACGAGGGAGTAATGCCAGGGTCTTAGCACAGTCAGTGTTTACCTTCATAATCAAGTAAAAAAGTGTCACCGCCATGGCGGAACACACGATTACCTGAAGGGCACACTAGGACATGGCCTTCGATGGTCAAATGATACAAAAAAAAAGCAGTTTTATAAAGTTTTGAGAAAAATTCCTGATCTGGCCCATGAATAAAACCCAAAACTGGCTGGCTGTTTCGGGGGGCTATTTATATTACAGTTACAAGCGCTTAATAAAGTGACATTCTTCCTTGATAGGAAAATGACCGCTCTGGAAATCCTAGTGCCAGTGGCAAACTTAAGCACAGCGCAATTTTTTAAATTGCAATTTGTGATAGATCCTTTTGGGATTTTTCTTCCGGAGATATAACGATGATGAAAATTAAAACTGCTTTTGGTATTGCAGCCAGCGTAGCGCTTGCCTTACCAGCCATGGCCTATGCGGCTGCGGATCAAGAAAATGCAATGAAAGATGCAAACAACTGGGCGCATCCACGCGGCCAGCATAACAACCAAGCTTACAGCGCCTTGGCACAAGTGAACAAAGGCAATGTGAAAAATCTGAAAATGGCGTGGACATTTGCGACCGGTGTAAACCGTGGTCACGAAGGCTCGCCAGTGGTGGTCGGCAACATGATGTACATCGTGACCGCTTTCCCAAATAACGTGTATGCCTTGGATTTGAACGATAACCAGAAAATTGTTTGGTCTTATTTTCCAAAACAAGATCCTAGCGTACAAGCGGTATTGTGCTGTGATAACGTCACGCGTGGCTTGGGTTATGGCGATGGCCGTATTTACCTGCAACAAAACGATGGTTTATTAGTGGCTTTGGACGCCAAAGACGGTAAAAAAGTCTGGGAAGTCAAAAACACGGATCCAAAAGTGGGTGCCACCAATACTAACGCGCCACATGTAATCAAAGACAAAGTACTGACAGGTTGCTCAGGGGCTGAATTCGGCGTGCGTTGCTTTATCGCTGCTTACAACCTGAAAGATGGCTCACTGGCATGGAAAGCGTATTCTACAGGCCCTGATGCTGAGACATTGCACGACGCCAATACCAACAAAGACAATCCACTGTATAACGCGCTGTCTGTGTATTCAGACGTGAATGGTGGTAACAAAGAAGGCGGTTCTTTCAAACGCCTGACAGCCGAACAAATCAAAGGCGGCGAAAAAGAATTGGGTACCCGCACTTGGTTAAAACCACAAGCGGTTAAAGATGGCTGGCAACATGGTGGTGGCTCTGTTTGGGGCTGGTGGCCATATGATGCCCGTACCAATCTGGTGTACTACGGTGCTGGTAACCCTTCGGTTTGGAACCCAGATGTTCGCCCAGGCGATAACAAATGGTCGATGACTGTGACTGCACGTGATTTGGATACTGGTGTTGCTAAATGGGCAATGCAGATGACACCACACGACGAGTGGGATTACGATGGTGTAAACGAAGTGATTCTGTTCGACAAAGGCGGTAAAACCTATGCGTGGCACCATGACCGTAACGGCTTCGCTTACACATGGAACGCCAGCACCGGCTCATTGATTGCCGCTGAAAAAGTGCACCCATTTGTCAACTGGGCTAACAACGTTGATTTGAAAACAGGTGTGCCAGATAAATTAGCCGCAGCTTCTACGCACCAAGACTACAACGCCAAAGGCATTTGTCCAGCAGCGTTAGGCACTAAAGACCAACAGCCAGCAGCTTACTCACCAAAAACTGGCTTGATGTACTCACCACTGAACCACGTATGTATGACTTACGAGCCAGTAGAGTCTAAATATGTGGCTGGTCAACCATGGGTAGGTGCAACCCTCACCATGTTTGCCGGTCCAGATGGCGTGATGGGTGGCTTTGCTGCCTATGACCCAATGACCAACAAAAAAGTCTGGTACAACAAAGAGAAGTTTTCTGCTTGGAGTGGTGCGTTGACTACGGCCTCTGATCTGGTGTTTTACGGCACGCTGGATCGTTGGTTCAAAGCGGTAGACGCCAAGTCTGGTAAAGAGTTGTGGAAGTTCCAAGTGGGCTCTGGTGCTATTGGTAACGCGTTTACCTACGGTAACAAAGGCAAGCAATACATTGGTATCTTGTCAGGTATCGGTGGTTGGGCCGGTGTAGCGATGAACCTCGGCATGACCAGTGACACCGATGCGCTGGGTGCAGCGGGTGGTTACAAAGAGCTGACCAAGTATAATGCGGCGCCTGGTGGCGGTGCATTAAACGTGTTCGCGTTGTAATATTGTTAGCACCTCACACGTCTACGTACGTGTAAACAAAAACACCCTGCTTCGGCAGGGTGTTTTTTTGTCTGAGGCGCACACAAGCAATAGAAAACGGGCGTTAGTGATAGATTTGTACGGTGTTTTCAGCACGGATTTGTTGAAAAATTTGTAGGCGCTCTGGTGCAATCGTGCCTGTTGCCAACCCCTGCAAAATGACGCACTCCGGCTCATGCGTGTGCGTGCAATTGTTAAATTTGCAGTGACCAATCAAAGGCCTAAACTCGACAAAGGCATATTCGAGGTCGGCCTCATTGATGTGATACAAACCAAATTCTTGCAGCCCTGGTGAGTCAATAATCGCGCTTTGACTATCCAGATGGTACAAGTGGGTGGCGGTGGTGGTGTGTTTGCCGCTATCTAAGGTGGCGCTGATTTCTTGGGTTTTACTGCGGGCTTCTGGTAGCAGACTATTGATGATGGTGGATTTGCCCATACCGGACTGTCCGACCAGCACGCTCGTGTGTCCTGTCAACAAGGGTTTAAGGCTTTCAACTGAGTCTTTGGCGTTGAGTTGTATGGTCAGATAGCCGAGTGCTGCATACTGATGCAGCTTTTGCATGGCTTGCGGATTAGGTAAGTCACATTTGTTTAGAATAATCACCGCACGAATGCCAGCTGCTTCGGCGGCAACCAAACAGCGATTCAGCAAATCTTCATAAAAGCTAGGTTGCGTCGCTAACACAATTAGTATTTGTGTGACATTGGCCGCGAGAATTTTGCTTTTGAAGGCATTGCTGCGGTAGAGCAGGGTTTGACGAGGTGCCGTTTTCTCTATGACACCCTCATGATTGGCGGTGAGCGTGACGCTGACGCGATCACCCGCGGCATTATCCACCTTTTTACCGCGCGTGACGCAACTGAGTACGCGGCCGTCCAGCAATTCAACGTTATAGCGCTTGCCGTAGGCAGCGACAATGAGACCTTCAAGTGGCATGCTAGAAATGGTAATAGGTATGATTAAGGTACTGTACCACTTGCTGCTCTTCATCATCAAACCATTTTAGGTTGAGCATGGTGTTACAGCTGGTGACTTGTGCTTTAAGACCGCTCAAGGAGCGCACTTTGCGGTAATCGCGGGTATAGATGCCACTGCCATCACCGCCGTAACTGCTGGCATGACAATGAATGCAATTAGACTCGAGTAGTTTTTTGCCTGCTTGCAAGGCTTGATCTGCGGCATTGGCTTGCAGGCCTGCAACCGCAAATACCACACTGATCAAGCCACTGAGTTTCATGCGTAAGTTTCTAACTTGGCAATGCGTAAGCTAGCGGGTGGATGCGAGTCATAAAACGCGGAATGCAGCGGATCAGGCGTAAGTGTCGACGCATTATCGCGATACAACTTGACTAAAGCATCAATTAAAAATGCTGGTCTGGATTGCTGTGCTGCATAGTGGTCTGCTTCGAACTCATTGGTACGTGAGTACGCAGCCAATACTGGGCGCAAAATAAACATAAACACAGGTGAAACCAGCACAAACAGCAGTAAAGCCATGTGGTTGCTGGCCTGTGCGACCCCTAACCCCGTGAAAAACCACTCTTGTTTGATTAAGTAGCCGAGTAACGCCAAACCAACCAAGCTCAGACCAAACATCATGGCAATCCGTTTGATCACATGTTGATGTTTGAAGTGGCCAAGCTCATGTGCCAAAACGGCCTCAATTTCGTCTGCATTCAATTTTTCGAGCAAGGTATCAAAAAATACCACACGTTTATTTTTGCCAAAGCCCGTGAAATAAGCATTCCCATGGCCTGAGCGGGTAGAGCCATCCATGACAAACAAACCTTGACTGGCAAAGCCGCATTTTTGCATCAGCGCTTCAATGCGGGCTTTAAGTGTTTGATCTTGCATCGGCGTGAATTTGTTAAATAAAGGGGCAATCCATACGGGATAAACCGCCAGCATAAACAGGTTAAATGCACTCCAAATCAACCACAAATAAAGCCACCAAGCTTCCCCAGCGCTTTGCATCAACCACAATGCCGCGAACAGAATCGGGCCGCCCAGCAATACACCGACCACGCTGTGTTTGATCATGTCACTAAAAAACATGGCAGGCGACATTTTGTTGAAACCAAACTCTTCGTCTACTTTGAATGTCTGGATGTAGTCGAAGGGCAGGGTAGCCAAGCCTGAGATCAACATGGCAGAACAAATGACCAACGCACCGCGAATAATTTCATGCGCTGGCAACCATTGCTGCCAGACTTGGTCTAGGGTCTGTAAGATGCCGCCAAGGGTGAGTGCCAGCAACACCAACGACTCAATGATGGTTTCGTTTAAGCGTAGTTTCACTTTAGCGCTTGTGTAGTCTGCGGCACGCTGATGGGCCTCAAGGCTGATGGTTTGCTGGAAAGCTACAGGCACTTGTTGGCGATGTTGTTGTATGTGCCGTATGTGCCGCAGCCCCAGCCAGACGCGGACAGCGAGACTAACGACAATGACAGCGACAAAAATTTGAGTAAAGATGGCGGACATAAGCATGAGCATTTACGAATAAGATCAGAGTGTTATTTTGATGGATTTATATCCACCTTGTTCACTGAACTGAATATAATGTTCCATTTTAATGGAAATCATGACGAGAGGCACACAATTGGCAACTAATCAGGACAATTTAATCTGGCTGGATATGGAGATGAGTGGTTTGTTACCGGATACAGACCGCATACTCGAGCTAGCGGCTGTCGTTACCGATGCGCAATTGAACGTGATTGCGGAATCGCCGGTATTGGTTGTGCATCAGTCGGATGCCGTGTTGGATGGCATGGATGCGTGGAATAAAGGCACGCATGGTCGTAGTGGTTTAATTGACAAAGTCAAAGCCTCAACGCTGAATGAAGAGGCCGCGACCGATGCTATGCTGGCGTTTTTGCAAGCGCATGTGCCTGCTGGTAAGTCACCCATGTGTGGCAACTCTATCTGTCAGGACAGACGTTTTATGGCGCGTTATATGCCGCGTCTGGAGCAGTTTTTTCATTACCGTAACTTGGATGTCAGTGTATTTAAAGAGTTGTCACGTCGCTGGCGGCCAGATATCTATGCAGGCTTTAAGAAAGCCAGCCGTCATGAAGCCTTAGCAGATATTTATGAGTCGATTGACGAGTTGAAATACTATCGAGAACACTTTTTGAACTTGACGCCACCTACTCAGTCCGAATAGTGCGTTTTAAAAAGTAAAAAAAAGACGCCTAATATGGCGTCTTGAGGGAGGAGAAGTTAGCTTTGGAGAAGCTTAATTAGATATAAGCATCTTCTGTGCCAGCTCCCTCTTTTTTTAACCTAAAATTCTTAAGTGTTTGTTTTTAAACAGACATCACATTTTTGTATAGCGACAAATAGTGTTTTGCACTGGTTTGCCAGCTCACATCTTGTTGCATGGCTTGTGTTTGCAACTGTTTCCACTGACGAGAATTGGCATAAATCTGTATGGCTTGCTGTAAGGTGACCAAAAGTGTCGATGGATGATTGTCTGCCATTACTAAGCCGGTCATCGTTTTTGGCAGTTTACCGTCTGCACCCATGGTGCCGCCATGCACCGAGTCTGCCAGACCGCCTGTGTTTGCAACCACGGGAATCGTACCGTAGCGCAAACCATACATCTGATTTAAACCGCATGGCTCAAACCGCGACGGCATGACAAAAATGTCCGCCCCCGCCATGATGCGATGCGATAGTGGTTCGTTATAGCCAATGGTGACCGCGACTTGCCCTGGGTATTGTTGCATCAAGGTTAGATACTGTTGTTCCATCGCGGGCTCACCGCTGCCCAGCACCACCAGCTGGCAGCCTGCAGTGAGCAGTGGATCAACGATCTCAATCAGCATGTCCAGACCTTTCTGGTGCGTGAGCCGACTGACTACACCAAGAAGTGGGGCGTCGCCGATAGGCTGCAATCCGAGCTCGACCTGCAAGGCCTGCTTGACTAGCGTTTTATTGCTGAGTTGCTTCACTTGAAAGTGGGCCGATAAAAAAGGATCCGTAGCGGGATCCCACACCTGTGTATCAATTCCATTCAAAATGCCGACCAAATCTTGCGCTCTGTGCTGCAATAAACCCTGAAAGCCGAAACCGAATTGCTCGGTTTGAATTTCTTGCGCATACGTAGGGCTGACCGTTGCAAGGGCATCTGCGTAGTACAAACCGGCTTTCATAAACGAAAGATGACCATAAAACTCATAACCCGCAGGTTGAAAGTCCTGCTCGCTTAAGGTCAGACGCATGCGCCAATCCGCATGAAAGTTGCCTTGAAATGCCAAATTATGAATGCTGAATACCGATTTTGCAGCGCTTGAAAACTGCCGCAAATAATAGGGCGTCAACCCCGTTTGCCAATCGTTGCAGTGCACCAAGTCAGGTTGCCATGATTGCAAGGTGTTGGGTACCGACAGCATGGCCGCGACTTTAGAAAGCACGCCAAAGCGTAAGGGGTTGTCTTGCCATTCACCCTGCTGCGGATGATGGTAAGGACCACCTTCGCGATCGTACAACGCCGGGTAATCAATCAAAAGAAGCGGGAGTTGGGTGCCGGGGAGGGTAGTTTGATAAATGTCGCAACGAATGTCGTGGAATACTTGTAATGAGCCTAACAACCTTGGCGCATGACATTGCGCCATGATGCCTCGGTAGGCCGGCAACAATATCTGAATATCAAGCCCGACGCTAGTGAGTGCTGCGGGTAAGGCGCCACTAACATCTGCCAAGCCTCCGGTTTTGATTAATGGGAAAATTTCTGAGGTAACAAATAATAAACGCAAGGGAATCTCTTTAAATCAACGGGAGGTTGGCACAAGGCTTTTTAAACTTATGATACATTGCCTGCTATTGTTTTAGAAGGACATTCAAATGAAATCTTGGCTCATGGTTGGTTTGGGTTCAGCATTAGGTGCTTGGGCACGCTGGGGGTTATCCACTTGGTTAAACCCGATTGGGATGATTCCCTTAGGCACGCTGATGGCAAACGCGGTGGGTGGATTTTTAATGGGCATCGCTTTGGCCTTGTTTCAGACCATGCCACAACTTTCCCATGAGTGGCGCTTGTTTATCGCGATGGGTTTTTTGGGCGGTTTAACCACTTTTTCTACTTTTTCGGCACAAGCATTTGTGTTGTTACAAAAGCAAGCTTATGTATGGGCCGGCGTGCATATTTTTACCCATGTCGTGGTGTCCATTTTACTTACCATCATTGGCTATTGGTGTGTGATCCGTTGGCAAGCTTAATATACAGAAAATGAAGCATGTGCAATTAATAAAACAGGTGCACACAAAAAAAGAGGACCCGCAAAAAAAGAGGACCCTTAGGTCCTCTTTTATTTTGTGACCAGCAAACGAGTCACTATTCTTTCTGTGTTTCAACCATCACCAGACTTGGCTCCGTGGCGGCGGCTTCGTCTTTTTTCCACTTGGCTGCATTGCGCGGTTTTTTCGCTTTTGCAGGTGCGTCAGTGGCGGCTGCAGTAGGCTCGGATTTGGTCTCAACCAATTGAATGCCTGCATCATTCGCAGTATTCGCGACCTTGGCAGCCGGTTTGCGTTTGCGTGCTGGTTTTTTCTGGCTTGTGTCTGCAGGCGCCAGCGTTTCTGTGCTAGTGGATTCGACAGCAATGACCTTGGCAGCGGTTTCGACGAGTTCGATGGCTGGTGTGTTGCCATCTTCAGCGCTACGTTTACCTTTTGCTTTGCTGGTTTTGCCACCACGTGAACGACCGCGTGGTGCTTTTTCCGGCGTAGGGTCAGCCTCAGTATTTGACTGCGCTGTCTCAGCGCGCTCATTGCTGGAAGTGGCCACCTCGTTTGCTACTGCAGGCTCGCTGAGGGTTTTCGGCGCTGTGTCAACATTCGTCGGCGTTACAACTACTGGCGCACTCTCCGCCAGCACAGGTGGTGTGGCTACAGCGGTCGTTGTGTCAATGCTGGCAGCGACTTGGTTCACTGACTCATCATTTGTTTGCGTTTGACCTTCTTCACGAGGGCGACGATCTCGGCGGCCATGGCGATTGCGGCGGTTACCACGCTCACCACGCTCTTGCTTTTGATCACCTACTTGAGTGGTTAATACAGCCTGATTGGCATCAGCTTTGTTATTGTCCGCCACCGGCTGGCGATCCTGCTTTTCTTTTTGTGCAGGTTTTTCATGCTGTTGACGTTCCTGACGCGGTTTATTCGCGTTGGTATCCTGCGCATCTCTGGCCGGACGCTCACCGGCAGGGCGATCGTTACGGTCTTGTGGGCGCTCGCGCTGGCGGTCACGGCGATTACGGTTTTTATTACGGTCGCGGTGCTGTTCTTTCGATTCGCGTGCGGGTTTTTCAACTGGCGCTACAACTTCTTTTTCTTCAAGGCCTAACCAAGATTTGATGACGCCAAAGAAAGATTTTTTAGCTTCAACGACTGGAACAACCACTGGTTTCTCTTCGACAATCGGTGCTGCAGTCGCAGGGGTAATGCCCTTAACCACGGCTTCAACCTTCGCCGGGGGAGCCGCTTCATTCAGACTGTGTTGATAATCAGATTCGCTTGGTAGGTCTACCATTTTGTAGCTGGCCTGCATGGTATCTTCATTCACATCATCCAGACGAATGCGCAAAATATTGTAATTTGGCGTCTCGAGATGGATGTTTGGAATCAGCACGACTTCGACACCAGTGCGTTGCTCGATCTTGTGGATGTCCGCGCGTTTTTCGTTGAGTAAGAAGGTGGCGGCTTCAACAGGCAATTGCACCTGAATAATGGCGCTATTTTCTTTCATGGCTTCTTCTTGCGTAATCCGAAGAATGTGCAAAGCCGTAGACTCAATGCCACGAATATGGCCCGTGCCGTTACAACGCGGGCAGGTCATGTGATTGGTTTCGCCAAGGCTTGGGCGCAAGCGCTGACGTGACAACTCTAACAGGCCAAAACGCGAAATTTTGCCCATTTGCACACGTGCGCGATCATGATGCAACGCATCACGCAGCGCGTTTTCAACCTCACGCTGATTGCGTTGGTTTTCCATGTCGATAAAGTCGATCACGACCAAGCCACCAAGGTCACGCAGACGCATCTGGCGTGCGACTTCTTCAGCGGCCTCTAAGTTGGTGTTGAAGGCTGTTTGTTCAATATCCGCGCCTTTGATGGAGCGGCCGGAGTTGACGTCGATTGAAACCAAGGCTTCGGTATGGTCAATCACAATCGCGCCGCCTGAAGGCAGACGCACTTCACGCGCAAAGGCAGATTCAATCTGATGTTCGATCTGAAAGCGTGAGAAGAGGGGGATTTCGTCTTGGTAAAGCTTGACGCGGGTGACATTGCCAGGCATCACGTGGTTCATGAACTGTAAAGCTTGCTCATGCACATCTGCCGTATCGATGAGGATTTCGCCAATATCCGCGCTGAAGTAATCACGGATAGCACGAATGACCAAGCTGCTTTCTTGGTAGATCAGATATGCGCCCGGCTGAAAATTAGAGGCATCCTCAATGGCTTGCCATAGTTGGGACAAGTAATTCAAATCCCATTGCAATTCTTCAGCATTGCGGCCAATACCAGCGGTGCGCGCAATGATGCTCATGCCATTTGGCACTTCAAGTTGGGCCATCGTGTCACGCAATTCGTTGCGCTCTTCACCCTCTACGCGGCGCGAAACACCACCGCCACGCGGGTTGTTAGGCATCAGTACCAGATAACGGCCGGCGAGTGAGATGAATGTTGTCAGGGCAGCGCCTTTGCTGCCACGCTCGTCTTTATCTACTTGGACAATGACTTCTTGACCTTCTTTGATCACGTCTTGAATACGGGCGCGACCTTCAGGCTTGTCCTGAAAATAGCTGCGGGCGATTTCCTTAAAAGGCAAAAAGCCGTGTCTGTCAGTACCATAGTCGACAAACGCGGCTTCGAGAGAGGGTTCAATGCGGGTGATGACCCCTTTGTAGATATTACTTTTTCGCTGTTCTTTGCCAGCGTGTTCAATATCCAGGTCGATGAGTTTTTGTCCATCAACAATCGCAACACGCAATTCTTCAGATTGCGTTGCGTTAAACAACATTCTTTTCATGTAGGGCTCCTAATCGAAGCCACAGAATAGCCATGAGCGCAGGGCGGGCCAAGGTTGTGAATCAACCACCAGAAATTAACGGGAGGGATTGTGTAATGGCTTTTGCGTTGCTAGCCACGGGCAATCAGCACAACGTGGCAGCCTCAAAATACACAATGTTGAGCACCGCAAAGCAGCATACACTGCATACCGGTCACTCGATTTCTGCAAGGGGGCAGTGAGTGCATGGCAGATGACTAAACATCTGTCTTATCCATCGCGTTTGACTGCAAAAATAAAACCCTAAACAGAGGGTAATTTCGTTAAAATTCGGGTTTGGCAAACGCCGAGCTCATTTCTTTGTTTATTCTGCGTGAGCTTCGCGTTAAATCATTTCAAATTAATTATCGCTACTTGATGGCGAGCGGTATTCACCAAAATTTTTTTGATTCTGAGTGCAGATCCGAACCTCAATGTTGGGGCTCGACTTGCCAGGGTGTACGATCGACGAGAATATCGCGATGGTTATCTTGAATTCGGCATTGCGATGTTGTTGCGATTGCCGGGAAGACCGCTGATTCAGAATCTCGACAGTATATCTATAAGTCTTAATAAAGCAAAGCACGACCTGCAACTATGACCTCATCAGCGCACACTCCGTCAATATCGCTCGCAAGCACGCCCACAACGCATGAGGCCGACGCACGTCCCGCCAGTGATCGCGTGACCTATTTGCAGGTTGATGATGCCTCAGAAACCCAACGCATCGATAATTATCTGGCCAAGGTGCTCAAGGGCGTGCCTAAAAATCATATTTATCGCATTTTGCGCAGCGGCGAAGTGCGCGTGAATAAAAAACGTGTCGATGCGGAGTATCGATTACAAATCGGGGATGAGGTCCGTGTGCCACCTATCCGCGTGGCAGAAGCGGCGGCCAAGCCCGCCCCATCAGGCACGAGAGCGAAACTTGCTGATCATGTCATTTATGAAGACGATGCCATGCTGGCTTTGAATAAGCCTGCTGGGATGGCGGTACACGGTGGCAGCGGCATTAGTTTAGGCGTGATCGAGCAACTACGTCTCGAACGACCACAAGCCAAGTTTCTGGAGCTGGTGCATCGACTAGACCGCGAAACTTCTGGGGTGTTGATGATTGCCAAAAAACGCTCGGCATTAACGGCGTTGCACGAGGCCATGCGTCACCACCAGATGGATAAGCGTTATTTGATGGTCGTGCAAGGGCATTGGCAAGAAGCCAGGCGCAAAGTCACGCTCGATTTACAAAAGTTTGTCACCGAAAGTGGCGAACGGCGCGTCAAAGTGGTGGATGAACCGCTACTCAGTAGTGAACCCGGCGGCAGAAAGTCACTCAAAGCCAGTGGTTTTGTGGCGCAAAGACATGCAGCCAAAGGCCGCTTTGAAGTAGAAACACAAACCTCTGAAACCTGGTTCTACTTACAAGAGTCGTGGGCAAATTTTAGTTTTCTACAGGCCAAGTTAATTACCGGCCGCACGCATCAGTTGCGTGTGCAACTCTCGCATTTGGGTTTTCCGATTTTGGGGGATGACAAATACGGCGATTTTGCTTTGAACAAACAACTGAATAAACAAGGCCTAAAACGCATGTTTTTGCACTCCAGTGAGACGCGCATTGCGCATCCATTGTCTGGCGAACCCTTGCATTTAGTGGCGCCATTGCCGGAAGAGTTGACGCATTTTTTGCAGCAACAGCGCAATCGTTAACGTTATGTTTATGCATGTGGCCAAGTAAGCGCAGTCTGGATAAGTTCTACTATTTTAAGAAAGTCAGTCATTGAAACAATTTGATTTAATCGTATGGGATTGGGATGGCACGGTTGCGGATTCCACTGGCTTGATATCACAGGCTTTGATTCAAGCGGCGCAGGAGGCTGGTTTGCCTGAATTAAGCGAATCGCGGGCACGTAGCATCATCGGTCTTGGTTTACGGGAGTCTATACAAGTGTTGTTTGGCGACATTCCAGCCTCTCAAGCGCAAGCACTGGCAACCCATTACCAGCGTAACTATTACGCCAATGAAAATAATATTCTGTTGTTTGCAGGCATTGCGGAGACCATTGTTGCTTTGTCCAAAAAAGGGATCAAACTGGCAGTAGCGACTGGAAAAGGCCGACGTGGCCTGAATACAGCACTACAACAATCTGGTCTGGCAAAATATTTTCATGCCACGAAAACCGTGGATGAATGCTTTTCTAAGCCACATCCGCAAATGCTAGATGAACTGATGGATGAGTTGGTCGCTATGCCAGCGCGCACGCTCATGATCGGTGATTCGCAATATGATTTGCAAATGGGGAAAAACGCGGGTGTCATGACGGCGGCAGTCAGTTATGGATCACAAACAGCCGCACATTTATCGCAGTATTCGCCTGATTATCTGTTTGATGATGTGGCAACATTAAGCGCTTGGTTGTTGGAGCAAACATGAGCGACGGTGTGATCACTTTTAACAGCAGTGACTTACATGAAAAAGGCGATGGCTTGCGTTTTGCCATGCCAGCCTTAGGCCCACATGCCACCGGCTTTTTGCTGCGGTTTGAGGGCAAGCCCTATGCTTATGTCAATCGTTGCGCTCATGTGCCTGTCGAACTTGACTGGGAGCATGGTAAGTTTTTTAATATGACCCAAGAGTGGATTATTTGCGCAACGCATGGCGCGATGTATGCCCCGCAGACGGGTCATTGTGTCGTCGGACCTTGTCAGGGTAAACGTTTATCCCCCATCCCTGTTTCGGAAAGTGAGGGTGTGGTGACCGTGCATCTGGATCAGTTTTAAGGGTTGCCTTGGGTCAATTGTTTATCGGCCTTGCAAGGGCGACAAGTAAATCCATTGCAAGCCGCTGAAAGTTGTTAGAATCGCTAAAATTATTGACGAAAGTGAAGTTATGCAAGAAGAAAATTCGCAGTCATCTGCACCAGTGCAAAACGGTCAAAGCCCGGATTGGGCAATGCGGACGGTAGAAAAAATTGCCTTGGCAGGGTTGCAAGAGCAAAAAACGGCTAGACGCTGGTCAGTATTGTTCAAGTCACTGACTTTTATTTATCTATTTTTCTTGTTGATGATGTTTTTGGGCTGGGTCGGGCAAAACAAGAATGCCTCCACTGCGCACACTGCTTTGATTGATCTCTCCGGGGTGATTGAAGCCGGTGGTCAGGTGAATGCCGACGCGGTGATCAGTAGCCTAAACGATGCTTACGACAACAAAGGTACCAAGGGCATTATTTTGCGCATTAACAGCCCAGGCGGCAGTCCAGTGCAAGCCGGGATTATCAATGACGAAATTCATCGGCAACGCAAATTACATCCCGATATTCCTGTGTATGCGGTGGTAGAGGATATTTGTGCTTCTGGCGGCTACTACATTGCGGTGGCGGCTGATAAGATTTTTGTCGATAAAGCCAGTATTGTGGGCTCGATCGGTGTATTGATGGATGGTTACGGTTTCACCGAAGTCATGAAAAAAGTTGGGGTTGAGCGTCGTTTGTTGACCGCGGGTGCGAACAAAGGCATGTTAGACCCATTTTCACCAGTGAATCCAAAACAACAGGCTTTCGCGCAAACCATGCTTGACCAGATCCATCAGCAATTCATTACGGTGGTGCGCCAAGGCCGAGGTAACCGCTTGAAAGAGACCGAAGAGACCTTCAGTGGCCTGTTTTGGAACGGCGAAGAAAGTATTAAATTGGGCTTGGCAGATGCGCAGGGCAGTGCCGAATATGTGGCGCGTGAAGTGATCAAAGAGTCTGAGATCGTCGATTTTACTTATCAAGAAACCGTGGTCGATCGCTTTGCTAAGAGACTGGGTGCCAGCATGGCGCAACAGCTTGGAGTGAGTGGCAAGAACCTGTTGCCAACACTGCGCTAATCGCCGTTGATTGGAATAAAAAAGGGACTCAGGGTCCCTTTTTTTATTCCATTGACGCTTCTATGACTTAGTCTGTACTAAGGCTGCAGGGCCAAAAAGCCACACTCACAAATAAATGATTTATTTTTTGGTTTTGTTTTGCTCATTGCGCTGTTTAAGCTTGGCACGCATCTCGTTTTTACGGCGGCGCATCGTCACTAACCCTTCGCCTTTTTTGCGCTCATCCTCTTTATCAAACGGATTTTCGCCCTGATTGTATTGCACGCGCAGAGGTGTGCCTACCAGTTGAAAGGCTTTGCGGAAAATGCCTTCCAGGTAACGGGTGTAGCTCGCTTTAATGCCATCCACATGATTGCCGTGCACGACAACAATCGGTGGATTGCTTCCGCCTTGGTGGGCGTAGCGTAACTTGGGACGAATGCCGCGGGTGATCGGCGGCTGATGTTGCGTGGTGGCTTCCCCGAGAACTCGAGTGAGTTGTGGGGTGGCGAGTTTACTCATGGCAGCTTTAAAGGCGACATCGACCGAGGCCAATAGCTCATTGAGGCCTTTTTTACGCAAAGCTGAGATATAGTGAAACTTAGCAAAATCCAAAAACTGCAGTTTGCGATCAATTTCACGCTTGATCCACTCGCGTTCGTCATCTTGCAGGCCATCCCATTTGTTGATGGCAACGACCAACGCGCGGCCAGCGTCAACAATATAAGCGGCGACGTGCGCATCTTGCTCAGTGATTCCATCCTTAGCATCAACGACGAGAATCGCCACATTGGCGTCTTCAATTGCCTGCATAGTTTTCACTACAGAAAATTTTTCCACCGCTTCGAACACTTTGCCGCGTTTACGCACACCAGCGGTGTCAATAATGGTGTAATGCTTGCCATTTTTTTCAAGCGCGATTTCAATCGAATCGCGGGTGGTCCCCGGTTCGTCAAAAGCAATCACGCGGTCCTCGCCCAATAATGCATTCACCAGTGTCGATTTACCAACGTTTGGTCGGCCAACAATCGCGATTCTGGGCGTATCCTGATCGACGGGCTCAGCGGGCTCTGCAATTTTTTCGACCACCGTTTCTAGTGCTAGCTCGATTAAATCTCTGACCCCTTCGCCATGGGCAGATGAGATCGACAGGGGTTCACCCATGCCTAGTTCATGAAAGTCCGCGCTGACGATGGCTTTGCGCATGCCTTCGGTTTTGTTCACTGCCAGTAGGACGGGGCGTTGTGCTTTGCGCAATGTTTGTGCAATGGTGAATTCTTGTGGCGTGAGCCCGGCACGGGCATCCACCAAAAAGATAATGACATCGGCTTCATCGATGGCGAGCAGGGTTTGCTTAGCCATTTCTTTGAGAATGCCGGTATCCGCGGTGGGCTCAAAGCCACCGGTATCAATCACCAGATAGGGTTGACTTGCCCCCATGCCACGTCCGTAGTGGCGATCTCGCGTTAGGCCAGGTAAATCTGCAACCAGTGCATCACGCGATCTGGTTAAGCGATTAAAAAGGGTAGATTTGCCGACATTGGGTCGGCCGACAAGTACGATGGTAGGTAGCATTATTTATATGTGACTGCGTAAAGGTGGCCGTCACGCGATTGCGCAAAGAATTGGTTGGCATTACTGCCTGCAATCAGCGACATAATAGGTTTTGAACCCAATTGTAGCCTGCCAACAAAACTGCCATCATCCTGGCTGAGTAAATGGATATAGCCCTCAAGGTCGCCCACAGCAACGATGTTGCTCAGTGGTAAAGGCACGGTCAGGTTACGATAACCGAGATTGCCTTGGCGCCAGAAGGTTTTGCCATTGGTACTGTCGAGAGAATAAACTGAACCAATGGTATGACTTAAATATACTTTATTGTTTTCTTCTGTGAGACCGACGTAGCTTGAAATATCACGGTTCCAGAGAATTTGTCCGCGCTGACGGTCTACCGCCGCAACTTTGCCTTGATAGGCGACCACATACACCACCGGGCCATCAACAAATGGCAGGCTGGTGATGTCGGCAATACGCTCGATTTCGGTCACGCCTTTGGGTTGGGCAACAGTCGCCTCCCACACCAATTTACCATTGTCTGCACGGATCGAGATCAGCTTGCCACCGGGGAAGCCTGCGTATACTGCGCCGCCATCCACCACAATGCCAGCCTGTGTTTTCAGCGAGAGGGAGGGGGTGGCGCGCTCGTAAGACCACTTTCGACGACCGTCAGCGGCATCAATGCCGTAAATATGGTGGTCGGTGGTGCGCACGATCACCGTGCCATCATAATAGCGCGGCTGTCCTTGTACCTCGCTACTTAATACGGCACTCCATAATTTTTTGCCATTGACATTTAATGCATATAAATGGCCTTTGCTGGTGCCGGCCAACACCAAGCCGCCCCCTAAACTGACGCCGCTACTAATAGGTTCGCCGAGCTCGGTTTCCCATATTTTTTTGCCGCTGTCAGCGGACAATTGCATAACGCTACCTTCGGCATTCACCGCATACAAAAGGTTATCTGCCACCACAGGGGCATAAGTAAAACGCCCCGCTTCACCAATATCGGCTGTCCAAAGGACGCGTGTTTCGTAGGAGGATTTGATCTCTTCAAGCTCTACCGGCGGATTCGCCGGTTCTGCGCCAAAAATGCTCTCGCTTAGGTTGGTTTTAACGTCATTAAACGCGGTACAGGCTGACAGCCCGCTAACAAGTAGCAGTAGGCAACCGAGGGAGGCATGCTTGAATAGAGGCGATGGAATGCGCAGGCGAGAGCTAAACATCATCGCGCGTTATCCCAAAGCGTCCAGTTTTTGCTGGGTCAGGTAAAACAATTTGCCTTCTGGATCTAAACCCTGCAATGCTTTGTTGTAAGCTTCCTTGGCTTCTTTTTCTTGCTTGCTAGCCATCAAGATATCACCAAGCAGGGCATTTTTAATGCCATCAAAGCCTTTGTCATCAATGGTGCTCAAGGTCTTTTTGGCCTCATCAAGCGCATTACGCTCAATTTGCAAACCGGCAATTTCAATCGCTGCCATATGCTTGATTGCGGGTTCTTTGGCTTCAGTCAGCGCCCAACGCAATTGTTTTTCAGCAGCCTCAGATTGTTTTGCTTCGTGCAGCGCACGGGCAGCAAATAATGCAGCACGGCCAGCGTAGGGCGTCATGCTGTAATCGGCTGCAATCGCTTGTGCATCCGTACTGATTTGCTCGGCTTTTTTGCTATCCACCTCGGATAACGGCGTGCTGATCAATGTTTGGTAGGCGGTGGATGCATCTGTTGATTTGCTGTTCATCCAAGTTTGATACGCTTGCCAGCCGCCATAAGAGAGGGCAGCTACGATCACTAACCGAGTCACCAGTTTGCCATTTTTGTTCCACCAGGCTCTAAATTCGTCGAGTTGTTCCTGTTCTTCCAAATCGTATGCCATTGCAAAGTTCCTGCGTGTTCTTATTGATTGAGGGGTAAGATTAAGCGCCTACAGCGCGTAACCCATGACCGGGGATCGCGCTGAGTAACTGTTGTGTATATTTTTGCTGGGAAGCATTATAAATGGTTTCTACGCTTCCTTGCTCAATTACTTTGCCTTTTTGCATCACCAAAACGTCATCTGCGATGTGTCTTACTACGCGTAAATCATGGGTGATGAACAAATAACTGAGGCCCATTTCATGCTGTAATTGCTTGAGTAAGAGCAGAATCTGCGCCTGCACAGAAACGTCGAGTGCTGACACAGGTTCATCACAAATCAGTAGTTTTGGTTGCAGAATGAGCGCGCGCGCAATGCCGATACGCTGACGCTGACCACCAGAGAACTGATGCGGATATTTCTGCGCATCCTCGGCTTGCAAGCCCACTTTTTTGAGCATTTGGATGACTTGCTCAGTTTGCGCCTGCGGCGTGCCAATCCGATGGATGACCAAGCCCTCTGCAATGATTTCACCGACGCGCATTCTTGGATTGAGTGACGCAAACGGGTCTTGAAACACCATTTGCATATGTCTGCGCGCGGCACGCAATGCAGACTTGTCTAGCGCCAAAAAGTCCTGACCATCGAATATGACTTCACCACTATCCAGCGGTAACAAACGCAACAGGCCCCGGGCCAACGTTGATTTGCCACTGCCGGATTCACCGACCACAGCCAGTGTCGTTCCCCGCTTGAGTTGTAGGCTGACATCCTCCAACGCATGAATGGTGTTGGTTTGAAGACCGAGCGTGCCGGTGCGCTGGCGATAGGTTTTATTCAGGTGGCGTGCTTCTAGCAAAATATCAGACATGGCGGTTCCATCAATTTGGCGTTAACCAGTCATAGGTCATGGGCTGTAAAACTTTTTTGCCCTCAGCGTCAGGGACACAGGCCAGTAGCGCACGTGTATAGGGGTGTTGCGGTGAGTGCAGGACTTGCGCCACACTGCCGGATTCAACGATTTCGCCTCTGAACATCACGATGACCTCATCAGCAATGTCAGCGACCACCCCAAAATCATGGGTAATGAACAGCATTGCCATGTGCATTCTATCTTTCAATGCATTGAGCAACTGTAATACTTGCGCTTGTACCGTTACATCTAGCGCGGTGGTGGGCTCATCAGCAATCAGTAATGCAGGTTCACACGCAATACTCATGGCAATCATCACGCGCTGGCGCTGACCGCCTGAGAGCTCGTCGGGGTAGCTGTTTGCCCGGTTAGGGTCAATGCCGACTTGGTCTAGCAAGGCAGCAACCTTTTGTTTGAGTGCTGCACCTTTTAAACCAAGATGCGTTTGCAGCGGCTCACCAATCTGAAAACCGATGGTGAGTACCGGATTGAGTGAGGTCATGGGCTCTTGAAAAATCATGCCCATTTTTTGGCCGCGTAAGTGCTGCATCGCAGTCTCATCATAATGGCTGATGTCTTGCCCCTCAAAAAAAATCTGCCCCTGCATGCGTAATTGTGGGGATAAAAGCTTCATGATGCTGAGTGCGGTTAAACTTTTTCCGCTACCAGATTCGCCGACGATGCAGGTAGTTTTACCACGTGCCAGTGTCAGCGAAACCTGATTCACCAGCTTGCGTTCAGGCGCGTGGGCCGGGGTAATGCTCAGTTGTGAGATGCGTAGAATTTCAGTCATTCGATGTTGTACACCACAGTCACCACTACGCGGGCAATTTTATCCACGGTGGATTTATCATAAATACCACCGTAGCTGTTATCGCTGTCATCGCCGCCAGTGGCCGGTAAAATATAAAAAGCGCCTTGACTGGCAGATTTCATCACGCCCACCTGCACCCCATCTTGCTTGACAAATTCGGTGGCGCGGGTGCGAGCGTTTTTAGTGGCTTCCGCAATCAATGACATCTTAACCGACTCTAAGTTGCTGACCAGGAACTCAGGCGCTTGCGAGCTCACAGGATGGTTGTCGGCACGCAACGATAAAATCGCTTGGTTAGCAGCTGCGATTTTGGCCAGGTCTGGTGTGCTGATATGCACGCTCTGGTATCCCTCGAACCCACGTTGCACCTGTCGCGGATTGTCGTGGATGTATTCTTCTTCATAGTGCGGGCCTAAGGTTTGCACATTGACCGTGCGCGTATTCACCGCTAAGCCCTGCTGATCAAGAAAAGACTCCAATACTGCCCGCTCGCGGTCAATCGCTTGCAGTGTTTCAGCCTGCGTAGGTGCAACGACACTGATATTGATGGTCCACTGCGCCCGGTCTGCTTTGATCGGCTTTTCTGCCAGGCCTTTAACGGTAATCGATTGTTGGCTAGAAACCGCATGCTTTGCTTGTACACCCAAAATAAATGCAGCCGCGGCCATGCCTAGCGCCAACAGCAGGCCCAAGGCCGTCATGGCATTAAAAAAGTGTTTCTGCTCTGACATCTGGCCCCCTGTGAGACACAAACTGTTTAATGAGAACGAACGATGGCTAATACTTGGTCAATGGAGACACGCGCTTGTTCACCTTGGCCCAACATCGGTTTCAGGCTCACTTCATTCGCTTGCGCCTCATCGTCGCCTAAAATCGCAGCGAACCTTGCGCCACTGCGATCGGCTTTTTTCATTTGTGATTTAAAACTACCACCGCCCGCATGTAATACAACGTTCAAGCCAAGTCCACGCAGCTGTTCAGACACGCTAAAAGCCGATTGTTCTGCGAGATCACCTACATTGACCAAGTAAATGTCAGGTTGGTTGCTCGCTGTCACACCATATTCTTGCATAAGCAGGAAAACCCGCTCTAACCCAATGCCAAACCCACAGGCGGGGGTTGAATGACCCCCAATGCGCTCTACCAATGTGTCATAGCGGCCACCGCCCGCAATGGTGCCTTGCGCGCCTAGTTTGGTCGTCACCCACTCAAACACGGTGCGGTTGTAATAATCCAAACCTCGCACCAGCCGATGGTTAATCACGTAAGCAATGCCCGCCTGATCAAGCAGGGCACATAATCTGGCGAAATGCAGCTTTGAGCTTTCACCAAGGCAATCCATTAATTTGGGCGCGTTTTCACATAAACTTTGCATGCGTGGATTTTTGCTGTCCAGTATGCGCAAAGGATTGCTGTGCAAGCGACGCTTGGCGTCGTCATCTAGCAAGTCTAGATGCTGTTCAAAATAGGCGATTAGCGTATCGCGGTATTGCGCGCGCTCACTCGCGTCCCCAATGCTGTTGAGTTGCAAGGCTACGTCTGCGATGCCAAGCGCTTGCCACAAACGTGCCAGCATGACGATTTGTTCTGCATCAACATCTGGGCCGTCAAAACCAAAGGCTTCGACGCCAATTTGATGAAACTGCCGTTGGCGGCCTTTTTGTACGTTTTCGTGACGGAACATCGGCCCCATGTACCACAAGCGTTGTGGGCCATTGTAGGTCAGGTTGTGCTCAATTACGGCACGCACGCAACCGGCGGTGCCTTCTGGGCGCAGCGTCAATTGGTCACCATTGAGCTTGTCTTCCCAGGCATACATCTCTTTTTCGACGATATCGGTATGCTCACCCACGCTGCGCACGAAGAGTTCTGTCGGTTCGACCACCGGCATACGAATATTCTGATAGCCATATTGGCTTAACACGCGGCGGGCTGTGTCTTCTAACTTAAACCAGAGCGGCGTGGCTTCCGGCAAAATATCGTAGAAACCTTTAATAGATTGAAATTTTTGCGTCATGAGTCTAGATGGAAACAATAGGGATTACGTTGGACTTAGCAGCGCGCAGCTTGCCGCCCTCGGCGTAATGGGTGTGCACATAATCATTCACAAGTTGTTGAAACTCTTCGGCAATGTGATCGCCTTTTAGCGTTACGGTTTTTTCGCCATCAACAAACACCGGCGCCACCGGCACCTCACCCGTGCCAGGCAAGCTGATACCGATGTTGGCCAGTTTGGACTCGCCTGGGCCATTCACCACACAGCCCATTACCGCCACACTGAGTGTTTCAACCCCAGGAAATTGCGCGCGCCAGACCGGCATTTGTTGACGTAACCAGGTTTGAATTTGTAGCGCGAGCTCTTGGAAGTAGGTGCTGGTTGTGCGACCGCAGCCGGGGCAAGCAGTCACCAGTGGTGTAAACGAGCGGATGCCCATGGTTTGCAGAATTTCTTGTGCGACCACCACCTCTTTGGTGCGCGACTCGCTAGGTTCTGGCGTTAATGATACGCGGATGGTGTCACCAATGCCTTGCTGTAGCAAAATCGCCAGCGCTGCCGTTGAGGCGACCACCCCTTTTGAGCCCATGCCTGCTTCTGTGAGGCCTAAATGCAGTGGATATTCGCAACGCGCGGCCAGGGCTTGGTAGACCAATACCAGATCTTGCACATTGCTGACTTTGCACGAAATAATGATTTGATTTGCATTTAATCCCAAATCAACCGCTTGCTGTGCGCTTTCGAGGGCTGACTGAATCAGCGCTTCACGCATGAGGGCGTCGGCAGGCAACGGGTCGGCCAATTTGCCATTGTCATCCATCATTTGCGCCATTTTGGCTTGGTCTAGGCTGCCCCAGTTCACGCCGATGCGCACTGCTTTTTTGTAGTGGATGGCCGTTTCGATCATGGCGGCAAATTGCTCGTCACGCTTACTGCCTTTACCTACATTGCCAGGGTTGATGCGATATTTGGCGAGTGCTTGCGCACAATCTGGATAGGCTTGCAGCAGTTTGTGGCCGTTATAATGAAAGTCACCCACCAACGGCACATTGCAACCAAGGGCATCGAGTCCCTGACGAATCGTCGCCACTTGTGCAGCAGCTTCGGCGCTATTGACGGTGATGCGCACAACCTCAGAGCCTGCCTGCCATAATTCATAGACCTGAGCAATGGTGGCTGCGGCATCTGCCGTGTCAGTGTTGGTCATACTCTGTACGAGCACTGGCGCCACGGTCGATCCATAAAGACCACCGCCTACGGGCACGTGTCCGATCATGACTTGAATAGTATTTCGACGTGATAGCATCATTATTTCAATTGAATACGGGCAACGCGGCCACGGGTTGCTTGAGTTAAATCGTAAGGTTGATTGTCAATCATCAGACGAGTGCCACCGGCATGACCGACGGTTACATTGACCGGTTTTTCGGCCGTGAACTGGCGCTCAGAGCCTGCGGGCAACACCTCACTAAAGACCTTTTTGCCTTGCATGTCTTCGATACGCACCCAGGAATCCTCAGTCACCTTGAAAGTGAGGGTGGCTTTTTGTGGTTCAACTGCTTTGATACTTGTATTTTCTGCCGCTTGTCCAGCGGCTGGCGTGGGCGAGCTGACGATAGTGTTTTCGGCCAATACAGGCGCTGTCGTTACTGCTGACGGATCGGCCTCGGCGATGGGGGGGGCAACACTTTCAGTGACCGGGGTGGCTGCCGTTGCATCTACATTCTCCGGCGCAGTCATGGCCGGCGCCGACCCTGTAGTCTCTGAAACCGCTTCAGGGATAGGCATCGGAATTTCTTGACCAGCAGTGTCATTGATTTTATCGACTTCTAATGCCAATGCTGCGTCTTTCAATGCTTGTGGTTTGATGTGATTGATATAAAAATAGGCGGCGACACCCGCGAGCACTAAAAATACCAGCAATGTCAGGAGTCGTTGCGGACGCATCATTGGTGGCGGCTTATCAATCACTGAACGGCTCGCATTGGAGCGTACGCTGAGTGAAAGCGGGGCATTATTAGGCGCTAAGCGTTGGTAAGCCTCAATAATCGGTTGCACGTCGATGTTTAACAGTCGCGCATAGTTGCGGATAAATCCGCGCACAATACTCGGTTGAGGCAACTTCTCAAAGTCATCTTGTTCAATTGCTTGAATCTGTTTGACGCCCAGCCTGAGCTGACTGCAAACCTCATGAATACTCAGGCCTTTCGCCTCACGCGCCGCCTTTAATACACTGCCGCAACCAGAGCCGATGGTCAGTGTGGCAGGTGTCGATGCTGGCGCATGTTCTAAAGCCATGGCAACAGCATATTCTTCTGGGGCATCTGGGCTCTCCTGAGGCTGCTCATAGGCGACAGGCGCTTCAGATGGGTCGGCTGCATGTGCTTGCTGACTTTCCATGGCTACCTGATAAGCTGGATCAGGCGCTGAGTCTAGTTCAGTCTTACGCTTGCGGCCACGCTTGGGTTTATCTGCTGCCTCTGCCGGCAGAGGATTGACGTTAGTTTTGTCTTCGGACGTCACGCGTGTTTACTCCATTTTGAGCAATTGCTTGGTTTCGTTCGCATTGGGGAACAATTTATGTAACTGAACGCTGTAGTAGTTGGCATCATCGGCCATTTGTAATGCGCGGCACACGCGGACAGCTAAAAATAATGATTCAGGACTTGGGGCAACGTTCACACTATTTTGTAAGGTATTCAAAGCCAACACGGGTTCGCCGCGAGAAAATTGTAAATTGGCCAATTGGTAGGCGCTGGCGTGCGCCAAGGGATCGACTTGCAAGGCCTGAAAAAAATAATTCTCGGCCTGGGTTTTTTGTTGCGCTCGCAAGGCGCAGACGCCGGCATTGTAAAGGGCTACTTGCGGGGTTTTGTACAAGGGGTTTTTGATCGCCTGTAAAAACTCTTTTTGAGAGGCTTCGTATTTGCCTTGGTCGCATAGGTAGCGGCCATAGTTGTTATGAGACTCAGAGTTGCCGGGTTGTAATTGAATCGCTCGCTTGAACGCTTCTTCCGCCCGCGATTGGTCGCCAATGGCAGCATACACGAGGCCCAAGCCATTGTAGGCGAGGGCGTAATTAGGACTGCGCTCGATGGCGGTGTTAAATTCTTCCAGCGCGACTTCGTAGCGTTTGAGGCGGAAGTATTCCGCGCCCAGTTCAGTGTGCACACGCGCAGACTCCACATCACCGGTTTCACGGCCCGCCGGCGCTTGATCGTAAGGGGTGTTGTGCGTGGTGTTTGACGATGGTGATTGTGCACAACCTGTCAGCCACAGCACTGAAGCCAGCGAGAGCATGACTGCGGATGGCGTGAATAAGGTTGTTTTCATGACTTAGGGTTCCGGATGAATCTGGATGGTTTTTTCAGTACGCCGAGTCTTGTCTAGGACCTTACCCGCCAGTTGCCCGCAGGCCGCATCAATGTCATCACCACGTGTTTTGCGCACGGTGACCACAAAGCCTGCCTGCATTAACATATCACGAAACGCGCGCACTTGCATGGGCTTCGAGGTGCCGTAGCCACTGTTTGGGAATGGATTAAAAGGGATCAGATTAAATTTACAGGGCACATCACGCACGATGTTAATCAATTGTTTGGCATGCTCTAATGTGTCATTAATGCCGTCCAGCATCACGTATTCGAACGTGACAAAATCACGTGGCGCTTTCACCAGATATCGCTCACAGGCGGCCATCAGGTCTTTAATCGGGTATTTCTTATTAATTGGCACGATTTCGTCGCGCAGGGCATCGTTGGGTGCATGCAGGGATACGGCTAACGCTACCGGACAATCTTCTTTCAGGCGGTCCATCGCGGGCACCATGCCACTGGTAGATAGCGTGACACGACGGCGGCTTAAGCCATACGCACTGTCATCGAGCATGATTTGCATGGCGGTGACGACGTTGTCGTAGTTGGCCAGCGGTTCGCCCATGCCCATCATCACCACGTTAGAAATAATACGCTCGCCAGGCGGCAGCAAATCATAGCCTGGCGCCTGACGCAAAGCATGGTTTGCAATCCAGAGTTGGCCGATGATTTCTGAGACACTTAAGTTGCGGTTGAAACCCTGACGACCCGTGCTGCAAAATGTACATTCTAAGGCGCAGCCGACTTGGCTAGAAATGCACAATGTGCCGCGATCATCTTCTGGGATAAAGACGGTTTCTACGCTATTGCTGGTGCCGTCTTTCAAGTTATTGGTGCCGATCAGCCACTTACGCGTGCCATCATCAGACACTTGTTCGAGTTGCACATCGGGCAACTTGAATTCAGTTTCTTGACGCAGTTTTTCGCGCAGTGTTTTGGCAATGTCGGTCATCTGATCGAGATCTAGCATGCCGAAATGATGCATCCAGCGCATCAATTGCTTGGCGCGAAAAGGCTTCTCGCCGAGACTTTCAAAGTACTCGGCGAGTTGCGGTTGGTTAAAGTTTAGTAAGTTAACCAAGTGTTTTCCTATTTCGGTATCCGTTTAAACGTCATTCAAATGACGAAGCGAATGATTAGCCGAAGAAGTATTTGATTTCAATCGCTGCGTTTTCCAAAGAATCGGAACCGTGTACAGCGTTTGCATCAATGCTTTCAGCGAAATCAGCACGGATCGTGCCCGGCGCTGCATCTTTCGGGTTAGTTGCACCCATCAGGTCGCGGTGTGTCAACACAGCGTTTTCGCCTTCTAGGGCTTGAATCATCACTGGGCCTGAAATCATGAACTTGACTAAGTCGTTGAAGAAAGGACGCTCTTTGTGCACCGCGTAGAAGCCTTCAGCTTCAGCCTGAGTCAGTTGTGCCATTTTAGCTGCAACAATTTTCAAACCAGCGTTTTCAAAACGGGTGTAGATTTGACCGATTACGTTTTTTGCAACAGCGTCTGGTTTGATAATGCTGAGTGTGCGCTCTAAAGCCATGAGAACTCCAAATAATTAATTAACAAGAAAAAACAAACAACTATTCTACTATTTTTAACGTGATTGATAAACCGCATTAAGGGTTTGTTTCCGTTTATCGCTCTAAATAGCGGGCTTTCCCTGCTTTATTTTTTTTATCTATCCTACGCAGATGTTTTATGATGTGATGGTTTCCAACGATCACGTGGGTATTCATGATTGAATACGGACGCGCAAACCGAGAGACCTAATCAGCCATGAACATTCAACAAAACACGATGCATACATGCCCGGCTTGTGGCTTGCTTTGCGACGATATATCGAGCGAGGCTGTGTCTAGCCGACAGTTGTCGTGCGGTAAAGCTGCTGCGTTTTACGCGCGGGTGACCACTGGCGTCACGCCGCAAGTGGGTGGACGCGCGGCCTCATTGGCCGAGGCGGTCACCGCAGCCGCAAATATTTTAAAACAATCCAAAGCACCGCTAGTGGCTGGTAGTAGCACCGATGTGCACGGCGCACGTGCTCTGGTGGGTTTGTCGCACCGCACTCATGCTGGGATGACGCATCTGAATGCAAGCAGCACGTTGCGCAACATGAAGGTTTTGCAGCACAAGGGTTGGCAAACCACCACGCTGACTGAAGTTCGCAACCGTGCCGATGTCATTTTGATGATTGGCACGGATGTGGTGAGTCACAATGCCCGTTTTTTCGAGCGGGTGGTGTGGGTGCCTGAGGCGATGTTTACCGCACCGTCAGCGCGCAAAATTATTTATCTAGGCGGTGATCAATTAGACACCACTCCCGGCATCTCCCCGGAAGGGGTAGCGCCGCAAGTGATTGATTGTGCAACTGCACAGCTGCCGGCGGTGGTTTCGTGCTTGCGTGCACTGGTCATGAATAAGCCGCTTTCCGCTGCGGCGGTTGCGGGCGTGCCTATAGATCAATTGCGTGCATTGGCTGAGATCCTCAAGGCGGCTAAATACGCCACCTTGGTCTGGGTCTCTAAAGATTTAGACTACGATCATGCAGACCTCACCATTGAAAATATCACTGAAACGGTGGTTGCACTTAATCAAAAAAGCAGAGCCATGGGCTTGTCGCTAGGTGGCAGTGATGGCGATACCAGTGTGAACTATGCGCATACTTGGTTAAATGGCGTGATTATTGATGCCCCGGCCTGGGAGAGTCACGATACCGTGGTTTGGGTCAACAGTTACAGCCCACAAGCCATGCCGCCTGCGGGCACGCAACCTGTGATTGTGTTAGGCGCGCCAGATAGCACGTTTGATGCGGCGCCTGCAGTGTTTATTCCCGTGGCAACCCCTGGCCTTGATTGCGCTGGCCAACAATTTCGCGTCGATGGCTCAGTCACCTTGCCGTTAACAGCGGTCAAGCCTGCGGATGCGCCAACGCTGTCGCAAGTGATTGCGATGATAGAAGCAGAATTAGAAGGAGCGTCGGCATGATTACATTACTCAAAAATGCCAAAGTGATTGATCCCGCGCATGGCAAAGATGGTGTTAAGCAAGATATTTACATCCGCGATGGCCGCATCATCGCTAAGCCAGCCGAGAGCGAAAAAATCGGTCAAGTGTATGACTTGAACGGCAAAATTGTCATGGCAGGCGCCATTGATATGCATAGCCACATCGGCGGCGGCAAAGTCAATATTGCGCGCATGCTACTGCCTGAATATCAAGCAATGCGTCAACTAGAAGAGCCTGAGGCCCATATTTGCGGCGCAAATTGTAGTCATCTGGCCACACCGAATACCACTGATACCGGCATGCGCTACATCGAGATGGGCTATACCGCTGCGTTTGAACCGGCGGTGCTTGCCGTGAATGCGCGTCAGGCGCACATGGAAATGGGCGATACGCCCATGATCGACAAAGGTGGTTACGCCATGCTGGGTAATGATGATTACCTGCTGCGTTTGCTCAGCCAGAATGCCGATCAAAAAACCATCAATGATTATGTTGCATGGACACTGCACGCGACACAAACCATCGGCATCAAAGTGGTCAATCCGGGCGGGATATCTGCCTTTAAGTTTAACGAGCGTCGTCAGGACTTGGATCAACAGCACGCGTTCTATCAGATCACCCCACGTCGCATTTTGCAGGCCCTGAGTCGTGCCGTGCATGACATAGGCATTGCCAAGCCGCTGCATGTGCATTGCAACAATCTCGGTGTGGCGGGTAACTTTCAAACCACCCTTGACACCATGGGCGCCAGTGATGGATTGCCGATGCACCTGACCCATATTCAGTTTCATAGCTATGGTACAGAAGGGGACAAGAAGTTTTCTTCAGCCGCGGCAAATATTGCCGAAGCCATTAACAAAAACAAGCACATCACGGCCGATGTCGGGCAAATTTTATTTGGGCAAACGGTGACCGCCTCTGGTGACAACATGATGCAGCACTTGAATGCCAAGGTTGCCAACCCGAAAAAATCGGTGATTATGGACATAGAGTGCGATGCCGGTTGCGGGGTTGTCCCGTTCAAATATCGCGATGAAAACTATGTGAATGCCTTGCAGTGGGCCATTGGTCTAGAAGTATTTTTAAGTGTAGAGGACCCATGGCGGGTATTTCTAACCACGGATCACCCCAATGGGGCCCCCTTTACCAGCTATCCACACTTGATTCGCTTGCTGATGGATAAAACCTTCCGCAACGATGCATTTGATAAGCTCAACCTGGATGCGCAAGCAATGAGTAACCTCAAAGCGCTCAATCGCGAATACAGCTTGTATGAAATCGCGACCATGACACGGGCCGCACCAGCCAAACTGATCGGTTTGCATGATCGAGGACATTTAGGCGTGGGCGCCGCGGCGGATATTACTGTCTACACCGAGCAAGCCGACAAAGAAGCGATGTTTGCGAAACCGGATTTGGTATTTAAGGACGGTGAACTGGTGGTGAAGGAGGGTAAAGTCATTAAAGTGGTGTGGGGAGCAACGCATACGGCCAAACCGGCATTTGATCTTGGGGTTGAAAAAGAGATCAAGCAGTATTTTGACCGCTATCACACCATGCAGATGGATCACTTTAAAATTTCGAATGACCACATTGCGGAAGATGGCCGCAATCATGTCATTAACCATACGCAGGGGTAATTATGGTCATCAACGGGGTAGACATTGACGATACTTTTGCCGAAGCATTTAATATGCGCGGCACACGTATCTTGATTACCGCGCAAAATTTGCGCTGGGCCTACAATGCAGCAAATGCCATGACGGGTTTTGCCACCAGCGTGATTGGCTGTGGGGTTGAAGCGGGCATTGAACGGGAGCTGACAGAAGACGAGACACCTGATGGTCGTCCCGGCTTAAGTGTGCTGATGTTTGCCATGGGCAGTAAGGTGCTTATGCAACAGCTCGAAACGCGTATGGGCCAGTGCATCTTAACCTGTCCCACCGCGGCAGCCTTTGCTGGTATTGAATCCGAAGACATGATCAGCCTCGGCAAACATTTACGGTTTTTTGGAGATGGTCATCAGGTATCCAAACAGATTCCTGACGCGAACGGTAAGCGCAAGCGTTATTGGCGCATTCCTGTCATGGATGGCGAATTTTTAACCGAGGAAACCACCGGCATGGTGCGCGCGATCGGCGGCGGTAACTTTCTGGTGTTGGGCGCCAGTCAGGCGCAAGTGTTGACCGCTTGCGAGGCGGCCATTGATGCCATGCGTCAACACCCGAATGTGATTATGCCTTTTCCGGGGGGCGTCGTGCGCTCGGGCTCTAAAGTCGGCAGTAAATATCCTAAAATGTTTGCCAGTACCAATGACGCGTTTTGCCCAACCCTCAAAGGCGTGGTTAAAAGCGAACTCGATCCCCGCGTAGAGAGCGTGATGGAAATTGTGGTCAATGGCCTGAGCTTCGAAGACATTGCTGTGTCAATGAAGGCCGGGATTGAAGCGGCCTGTGGACTGGGTAAGGACAATGGCATATTGCGCATTTCAGCCGGTAACTACGGCGGAAAACTGGGGCAACATCATTTTAAGTTGCGTCCGATCTTAAGTGGAGAGGTCAAATGAGCCACATTACACTGTCAGCCAAAGCGGTGACACGTCACGTCGATTGCCGGTCGCTGGTGCCAAACTTGCTCTCGGACAAATCGATGGCTGAGATTGCTGCCATGCGATTGGCCGCCGATCTGACCGTGGCGGATGTATTTGAGGTGAGCGTCGAAGCAGACGAAGCGCACACCATCACTTTTTTAAACACCACCAGCGCGCATCAATACATCGGTTTTGCCATGACAGCAGGTCAAATCATTGTGGCTGGAGATGCTGGGGATTATTTAGGGGCACAATTACAAAATGGTGTGCTGATTTGTAAAGGCAACGCTGGGGCACGGGCGGGTGATCGAATGCGACGTGGCATGCTGCTGATTGAAGGTAATGTCGGCGAATATTGCGCCTCAGACATGATGGCTGGCACCTTAGGCGTGCTCGGTAACACGGGCGCATACCTTGGCTATGGCATGAAACGCGGCACGTTGTTGCTCGCGCAAGCGCCGGCCGCACAAGCTACCTGGATAGACTGCGGTTTGCATAAGTTGCCTTTTTTAAATATTTTGTACAAATCGTTTAAACGCCTAGACAGCCGCTTTACCCAAATCAATAGCCAGCGCGTGCAACGCTTGGTAGGCGATATGGGCGGCTTAGGCAAAGCAGAAATGCTGGTGATCCAGCCTTAAGCCAATTCAGCGGTATTGACCGATCAACGGGCCTTGTGCCCGTTTTTCTTTTTGCATCATAGGGTTAGAGTGGTAAAATCGCGCTTTTGAAATTTAACCTGTTTTGACAATGAGCCAATACCTAACCGCTGCCCTCTATAAATTTGTCCCCTTGCATGACTATCAAGCACTGCAACAACCGATTTTGCAGGCATGCCAGCAACACCAAATCAAAGGCACCCTGCTGCTGGCAAAAGAGGGCATCAACGGGACAATTGCCGGGGCGCCAGATGCAATTCGGGCAGTATTAGCCTATTTGCGATCTGATCCACGTCTGGTCGACCTCGAACACAAAGAGTCCTGGGCAGATAGCCACCCGTTTTACCGCATGAAGGTCAAACTGAAAAAAGAAATCGTCACCATGGGCGTGCCTGAGGTAGACCCTAATTTAGTGGTGGGGACCTACGTCAAGCCTGAAGATTGGAATGCCATTATTTCTGACCCAGAAGTGATTGTGCTCGATACGCGTAATGACTACGAAGTGCATATTGGGACGTTTAAAGGTGCATTAGATCCTAAAACCACGACCTTCCGAGAGTTTCCGCAATACGTGGCTGAAAACCTCGATAAAACCAAGCACAAAAAAGTCGCCATGTTCTGTACGGGGGGTATCCGCTGTGAAAAAGCGTCCTCCTACATGAAGCAACAAGGGTTTGAAGAGGTCTACCACCTGCAGGGCGGCATTCTAAAATATCTCGAAACGGTGCCTAAAGAACAAAGCCTGTGGCAAGGCGAGTGTTTTGTGTTTGACCAGCGCGTTGCAGTCAAACACGGCCTCGAAGTAGGCGACCATGATCAATGCTACGCCTGCCGCATGCCACTTACCCCCGAAGAAATGCAGAGTGAACAGTATGAAGCGGGCATTTCTTGCCCTTATTGCTATGACAAATTATCTGCCGAGAAAAAAGAGTCGTTGCGTGAGCGGCAAAAACAGGTGAAGTTAGCCAGAATGCGCGGGCAACAACACATTGGTGAACAGAATCAGTAAGTGCGAAATTCACTGATCATAAAACGCCATCAAAAGATTATTTGCACCTTAAATGACATCTAAAGGGCTGGCCACGCCTCGGCCGCCCGTCATCACCACCTTGGTATACAGTAGCGTGGTGCTTTCATCAGCATGCCCCATCAGTTGTTGCACCGTCTTGAGCGCTTGCCCACCTTGCAATAAGTGTGCTGCAAAGCTGTGACGCAGCACATTTGGCGACACCTGTTTGTGGATGCGCGCGTGTTCCGCCGCTTTTTTAATTGCCCGTTGCAGCGGTTTTTCATCGGCATGGTGGCGATAAACCGCGCCGGATGTCTGCACCACCGATAGCCTGCTCGCTGGGAACACATACTGCCAAGCCCAATCCTTGCCAGACGTGGCTTGTTTTTTGACCAAAGCTGGAGGCATCCATACCTCCCCCAAGCCTTTGGATAAGTCATCTCGAAATAAGGCCTCTACTGCTTGCAGATGCAACTGCAAGGGGTTGACCAAGCTCGAAGCCAGCAGGGTGATTCGATTTTTATAACCCTGTTCGTCGCGGACCAAAATCTCCAATCGTGAGAAATCAATATCCGCAACCCGCAAACGCAAGCATTCCATCACTTTTAAGCCGCTCCCGTAAAGCAAACTGGCCATCAGCCATCGCGCGCCATCCAGCCCTGAGAGAATGGCTTGCACTTCTTGTGGACTCAAGACCACCGGCAAACGCTTCTGTGCCTTGACTTTTGACATATTCTCGAGCGCCGGCAATCGCTGCCCAAGCACTTCATCATATAAAAAATGCAGGGCGCTCTTCGCTTGATTTTGTGTGCTAGCGGCCACGGTTTTTTCGATGGCTAAATGCGTTAAAAAATCCTCCACCTCAGCCACCCCCATCTCACGCGGGTGCCGCTTGCCATGATGCAGAATGTATCGTTTAATCCACTGAATGTAGGCTTCTTCAGTGCGCTGGCTGTAATTCAGCGTACGCAAGCGGTCAACAATCAAGGGAAACAACTTAATAGGCTGTTTCACTTCAGGTGTGTATGCCATAGAAAAAGCCTTTTATTGAGGTGTAATATAAAATGACTAACCATTGATTTTATTATCATAAATCATTTTTATAAGTTTATAGCGCATAGCCTAAATAAATTTTATGATCGTTTTTTGTTTCATCAGCGATCCCTAGAGCGAGTGGCATAACCGCCAACTTTCATTCAATCTAACCGAGTCAAACCCACCATGTATGTACCCACCCATTTTGCAGAGTCAAACATCGATGTGCTACATCAGTTAATGCGGGCACATCCTTTTGCGACCTTGATTACGATGTCTTCTGCAGGGATTAACGCCAATCATGTTCCCTTGCACTTGATCCCAGAGGCAGGGCAGTACGGGGCATTGCAGGGGCATGTCGCGCGCGCAAACCCTGTGTGGAGCGATCTCGTCCACGAGGTGGAGGCGTTGGTGATTTTTCAAGGCCCAGATGCCTATATCAGCCCATCCTGGTATCCAACAAAACAAATAGACGGCAAAGTGGTCCCCACGTGGAATTACATCACCGTGCATGCTTACGGCACATTGCGGGTGATTGATGATCCAGCATGGGTAAAAAATCAACTCGAGTCACTGACTACGCAACTGGAGGCATCGTTTGAAAAGCCTTGGGCCATTGCTGATGCGCCGATGGCGTTCACCGACAACATGATCAACGCGATTGTGGGCGTTGAAATATTGATTACAAAACTTGTCGGCAAATGGAAGCTGAGCCAGAACCAACCTGCATTGAATCAAGCGGGGGTGGTGCAAGGCTTACAGTCGCTCAAGCAGTCAGAGGCCACTGAACTGGCAAGCGCGGTTGAAAAAGCACATAAAAAGGCCCGCTAACATCGTATTTAAGTCTGTTTAGCTAGATTGCATTTGCTTGACTAGATTTGCGCGACCAAATGACGCTCGTTTTGCCAAGGATTAACATTCAAACGCCATCGGGCATGGCGCGTTGATCGTGGCAGGATTGCTAGACGCCCGAAACATTAGGCTTTACCATGGGCCACTATCTTTTGATGCCCAATAAGAAAGGTCTTGTGTGGCTATTCAGTTTTTACCTATTCTTAAGGCGGTGGCACCTTACATCGCCCAAGTCGCCACTGCGGCGATCCCCGCTTTTACTTCAAAACCCGAGGCTGCCAAAGTGGATCCCTTGCTAACGCGGCAGATTGAGGAGTTGCAGGCAGCAACCATTCAAAATGCAGAGTCTATTCATCTATTAGCAGAAAAAATGCAGTTGGCGATTCAGGCCTTAGAGCAAGCGGGCGGGGAGGCGAAGCGGCAAGTCGCCACGTATAAAACCATGCTTTTTTTTGCGCTCGGTTTGGCCATGCTCACCGCAATGGCCTGCGTTTATTTATTGATGCGATAGTGAAGGGTGTTCAGGGAGCGTTGCAAGTATGTCAAATTTAAGTGTCACGGAAATTAAGGCATTTGTTCCAGCAAAACAGTTTGCGTTATCCAGGCAGTTTTATCTCGATCTTGGCTTTAGTCTGGCGTCAGAAGGCGGCGGTGTTGCTTACTTTCATATTGGGGATGCTAGCTTTTTATTACAGGATTTTTGTGCGGATAACCTTGCCGAAAATTTTATGATGCATTTGCTGGTGCAAGATGTGGATGCCTGGTGGCAGCAGATAACGCAAAGCGGCATTGTTGAAAAATACGGCGTCAAACTGTCGCCGATCCAGCTGCAGCCGTGGGGGATGCGCGATTTTTGTATCGCCGATCCGTCAGGGGTGTTGTGGCGCATTGGTCAAAATGTCGATTAACCTGCCGTTGTATGTGCTGTTTTTGTCGTGCTGACATGATCGATTGGGCGAGCGAGGATGCGTGAGATGGCGAGTTATTGGTTATGGTGGGCACTCCTGTCTGCCAGTTTTGCTGCATTGACAGCGATTTTGGCCAAAGTGGGGATGCAAGGGCTGGATACCGATTTTGCCACGCTGATCCGAACCTTATGCATTACGCTGGTGTTAGTGCCGTTTGTTTGGCTGACCGGCAAATGGCGTAATCCATTCACTTTGCCGCCACGTGCATTGCTATTTCTGGGTTTGTCTGCCTTGGCGACTGGGGCTTCTTGACTGTGTTATTTTCGCGCCTTACAACTGGGTGATGCTTCTAAAGTGGCGCCGGTCGATAAACTCAGTCTGGTGCTGGTCGCAGTGTTTGCAGGCCTGTTTTTGGGTGAACGCTTAAACAGTCGTGAATGGTTAGCCCTCGCCTTGGTGGTCATCGGGGTGGTTTTAGTAGCGATAAAACGTTAATTGCGCCTGAGTCCGATAGCTCAATGTGGCTATTGCAACGCGAACAAATTCGGTTATAAATGAGGTTGACCTAGTCCACGCGGCCCTTCAGGGGCTTTTTTATTCAGCGCGGGTGGTTGGCAACACCAATGCCATGGTCATGAAATGACACTTGTTTCAATGCATAGCCTGTTTTTATGCGCAAGGATGGTAAACCGAAGATGTTAGACCGAAGCCTGTTCAATCGTTATGTTTTGCTCGCCGGCCTGATCGCATGCCTAGTGGGCTGTTGCGGCACCGTGCCCAGCACGATCACGCAGCCCCCGGCTGTGAAATCAAAATCAGCATCCAATGCGGCTTTGCATGTGATTGGTGTGCATCAAGGCCCACGCGGCCGCAGTATGGATCAGCGCGTAAATTTGGCGCAGTGCCAGGCTTTGCGCAATCAAGCGAAGCAGGCGCAATTGTTATCTCCTGACGCTTGTTTGGCGGATGTGCATCAAGCATACGATGCACGCACCATTACTGTGAATATCACGGACGATTCACAGCCGATTATTTTAGGTTTAATGGCCTATGAGGCCGTTAACTGGCAGATCTCTACCACACCGGGCGTGGTGATTGAGAGGGTGATTGTGGCCGGATATCATCAACCGCAGGTGCAGGGGGTCGGCGATGTGCAGGTTGACGTGTATAGTTATGACAACAGCCCGTGTCCGCGTTGTGTCCAAAAAGGGCGCTTTTTTTATGCTTATGAGCGGGTACCGCTTGAAATGGAACTGGCGGCGGGTGTTAGGGCGAGTTCATTTCAAGGGAATTACACCGGTGGTAGCTATCAAATATTTAAAGGCATGCAATAACGTAAGCCGTCATCTGTTGGCGGCTGATCTTTGGGTTGTTGTAGGGTCAGGGGGTCGCGTATGTTGCGTGCGTTAATGGCAGCGTTGGCGATCTTGCACCTTGGGCCGGGCTTCGCTTTTTTGGTGGTTGCATTTGCTTGTGAAGATTCGTTTTCATACTTTCAATCTGCTTGTCAGCAAGACGCATTTAGCGCATTTGTCCGATTGACTTTCATGGCCTGGGCGGCTTTAATAACTGGGTTGATGGTAAAAATAATAGTTACAAAATACATTAATAAAATTAATTAATTAACTGATTTATATATAAAAATTATAAAATTATTTTAGTTTAAAAAACTTTTTATAGATGGGGGACTCGTAAAATTAAAACGTGAATGGAGTCTTGTTTTGTATGATCTCAATCAGCGATGGCCCATCGCTTCTAACCTATCTGGCTTATTGAGAGCCATTCGAGTAGGGTGTCTAACCGCAGTTTTATCCGTCCAGACATTCGCCGCAAGTGATGATGTGGTGCCTAAATTATTGCTCTCCGGTAGCGACGCGGCAGCGGTTGAAAAAGCCCCTGAACCTGCCCGAATTAGCTCGGTATTTGGCACGCAACCGCTCAAAGAATATAAATTACCTTTTGAGGACCAATATCCCACCGGACCTTTCGAGCGTTTGGACAAAAAGCTGTTTTTATTTATCAGCAAGTGTGGCGAGGTATTTTTCGTGCGCCACAACGAGGCCATGGAGCTGGTGAAACCTGGTAAGTCTTTGGCAAAGTATATCCCCGGTAGCGAGACCTCGGCCGATGAGAGTAGTAGTAAGCAACTGGTCTATTGCCGAGAGTTGTCTGGTGTCAAAGATTCGTTATTGGTCGGCAAGACACTTTATGTAGCATATACCGCCTGGGACGAGGCCAGCAACGGCGTGCGACTGGCGGTGAGTGAGTTTGAGGTCGACATCGAAAATAGCGAAGTCAGTTTTAACCGCGAGATTTATATCAGCCGTCCGGCAATCAAAGAGCCTATTTTGGGCCATCAGGTGGGCGGCAAACTGGCGCTGGGTGAGAATGAGCGCACCCTGTATTTGAGCATCGGTGATTTTTCTAAGCCTGACCGCGTGCAAGATAAAACGACCTCATTAGGCAAAGTGGTGCGGGTGGATCTGCAACGCCTCAATGCGGAAGTGTACGCTTCAGGGTTTCGCTCACCTTCGGGTGGCTTGTATTTTGACCGTGAAAGCAATGAGTTGTGGCTCACGGATCATGGCCCGCGTGGGGGTGACGAAATTAACTTGGTGAAACGTGGTAAAAACTATGGCTGGCCGGTGGTCAGTTATGGCACCATTTATGAGCGCGATGGGATGAGTGGCTACTATGGCAATAAGTTTAACAGCCATGAGGGCCATGAAAAGCCCATGATGACTTTTGTACCTTCGATTGGCATCGGTCCGCTGGTGAAATATCCCTCTAGCGGGCGTAATGACTTTTGGGACAATGACTTGTTTGTGGCGGGCATGGGCAATACCACCTTGTATCGCGTGCGCAAAGAGGGCACAACCCTGGTTTATGCTGAGCCCGTACTCAGTGGCTATCGCATCCGAGCTATTCAGATAGATCAAAACGGCACCTTTTATTTGAAGACCGACCATAATCAGCTGTTGATTTCCGAGCAAGAGTAACCATGTTGTCTATCACGCATGTTGTGATGCGTTGGGCACGAGGTTAATCACTTCACTGAAAGCGTTTTTTAAAACATAGAGACAGGGCGCCAATAAATGACGATGTGGGTATTTGGAAACACAAGGAAAAAGAATCTCCTTACGACTGACCGCGCGTCGTTTGCCACGATTGCGCAGGTGGGCGATGCCTATTAGTTTTCGTGCGGCATCTCTGCTTGTCGGATTGACCGGTGCTGCAATCGCCATTGGCTTCGAGTGGTATGCAGCCACCGGCTGGCTGTTTTTAACCGAGCGCACAGGCCTATTGATTACCCTCTGGACAATGCTGCCGTATGTGATGATGTCGCTTGGGGGCTATTTTTTTCATCGACGTGATATTCAAAAGCATTGGCTGAGTTTTTGTGCATTTGAGGTGCTGGTGGTTGCCTGGATCTATTTACAGACCATTGTGATTTATCCCGATCCGCAAGGCGCTTTAATCTTTTTATTTTTGCCTTTGTTGCAAGCGGGCCTGAATCTGGCGGTAGGGGTGGTTTTTTACTACCTGCAATACCGAAGTGATCAACAGCATTGATTGCGTCTATGAATTCCCCCACTAAAAGTAGATGTTCGCCAAGAATTGGAGGGCTCACATCCAAACCATCCCAAACAGGATGGCTGCAATAGGAGTCGTCTTTGATTAAAACTTTATTTTTATTTGTGTTGACTGCGCTGGCAGAGATTATCGGTTGTTATTTGCCCTATCTTTGGCTGAGAGAGGGGAAGAGTGCTTGGCTGTTACTGCCAGCAGCGATCAGTTTGGCGCTGTTCGCCTGGTTGTTGAGCCTGCATCCAACCGCTGCCGGTCGAGTGTATGCCGCTTATGGGGGCGTTTATATTGGTGTTGCTATTGTCTGGTTATGGCTGGTTGAGGGCGTCCGTCCCTCGGGCTGGGACATGCTAGGCACCGCGGTTGCGATGCTAGGCATGGCGATCATTATGTTTGCACCAAGGCCCGTATGAGCGTGCTCAAAGACCAAGGTGCCTCAGGTGGTGTTTAACATGCGTGGTATGCAACCGAATCCAGCGGAAGTGAGCCATGCGCCTGCTAACTAAGCTCATGCGCTACGGCTGGGCAGCTCCCACTAGCCTGTTGGGATTACTGATGGCCACCATCTTGCTGATCACCGGTGGCCGCGCAACGCGTGTTCAAGGCGTGCTTGAGGTCTCCGGTGGCTGGTTGGCCAATCGAATCACGCATTTAAGTGGCTTTGCAGCGCTCACCTTAGGCCATGTCGTGCTCGGTCATAGCGCAGATTGTCTGCAGCATTTGCGGCTGCACGAACACGTGCATGTGCGCCAGGCCGAACGGTGGGGCATATTTTTTGTGCCAGCCTATGTGCTCGCGGCATTATGGCAAATCCTACGTGGCAGACACGCTTACAGAGATCACCCGTTTGAGCAAGAAGCGTTCGCGGCTGAGTCTGCGCAATGCTCGAAGGATGCGCATTCAAGCTAAATAGTCACCAATAAAAAACGCCAGTCAAACTGGCGTTTTTGTTGTTCATGCTAAAACAGATTAATACAAGCTTTCCCAAAATTTCCACCAGATTTTTTCATCTTCGTTAATTTTGCCGCTGATCATCGGGTTTTCAGGGTAGTTGGTTTTCAGGATACGCAGGGTATCATTTTTGAGGTCCGTCAGATCCATGGCGTCATAGGCGCTCACCATGGTGACCAGCGCATCTTCAACCGAACTCGAATTGGGATAGGTTTCTAGCACGTAGCGTGTGCGGTTAAGCGCGGCGACATAAGCCTTGCGTTGCATGTAGTAGCGTGCGACGTGCATCTCGTGCATGGCCAATGTGTTCACCAGATAAATCATGCGTTGGGTGGCATCTTTGGCGTAACGGCTATTCGGAAAACGCTCGACCAGCTCTTTAAACGCATTAAATGACACACGCAATGTTTTGGGATCGCGGTCATTAATCTCTTGTTTAGTGTACTTTTCGATAATGCCGCGCTCATTAAAGGTGGCTAACCCTTTTAAGTAATAAGCATAGTCAAGGTTTGGATGGTTAGGATGTAGCTTAATAAAGCGATCAACGGCAGCCAGGCACAGCACTGGCTCTGATTTTTTAAAGTAGGCGTAGGCCACTTCTAGCTGTGATTGCGTGGCATACACGCCATGCGGATAGCGCGCCTCTAGCTTCTTAAAGTAGTCGATGGCTTTGTCAAAGTTTTTATCTACCATCTTCTCTTGCCCCGCGGCATACAAGCGCTGCTCAGCCCAGCCTTTGGTTTCATCGGGCGGGTTTGGGTTGCCGAAAATGGCGCAAGCACTCAAAGCCAACGCAGTGATTAAAATAAAAGCACGCGTGAACAGGGTGTTAAGCGGTAAAATGCGAGGCATGTTGTTTAATGTTGTTTTATTTAAGGAAACGCAGGGCATTATAACTGATGCTGTTTGAAAATATGAAAGAAAGCGCCTCATTACATCTGGTCGTTCCTAGCAATCTCGGCGGGCAACGTCTTGATCTGGCTTTGCAGCAAATGTTACCAGACCACTCTCGCAGCCGCTTGCAGGCATGGATTAAAGAGGGGCTGGTGATGCTAGATGGCAAAGCGCCGACTGCTAAAACCAAAGTTTGGGGGGGGGAGCAGCTAGTGGTGAACCCGCCGCAAAACGCACAAGAAAACGCGTTCGCGCCAGAAGATATTCCGCTGGACGTGGTGTATGAAGACGACACGCTGATTATTATCAATAAGCCTGCTGGTTTGGTCGTACATCCGGCTGCTGGCAATTGGAGTGGCACCTTGCTCAATGCCTTGCTGTTTCATTGGCCATTGCTCAAAGATGTGCCGCGCGCGGGGATCGTGCACAGGTTAGATAAAGATACCAGCGGTTTATTAGTGGTGGCCAAAACGCTAGAAGCACAAACAAGCCTAGTGCGCCAGTTACAAGCACGCACGGTGAAACGAGAGTACCGTGCGATTGTGTGGGGGCAATTATGGCGTAACGGCAAGGTGGATCAGCCGGTGGGGCGTCATCCACATCATCGCACCAAGATGGCGGTGATCCGCCGTGGTCGTCCCGCCGTCACCCACTATGAGATTCTTGAACGCTTTGGCACCAATACCTATCTGCGTTGCAACCTCGAAACAGGCCGCACACACCAAATTCGGGTCCATTTGCAGTATTTGAATGCGCCGATGGTGGGTGACCCAATGTACGGCATCGGCAACATCATTCCGCATAAAATCATGACCCCAGAGCTACGTGAGGTGATTGGCAATTTCAAACGGCAGGCCTTGCATGCCATTAAATTGGGGTTGATCCATCCGGTGACGAATGCGCCGATGGAGTGGCAGATTGACTTGGCGGATGATATGCGTGAGTTGCTGGAAGCCATGCGTGTCGTCAAACCGGTGGAAGAGCTACCGCCACTGCCTGACTTTAATGTGGATGAAAATGGCTTGTATGTGGGTGAAGACGATGATGATTGGGACGACGATTTAGACGATGACGCCGCGCTAGAGGATGAAGACTGGGCAGATGTGGATGAGTGATGGCCAGCATTCCTTTCATCACGCCTGATTGGCAGGCACCTGCCAATGTGCAGGCCTTGCAAACGACCCGCCATGGTGGGGTGAGTGGCGGCGTCTATGCCAGTCTGAACCTGGGCGATCACGTGAAAGATCTGCCGCAACACGTCGCGGCAAACCGTCAATTATTGAGTCCTGAGTTGCCTAGTGAGCCGGTTTGGCTCAATCAGGTGCATGGCACACGTGTGATTGATGCAGCGCAAGCCACTTGCCTGGAATCCGCCGATGCAAGCTTTACCTGCCGCCAGCGGGTGGTCTGTGTGACGATGACGGCAGACTGTCTGCCCATTTTGCTCTGCGATCAAGCAGGCACCACGGTTGCTGCCATTCATGCAGGTTGGCGTAGCCTGTGTGATGGGGTGATTGAAGCCACGCTGGGCGCGATGCCTGTGCAAGCTTCTCAGATCATGGCGTGGCTTGGCCCAGCCATTGGCCCGGAGGCATTTGAGGTGGGGGCAGAGGTCAGAGCGCAGTTTATGGCCCAAGATGTGCAGGCCGCCACCGCTTTTAAAGCGCACGGCGATAAATGGCTGGGCGATTTATACGCCTTGGCCGGGCAGCGCTTACGGGCGCTGGGCGTAACAGAGATATCCGGCGGTGGGCGCTGCACTTATCAAGAGTCAGACACTTTTTTTAGTTATAGACGCGACGGCGATACGGGACGCATGGCAACATTCATCTGGCTAGACTAAAGTGCTCAACAGCGGCATAACTAAAAAAATAATTCTTATGACCTCATCATTCGACCATGAAAAAACATTTAATCTTTGATTTAGACGGCACCCTGATTGATTCTGCCGCCAGTATTCTGCAATGTTTTGCGTTGGCTTTCAGCTCAACGGGCACCCCGTTGTTAATGCCGCTGACCCCTGACGTGATTGGCCCTCCGCTGATGGAAACGCTCAAACGGTTATCTGGTCAGCAGGATGACACGCTATTAAAGACACTGGCTGAGGCGTTTAAGCACCATTACGACAATACGGGTTACTTGCAGTCTGTGGTGTTTAAGGGTGTACCGGCCATGCTGCAACAACTCAACGACCAAGGCTATGCTTGTTATATCGCTACCAATAAACGGTTTTTTCCCACAGAAAAAATCATTGCGCATTTGGGTTGGCAACCTTTGTTTAAGGGCGTGTATGCCTTAGATTTTTTTAAACCAGCGGTCTCAACCAAAGCCGAGATGATTGCTCGGGTAGTGAAGGATCATGCCTTGCCAGTCGCCGAATGTGTCTATATCGGAGACCGCCTCGAAGACGGTCAGTCAGCGGATGCCAACCATATGGCGTTCACACTGGTGAGTTGGGGTTATGCGGGCGATGTGGGCCTGCGCGCGCCGCATTGGCATGTGTGTGCGGATGTCGACGCTTTGCCCACTGTGATCGCAACGCTGGCAGAAAAAACCGCACATGATGATTAAGCGATTGCGTACGCGCCGGCACCCGGCCAGACCAACAAACACCGCTGCCCTAGAGACTGCCAGTAATAGTACTTGGCCACAGATGCTTTTGTGGGCCATTGGCCTCGCGGCACTGATAGCAATCGGCGTGTTTTTGGGGTGGGATACCCGCGTGTTGGCTGGCGTCGCCGTGCTGGTGGGGCTGGTTTCCGGATTGTTTGTCTGGATGCTGGGACTCATCGCAGTGGTGCCTTTGATCGGCCCACTGATCGTCAAGGTCTTGAGTTTTAGCTTTATTTGGTTACTCAACGCCTTGGGGTACTTAGTCTCTTACGTGGCGATCCGCAGGGGGTATTCGCGTGATGTGTTGACTTATCGTGGCCTAACGATGGCTTTGTTAATCGGCATTGTGATTGGCTATGTGGTGGCGCAATTCATCTAGCGCAATTTGTCGCAGCATCATCGATGTCTTAAGAGGGTAACTGTTTGTTTATGCTTTGTTTTTTTGATAACTCACGTATAATGCGCGCCTTTCCGCCATAAACAACGCATGACGCCTTTGACCACATTGCTCTCAAACATTTCGCCGCTCACCGGCATGATACTGGCCTGTTTGTTAGGGGGTGTCCTCAGTGTGTGTGTGGCGGCACTGTTCGCGCTTAATGCCAAAAAGAATTTAATTCCGTTGTTGGTGAGTTATGCCATTGGCGCTTTGTTGGCAGCGGTGTTTCTTGAAATTTTGCCGCATGCGATTGAAACCAGCCTCAATATAGAGGCGATGACCGCCACCATGTTATTCGGCATATTGCTGTTTTTTACGCTTGAAAAGCTCGTGCTCTGGCGGCACTGCCACGGTGAGCATTGCGAAATGCACGCCATGCATGACGAAGCACATTGCCCAGAATTGCATCCGCAACAACAGTCGAGCAAAAAACCGCAGGGCGCGATTAAATTTAAACTACCCCAAGTCGCCCCGGCGCAGGTCGTGGGCCATCACCACCACGCGCATAGCCATGATGGTGGTCGCAGTGGCATGATGATTATGGTGGGGGACACCTTTCATAATTTTGTCGATGGGATTCTGATTTGTGCCGCATTTATGGTGGATATGCAGGTCGGGTTAGTCACGGCGCTAGCGATTATTGCCCATGAAATTCCGCAAGAAGTTGGGGATTTTCTGATCTTGCTACATTCTGGTTATAGCAAGAAAAAAGCGTTTTTATTTAATATTTTTTCGAGCCTTGCCACGCTGGTAGGCGGCTTGATTGCCTATGGTGCGCTCAATTTTGTACAACATTGGGTGCCTTATATCTTAAGCCTAGCCGCGGCCAGCATGTTGTATGTGGCGGTGGCTGATTTGATTCCGGGCTTGCACAAACGCACCGCCATGCGCGATACCTTGAGTCAGATATTTTTAATTATATTAGGGGTGGCGTCTGTCGCCCTCACCAAATGGTTGGTAGAAGGTTAAGAGAGAATCATTATGCAAAGTTCGCCTAAAGTCGGTTTTGTCTCACTGGGCTGCCCAAAAGCGGGGTCAGATTCCGAGCGTATTTTGACTCAACTGCGCGCCGAGGGTTATGAAATCAGCAACAGTTATGAGCAGTCAGATCTGGTGGTGGTGAATACCTGTGGCTTTATTGATTCTGCGGTGCAGGAGTCCCTGGATGCGATTGGGGAAGCGCTAAACAAAAACGGCAAAGTGATTGTGACGGGTTGTTTGGGGGCAAAAAAAGACGTCGTCACCGGCGCGCACCCGAGTGTGCTGGCGGTGACCGGGCCGCATGCGCTAGAGGAGGTGATGGGCCACGTGCATACGTACTTGCCTAAACCGCATGATCCTTATACTGATCTGGTGCCGCCACAAGGGATTCGCCTGACCCCCAATCATTACGCCTACCTCAAAATTTCCGAGGGGTGTAACCACCGTTGTAGCTTTTGCATTATTCCAAGTATGCGCGGCGATCTGGTCAGCCGTCCGATTGGCGATGTATTAAATGAGGCAGAGCGTCTGGTCAACGCGGGTGTTTCGGAAATTTTAGTCATTTCGCAAGATACGTCTGCGTATGGCGTAGACATGAAGTTTCGCAAGGGTTTTTGGAACGGGCGGCCGGTGAGAACGCACATGACCGAGCTTAGTCAAGCATTAGGCGAGCTGGGTGTATGGGTGCGTTTGCATTATGTGTACCCTTATCCGCATGTCGATGACGTGATTCCGCTGATGGCGGAAGGCGCGATTTTGCCTTATCTGGATGTGCCATTGCAGCACGCCAGTCCTCGTATTCTTAAGTCTATGAAGCGGCCTGCCAGCAGCGAAAATAATTTGGCCCGCATCAAGGCTTGGCGCGATATTTGTCCTGACATTACGATCCGCAGTACCTTTATTGTTGGCTTCCCCGGCGAAACTGAGGATGACTTTAAGATGTTGCTCGACTTCATGGAAGAAGCACAACTAGACCGCGTCGGTTGTTTTGCTTATTCAGCTGTCGATGGCGCAGTTGCCAATGGCTTGCCTGACCAAGTGCCAGAAGCGCTCAAACAGGAGCGTTTAAGCCGTTTTATGGAGGTGCAGGAGCGGATCAGCGCTGCCAAAGTGGCTGCTAAAATTGGTAGCCTGCAAACGGTATTGGTCGATGAGCTTACTGAGGACGAGGATGGCAATGTGATTGCCATCGCGCGTACCAAAGGAGACGCGCCTGAAATTGATGGCATCGTTTATTTGCAGGATGCAGAAGGTTTGAACCCGGGGGATTTTGTTGATGTGCAAATTGTTGATGCACAGGGCCATGACTTGATTGGCGCACCGCCAGAGGCTTAATTGGCCACTGTTAAAAAAAATGCCGCAGACGCGGCATTTTTTTATCTAGCGCTGCTGCTGATGGCTCAAGCTGCAATTGCGGGTCGTTCGCAATCGGCACGCTCGGCAAATACGTCCAATGTAAACGGGCAACGCTTCAGTTTGTTTTGCGCCGATTTCTTTTTGTGAGTTGGTTGCAGGTTGACATAGGGGGTCTGGCTTAGCCGAACATAACCAGATTGCAGCAACTTGGTCGCGGTCGTTTCAAATTGGCTCAATGGATTGTCCATGTTTTGCAGCGTAATGCCTAGTTTGTGCACCGCCAACACATGGTAAATCGCGCCGGTTTTACCCGTTGCATCCGGCTTGCCATAAAGCTCACCAACGTGAATTTGAATAGAATCTTGCTGCATATTGGCATCATAGCGTGTTTGCGCGTCGGCTTCAATTGCCAGTCAAATCAGGTGGTGCCGCAAGCAGAGCGGGCAGGAGAGGGGGTGACATGTTAAAATACGCACTTGTGTTTTTAGAGAGTCATTATGCAAGTTGTTAAAACCCGTTTCGCGCCGAGTCCTACCGGATATCTGCATATTGGTGGCGCCAGAACCGCCTTGTTTTCATGGGCTTATGCCAAGCGACATGGTGGCAAGTTCATTTTACGCATTGAAGATACCGATGTGGCGCGCTCGACCCCCGAAGCGGTACAGGCGATTGTGGACGGCATGGCTTGGTTGCAACTGGATCATGATGAAGGCCCGTTTTACCAGATGCAGCGCATGGAGACTTATAAAAAAGTGATCCAGAAAATGCTCGATGACGGCCATGCTTATTATTGCTACTGCAGTAAAGAAGAGCTGGATGCCTTGCGCGAGGCGCAAATGCAGCAAGGGCTGAAGCCGCGTTACGATGGCCGCTGGCGCCCTGAGCCAGGCAAAGAATTGCCTGCGGTGCCTGTCGATATTCCTCCAGTGGTTCGCTTTAAAAACCCGACAGCGGGCCTGGTGGCTTGGGATGATATGGTGAAAGGCCGCATTGAGATTGCGAATGCAGAGTTAGATGACTTAATTATTGCGCGTGCCGATGGCACCCCAACCTATAACTTCTGCGTGGTGGTTGACGATTGGGAAATGGGCGTGACCCAAGTGATTCGGGGCGATGATCACGTCAACAACACGCCTCGACAGATTAATATGCTACAAGCGCTAGGGGCGCAGGTCCCGCAGTATGCGCATCTTTCGATGATTCTGGGCGATGATGGCCAGAAATTATCTAAGCGCCATGGTGCCGTGAGCGTGATGCAGTACCACGAAGATGGTTATCTGCGCGAGGCCGTGTTGAATTACTTGGCGCGTTTGGGCTGGTCGCATGGCGATGATGAAGTTTTTAGCATGGATCAGTTTTGTGCGTGGTTTGATCTTGATCACATTACGCCATCTGCAGCGCAGTTCAATACCGAAAAACTCAACTGGTTGAATGCTCACTATATTAAGACGCTCCCGCTTGCCCAGATCGCAGATGAAGTGCGTCCACGTTTAGCGGCGTTGGGGGTGGTGGACACGCAGGTGCCAGACCTCTTTGCTGTGCTCAACCTATACCGCGAACGTAGTAATAATTTGAATCAGCTGGCCAAAGACATTGCGTTCTTTTACCAAATGCCTGCGATCAATGCGGCGGATGTGGAAAAACATATTCAGCCAGAAACCGCCGATACTATCGAAAGTTTTTTGGCTAAGGTTCAAGATTCAAGCTGGACTGCCGATAGCTTACACGATGCGCTCAATCAGGTCGTGACGGAGCAACAGATTAAATTCCCCAAACTAGCCATGCCATTACGGGTCGCTTTGATCGGCATTGCACAGTCGCCCAGCATTGATCAAGTGATGTCGTTGTTGGGTAAAGAGGTCTGTATTGAGCGGATTCGCGCATTATTTCCAAAAAAATAAAGCGCGGGGATTGAAATTGGAACAAATTAGTACAATCATAGTCTTTAAGTGGGATTGGTGTTCAAGAGAATAAAACTCCAATACGATTAAAACAAACAAGGAGCAACGTAATGAATAACAAAGGCCAAATGCTGCAAGACCCTTTCTTGAACGCTTTGAGAAAAGAGCACGTTCAAGTGTCAATCTATCTCGTCAATGGCATCAAGTTACAAGGCCAAGTCGATTCATTCGACCAATACGTCATTTTATTAAAAAATACCGTGACGCAAATGGTCTACAAACACGCCATTTCAACCATTGTTCCCGCGCGTCCAGTCAGTTTGGCGCCGCACGACACCGCACAAGAATCTTAATGCATGTTTGATAGACCAAGCGGCGGAGATGCCGTCGTTTTAGTCAGTGTCGATTTCGGCGACTCAGACTATGATGAAAGCTTGCATGAACTCCGCCACCTCGCCGGCACCGCTGGCCTGAACATTTCTGCGACGCTGGAAGGCAAGCGTCAAGCTCCCGACCCCAAGCATTTTATTGGTTCCGGTAAAGCGGACGAGCTCAAACGATTAATGGCGGTCCACGACAGCAAGGTTGCTGCCTTTAACCATGATTTGAGCCCCTCGCAGCAACGCAACCTCGAAAAATTGCTTGAAGCCCGCGTGGTGGATCGTACTGGTCTGATTCTGGACATTTTTGCCCAACGTGCGCAATCGCATGAGGGTAAATTGCAGGTCGAATTAGCGCAACTAGAGCATTTGTCTACGCGCTTGGTCAGAGGCTGGACACACTTAGAGCGCCAAAAAGGCGGCATCGGTGTGCGCGGCGGCCCGGGCGAAACACAACTTGAACTTGACCGGCGCATGTTGCGCGTGCGCGTCAAACAGTTGCGTGAAAAGTTAGATAAATTGAAGCAACAGCGTGGCATGCAACGTCGAGCACGTAAGCGGTCAAATTTAATGACCGTTTCGCTGGTGGGTTACACAAACGCCGGCAAATCGACTTTATTTAATCGCCTCACGCATTCAGGCGTGTATGCCGCAGATCAGTTATTTGCAACGTTGGATACAACTTCGCGCAAAATGCATTTGCCTGAGGGTTATCCGGTCGTATTGTCAGACACGGTGGGCTTTATTAAGCACTTGCCAACGACGCTGATTGAGGCGTTTGGGGCGACCTTGGAAGAGGCTGCGCAAGCAGATTTGCTGTTGCATGTGGTTGATGTGGCCAGCCCGAATCGCGATGCACAAGTCGAACAAGTGAATATTGTTTTGAACGAAATTGGTGCCGCGCGTGTGCCACAAATCCTGGTGTTGAACCAGATTGATCGCATGGCAATGGCGCCCGCAATTGACCGCGATGAGTATGGTAACATCCGTACTGTTCGCGTCTCGGCTAAAGACGGTACTGGCATTGAGGACCTGCGCCAGGCACTGTTAGAGCATCAGCAATACTTGAAAAAACTGAGCACTGAAGAGCGTGCTTATGTCTAAAAGATCAAAAAAATACGGAGTACTAGCATGAGAAAATTCCCCGGCTTTTGGAATAAGAACAACGAAGGCCCGCCTGACCTCGATGAAGTGTTCAAAGATTTGAATCAAAAGCTGAATCGTTTGTTTGGCGGCAAAGGCGGTTCGGGTGCGCCACGTGGCACTTCGCCTGCACCGCAACCATTACCCGTCGCACCTATTTTGGGCATCGTCGCCCTGATCTGGCTGGGCTCAGGCTTTTATATTGTGGACCAAGGTTCGCGAGGCGTGGTGTTGCGTTTCGGCCAGCATGTTGAAACAACCATGCCTGGCCCGCGCTGGCACTTACCATTCCCGATTGAATCGATTGAAAACGTTAACTTAGAGCAAGTTCGCACAATCGAAATGGGTTACCGTTCTTTTGAGGGCGAAACCGCACGTAGTAAAGAGTTGCGCGAATCGCTGATGCTCACGGACGATGAAAATATTATCGATTTGCAGGTGGCGGTGCAATACAACCTGAAGTCAGTTGAAGATTACCAATTCAGTAATCGTTCTACCGAAGAGAGCGTGCGCGGCGTGGCTGAAACTGCGATTCGTGAAATTGTCGGTAAGAGCAAAATGGACTTTGTGCTGTATGAGGGCCGTGATGACGTGGCCGCTAGAGCTAAAAAACTGATGCAGGACATGCTAGACAGGTACAAGTCCGGCATCAACGTGGTCAACGTGACGATGCAAAACGCGCAGCCACCGGAGCAGGTGCAAGCTGCCTTTGATGATGCGGTGAAAGCCAAGCAGGATCTTGAGCGTCAGAAAAACGAGGGCCAGGCATATGCCAATGATGTGATCCCGAAAGCGCGAGGGACGGCTTCGCGTCTGACCGAAGAGGCAGCGGGTTACAAGCTGCGAGTTGAAAATGAAGCCAAGGGTAATGCAGATCGCTTCGAGCAAGTGCTGACGCAGTACAACAAAGCGCCTGAAGTCACCCGTCAGCGTTTGTATCTGGATGCGCAAGAGCATGTGTTATCCAATACCAGCAAAGTATTGGTTGATCAGAAGGGTAGCAATAGCCTGTTGTACTTGCCACTAGACAAATTGATGACCATAAGTGGTGCTCCTGGCAACGCAGCGACAGCTCCCGCGGCGACCACTGAAAAGCCTGCGCAGGAGCCGCAAGCGGATTCAAGTACCCTAGATCGCTCACGCGATGCCATGAGAACCCGTGATCGCGAATATCGCTAGATTGCCCTGAAGGAAGAGATACATGAAAAATATTGGAAGTCTGTTAATCGGGGTGTTTGTATTGCTGGTGATCATCACCTCGTCAGCGTATACGGTCGATCAGCGCGAATACGCACTGGTGTTCCGTTTGGGTGAAATTGTGTCGGTGAAACGTGACCCCGGACTCTACTTTAAAATGCCAATGGTTGAGAATATTCGCTATTACGACAAACGTATTTTGACTTTGAACTGGGAAGAGCCGGATCGGTTTATCACCAGTGAAAAGAAAAACGTGCTGGTCGATTCATTCGTGAAGTGGCGCATTATTGATCCCTCAAAATACTATGTGTCCGTGCGGGGAGATGAGGTGCAGGCAGAGCGTCGTTTGTCACAAATGGTGAATGATGGTTTGCGTGCTGAATTTGGTAAACGCACCATTCACGATGTGGTGTCAGGTGAACGTTCCGAAATTATGGAGATTTTGCGTCAACGCGCGGACAAAGAGAGTCGCCAGATGGGTATCCAGATTTTGGATGTGCGTTTACGCCGCGTAGATTTGCCAAAAGAGGTCAGCGAATCGGTCTACCAGCGCATGGAGGCCGAGCGTAAATCTGTGGCCAATGAGCTGCGTTCACAGGGCGCTGCCGCTGCTGAAAAAATTCGTGCGGATGCAGATCGTCAGCGTGAAGTGATCATTGCTGAAGCTTATCGAGATGCGCAGAAAGTCAAAGGTGAGGGCGACGCCAAAGCGTCTGAGGTGTATGCTCAAGCGTTTGGCAAAAATCCAGAATTCTATGCATTCTACCGCAGCCAAGAAGCGTATAAAAATAGCTTCAAAAGTAAATCTGACGTGATGGTGATTGACCAGAGTTCTGATTTCTTTAAATACATGCGTAGCAGCGGCAAAAAATAATCATTTGTGCTGTTGTGAGGGATGACTGATGAACGGCTGGTGGTTAATTGGTGGTGTCCTGTTGGTGGAAGGGATCATGCCCATGTTATTTACCCGTCAATGGCGACAAACCTTTGAAAAGTTATTGCAGCTGAGAGATGGTCAGATCCGTTTCATCGGGCTGATCTCTTGTTTAATCGGTTTGTGTCTGATGTCGTTTCATCGTTAATCGTTTGGTTTATGAAAAAAAGCACGCTCAAAGGGCGTGCTTTTTTTATGGCATTTATGCAGTCGATCTGACCATTGCAATTGCTAAAACCGTGCCTAGGATAGGGGTTTGCGGTTATAATAGCGGGATGCATAATTGGTTACTTCCTGAATATATTGAAGACGTGTTGCCTGCTGAAGCGGCCCGTCTTGAGTCTTATCGCCGACAGTTGCTGGACTTGTTTCGTGTCCATGGCTATCAGTACGTCGTACCTCCCATGATGGAGTATGTCGAGTCTTTACTCACCGGCACCGGGCATGACCTGGATATTGCCACCTTTAAGGTGGTCGATCAGTTGACCGGTCGATTGATGGGTTTGCGTGCCGATACCACGCCGCAGGCGGCGCGTATCGATGCGCACATGCTCAACCATGAGGGTGTGTCTAGGCTTTGCTATGCGGGCACCGTATTGCGCACCACGCCTGATGGATTAGCCAGAACCCGTGAGCCACTTCAATTGGGCGCTGAATTGTATGGTCATGCCGGCATCGAGAGCGATATTGAAGTACAGCGCTTAATGGTCAAAGCCCTACAACTGCTAGGTATGCCTACGCTATTTGTTGATCTTAGCCACGCTGCGATTTTTGCCAGCCTGTCACATATGGCCCAGCTCGGTGTGCAGCAAGAGCAATCGTTGCAAGCAGCGTTGCAAGCAAAAGACATCACCTTGGTTGAGCAGCTGGTGGCTAATTTGCCCGGTAAATCTCGTCAAGCCTTTGTTGCGCTGGCACAACTGAATGGTGGTATTGAGGTGTTGGATCAGGCAAGAGATCTGTTACCCGAGTCTGCAGAGTTGACGCAAGCGTTGTCAGAGCTAGAAGCGGTGGCTAAGGCCTTAAGTTCTGAGCAGGTGACAGTGACTTTTGACCTGAGCGAATTGCGAGGCTATCACTACCACAGCGGCATGGTGTTTGCAGCCTATGCCAAAGGGTATGCGGGCCCCATTGCATTGGGCGGCCGCTATGATGAAGTGGGCGCCGCTTTTGGTCGTGCACGTCCGGCGACCGGATTTAGTTTGGATTTGCGTGGAGCGCTACAAGCGTTAGGGCCAGCCCCGATCAGTCAAGGGATTCTGGCACCGGTGGCCACGGATGCCGACTTGCTGGCATTGATCAGTACTTTGCGTGCGCATGGCCAGATTGTGGTGGAAGCGCTACCAAACACACCTGTTAACTACTCTGAATTGGCTTGTGACCGCACCCTGCAAAAGGTGGATGGTCACTGGCAAGTGGTGGCTGTTTAACACAGCACACCCTTTTTCGTTTTTACAAGATATTAATTGAACATGACACAGACTAAGCAAGCAAAAAACGTCGTTGTAATTGGCACCCAATGGGGCGACGAGGGTAAAGGCAAAATCGTTGACTGGTTAACAGACCACGCCCAGGGGGTAGTCCGTTTTCAGGGTGGCCATAACGCAGGCCATACGCTGGTCGTTGGTCAGGGCGCGGCACAAAAGGTATATAAGCTCAATCTGGTGCCCTCAGGCATTGTCCGCAACGGGGTGAGCTGTTACATCGGCAATGGCGTCGTGCTCGATACTACCCACTTGCTGCATGAAATATCCACGTTGGAGCAGGGCGGTCTTGATGTCACTAACCGCCTTAAAGTCAGTCCTGGCTGCCCGCTGATTTTGTCTCACCATGTTGCCGTGGATGTAGCACGTGAGGCCAAGCGCAGTGCTGAGAAAAAAATCGGCACCACCGGTAAAGGCATTGGTCCCGCTTATGAAGATAAAGTGGCTCGCCGCGCTTTGCGTGTGTACGACTTATTTTATCCTGACCGCTTTGCCGAAAAACTGCGTGAGGTGATGGATTATCATAATTTTGTGCTGACGAATTACTTGGGAGCTACGGCAGTCGATTTTCAGCAGCAATATGATGCCAGCATGCAGCATGCAGATGTATTGAAACCGATGGTGGCTGATATCTCGGCGGCTTTGTATGAAGCCAATGCGCGCGGTGAACATCTGTTATTTGAAGGCGCGCAGGGCACCTTGCTTGATGTTGATCATGGCACTTATCCATACGTGACCTCTAGTAACTGTATCGCAGGCCAAGCTTCTGCCGGCACTGGCGTCGGTGCCAACATGCTGCATTACGTGTTAGGGATTACCAAAGCCTACACCACGCGTGTCGGCGGTGGTCCGTTCCCGAGTGAACTGGATATTGAGACGGAAGGTGCACCTGGCTACCAGATGTCTACCAAAGGCCAAGAAATCGGCACAGTCACGCGTCGCAAGCGTCGTTGTGGCTGGTTTGATGCAGCTGCGCTGCGTCGTTCTGCAAGCATTAACGGCTTAACTGGTTTGTGCATCACTAAACTCGATGTGTTGGATGGTATTACGTCACTGGATATTTGTACCGGCTACAAGTTGGATGGAAAAATTGTAGATATGCTGCCGGTAGGTGCCGATGATGTTGCCCGTTGTGAGCCCATCTATGAAACCGTGCCTGGGTGGACGGAGACCACATTCGGCGCGAAAACATGGGATGCCTTACCCAAAAACGCACAGCATTACCTCAAGCGCCTAGAGGCAGTATGTGGTGTGCCGATTGCAATTGTGTCGACCGGGCCTGAGCGCGATGAAACCATCGTGCTTCAGCATCCGTTTGCTTGAATTTAAGCGTTGTCATTTATGCGATCAAAACGACTGGCTTGGGCAATCACGGGATCCGGGCATTATTTACGCGAATCATTAGCCATATTGCAAACCTTGCAAGACGTGGATATTTATCTCAGCCGCGCGGCGGCTGAAATTATCCAGCAATACGGCTTTCAGGCCGCCCTTGAAGCCACGGGCCATAAAGTCTATCAAGATAAAACCGCCAGCAGTGTGCCGGTTGAACGTTTCTACGAGTCGGTGTATCACACATTGGTGATTTCTCCTGCCACCTCAAATACCATCGCCAAGATGGCCTACGGATTTTCTGACAGTCTGGTCACCAACTTATTTGCGCAAGCGGGTAAAACACGCGTGCACAGCGTTGTGTTTGCCTGTGATACCGCGCCAGAGCTCGAGTCTGAAGCGCCGCGAGATCACATGGTGAAAGTGTTCCCGCGGCAGATCGATCTAGATAATGTGGCCAAACTAAAGCACTTTGCCGATACCACTGTGGTTGAGGATATGAACGCCTTGCAGGCGACCATCATGCAGCGTTTGGCAACATTACATGACCTGCATTTGCACGATGGCATACAGGTGTTTGACGCGTTAACCGAATAACTTCATGACTCGGCTGCTTTTTCTTACCGGAAAACTGGCAGAACACAGTCTGCGTCAAATCTTGCAGACGATTCAGGCTGACAGCAAGCAGGCACCTTTTGAATTCGAAGTAAAACAGATAGGTGTGTCCGTCGCCGCGTTGATGACGCCACCCTTAATCGCGCGGCGAGTCGCGCGAGTAGATCATTTTGACAAGGTGATCGTGCCAGGGTTATGCCAAGGAGACCTGACGCAACTCGAAGCGCAATGGGGGGTGCCAGTGGAGCGTGGACCGAAAGATTTGAAAGATTTGCCACAGTATTTTGGCCAGCAGGGCAAAGCCCCAGACCTGTCGCAGCATAGCGTGAAGATTTTTGCTGAGATTGTGGATGCGCCAGACTTGAATATTGCACAAATCTTGGTTAAAGCCCGTCATTTTCAAGCGCAAGGCGCTGACGTGATTGATCTGGGTTGTTTGCCGGGCAAAGCGTTTGCACACATGACAGAGACGGTGCGTACACTCAAAGCCGAGGGCTTTCAGGTGAGCGTGGACTCTATGCGCAATGAAGACCTGCTCGCCGCTGGCAAAGCAGGCGCGGATTATCTGCTGAGTCTGAACGAAAACAATTTGTGGATTGCTGATGAAGTCGCCGCCACACCGATCTTGATTCCAGCGACCCCAGGTAATTTTGCCAGTTTGCTGCGTGCGATTGAACATTGTTTGCAACATGGCAGACGTTTCATTGCTGATCCTATTTTGGATCCGATTCATTTTGGGCTTACCGATTCCATCGTCCGCTATCATAAGTTGCGCAAAAAATATCCTGAAATCGCCATCATGATGGGCGTTGGGAATCTGACGGAGTTAACCGACGCCGACACCACTGGCATCAATGCCATGCTATTTGGCATGATCAGCGAACTCAACATCAATGCGGTATTGGCTACCTCGGTGAGTCTGCATGCCAGTGAAGCAGTTGCAGAGGCGGATGTTGCACGGCGCATTATGTACCGCGCCCGCCAGGACAAGCGTTTACCTCGCGGTTACTCGCCGGGTCTGCTCGGTCTCCACGATCGCAAGCCTTTCCCTTATTCTGCACAAGAAATTACGGAGATGGCTACGCAGATTAAAGACCCCAGTTTTAGAATTATGGTGAGTGAGGAGGCTGTGCATGTTTATAACCGAGATGGCATCCAACACGACACGGATCCTTACCGGTTTTATGCGGGCTTGAATGTGCAAAATGATGCGTCTCATGCGTTTTATCTAGGCGTAGAGCTGGCACGTGCACAAATTGCCTGGCAATTAAAAAAACGCTACGTTCAAGACGAGTTGTTGGATTGGGGTGTTGCGTCAATCCAACAGAACAAAGAAGCGAAAGTCGCACACCGCGATGCGTCGATTAAAGAGCGTCTTGAATCGGCAAGGCTTGATCAGGACAACCCTCCCAGCAATGATGCGGAATAATGTGATGATTTATGAGACGATAATTACAAGTTGTTCGGCAACAGGTGAGGTGCATGTTGCGCCATTTGGGATTCAATGGCAGGAGGGCCGCGTGTTAATCATGCCTTTTCAGCCTTCTACAACCCTAGACAATATTTTGCAGACACAATTGGCAGTGATGAATTTGTCTGATGATGTGCGTGTATTTGCAGCGGCAATTGCCAAGAAAACCAGCGTCGCCACTGTAGCGATTGCCGGCATGCCAGCAGCTAGGCTGAAAGACAGTTTGGCCCACCATTTACTGGCTTTGGATCAGGTTGAAGAGGATGCGGTGCGCCCTAAATTATGGATGCGCGTAGTTTCGAGTGAGACGCATGCCCCTTTTATGGGCTTTAATCGTGCGCAGGCTGCGGTGATTGAACTGGCGGTATTGGTCAGCCGCTTACAACGATTGCCGGTTGAGAAAATCACACAAGAAATGCAATATCTTCAAATTGCGATTGATAAAACCGCAGGACCGCGTGAATTAGAAGCATGGCAGTGGCTAGTGGATTGCGTCAACAATCATTTGACACAGCAAAGTGGTCTTCAACAAGCGTGAGTCATTCGATGCAAGCCTTAGTAAGTGTTCATTCTGTGCCTGAAGTCGAGCTCGTGCTCGCTGCAGGCATTTCACTCATCGATTTGAAAGAAACTAGTCACGGGGCCCTGGCAGCCCTCGATCTGACGACCTCAAAGGCCATTGTGGTCGCGGTGAACCAATTCAGACAACAAACCTCACAGACAGATATAGTGATTAGTGCCACGGTAGGTGATGATTGTGATTCGCCAACCACATTGCATCAGAGGATTGACGATAGGCTGCATATCGGCGTTGAAGTGATTAAATTGCCTATGGTCATTTGGGGTCAGCTTGGTTATCAAGCCACTATCGATCATTTCCTCAAACTCCGCGTGCCACTCATCGCGGTAATGACCCCAGCCAGCATGGCGGCAGAGAACATGCACGAACAATTAAAATGGCTTGCGCAGCAGAAGTATTGGGGCGTGATGGTCGATACGCAGGATAAATCAAACACACTTACCGCGTTGGTATCGATATCAGCCTTGCAGGGATTTGTGCAGGTCGCCAAGTCTTTGGGCTTATTTGTCGGTATTGCTGGCGGCTTGCAATTAGCGCATTTTGAAACGCTGGCAGCCCTCAATCCTGATTACCTTGGATTTCGCAGTGGCCTGTGCGCACAAGGGCAAAGAGCGCAAGCGTTATTGCCCGAAAAGGTGGACGCATTGGCTTCAAGAGTGTCACAAATTTGTTGAATAATTGGTCTCAAACCCAACAAATAAGCGTTACAGATGGCCGTTAGGGTTGCGTCCGGGAGCCGCTTTGCGTATAGTTCAATTTGTAAGTTTTTTCAAAGATGTGGCAAAATAGCCCAATTACGAAGGAGTCAATGAATGAAAAAAAGCTTTTTAGGCTTGGCAATTGCTTCTGCATTTGTGTTTGCATCGCAAGTTGCACAAGCTGAAGACATGTACCGTGGTGCTTGGTATGTTGTTCCAGGTGCAACCTACATGAACACTGACAACGATCTCGAGGCTGACAATGGCCGCGGTGGTTTCCTGTCTATCGGTAAAGAGCTGAGCGAGCATTGGGACATTCAAGGTCGCTTGGGCTATAACCGTGCTGACGAAGATCTAGGCATTGCTGGCGCAAGCGGTAAGTACAAGCAGACTGCACTGGGCTTGGATGCTTTGTATCTGTTTAGCCGTGATAAATTCCGTCCATTCTTGCTGGCAGGTTTGGGTGCAGCGCGCAACAACGTTGACTACTCCGTGCCTGGTTTAGACGTCGATGGTAAGAAAACCTCTTGGATGGCAAACGTAGGTTTGGGTGCACAATACTTGTTTAACGATAAGTTTGGTATTCAAGCTGATTTGCGTCATCAGTGGAGCCGTGCACGCGTTGCGGCGACAAATGGTGTTGTGAGCGATTCTGAAACCGATACCATCGGTAACACATTGTTCAATATTGGTGGTATTTTCCGCTTTGGTGCACCAGCACCAGTGGTTGAAGAGCCAACACCAGAACCAACGCCAGCGCCAATGGCAGCTGCTGAGCCAGCACCGGCTCCAGCACCAGCACCAGCGCCAATTCCAGCACCAATGTGCAAACCACAAAACGAAACAGTGACTGTTAGTGCAGAAAAACTGTTTGGTTTCGACAAGGCCAATTTGCGTGAAGAAGGCCGTAAAGTGTTGGAAGAAACAGCTGCTAAAATCAAATCTAACCCAGAAATTTCTGCAGTGGTTGTGACTGGTCACACTGACCGTATCGGTTCCGATGCTTACAACCAGAAATTGTCTGAGCGCCGTGCTAAACAAGTGGCTGATTATCTGATCGCTCAAGGTGTAGATAGCAATATCATCACTTCTGAAGGTAAAGGTAAAACTGAGCCAGTGGTTCAGTGCGATGGTAAAAAAGTAAGCAAAAAATTGATTTCTTGCTTGCAACCTAACCGCCGCGTAGAGATCCGCGCTGAAGGCACCAAACAAGTTGGCTGCCAATAATCAGATGTTGCTCTGAATAAAACCACGCGTAAGCGTGGTTTTTTTTTGCCTATCGGCTTGACTGAGATTTTTGTGGGATTGGCTCAGTTATAATCCAGCTATGGTTGAAACTCGATTTATTATCAAAGCACGCTGGGTGATTCCGATGGATGCGGGTGATCCAGTGCTTGAGCATCATGCCGTGTTGGTGGATGACGGACAAATCAAGGCCATTGTGCCTAAAACTGCGATTCCAGCGTGGGCAGAGGATTGGCCAGTCATTGATTGCGCTCAACACGCCTTGCTTCCTGGCTTCATTAATTTGCATGCCCATAGCAGTATGAATTTGTTAAAAGGCTATGCGGACGATGTCGCGTTAATGCCATGGCTTCACACGCATATTTGGCCTGCAGAAAAACGGTGGGTATCCAAACCATTTGTGCATGATGGTAGCCTGCTCGCCTGTGCAGAGATGCTCAGTGGCGGCATCACCACTTTCAATGACATGTATTTTTTTCCGCAATCGACCATAGAGGCCGTGAAACGAGCGGGGATGCGCGCGCACATTGGGTTGGTTGTGTTGGAGTTTCCAAGCAATTATGCAGCCACCGCCCATGAGTATATTCGATTGGGCACCGAAGTCCGTGACCAATACAAGTCTGAATCATTGCTGAGTTTTTCATTTGCACCGCATGCGCCCTATACCGTGAGTGACCTCACTTTTGAGCAGATCGTCACTTTGTCTGAACAACTCAATCTGGGCATTCATACGCACTTACATGAAACGCGCGCAGAGATAGACCAAAGCCTTGAGCAATTTGGTGTGCGGCCGTTGCAACGCTTGCTGTCACTGGGTGCGATTGGTCCCGGTACCGTGCTGGCCCATGGTGTGCACCTAGAGCCGCATGAGCTGGAGACCTTATCCAGACAAGGTGCCCACCTCGCGCACTGCCCCAGTTCAAATTTGAAACTCTCCAGTGGTATCGCCCCTGTGGCGGCGGCGCTAACGGCAGGTGTCAATGTCGGCTTGGGCACGGATGGTGCGGCGAGCAATAATCGGCTGGATCTTTGGCAAGAGATGCGCACCGCTGCCTTGTTGGCTAAAGTGAGTGAGCAGGGTGCAGCGGCACTGCCGGCGTATCAAGCCTTATCTATGGCAACATTGCATGGCGCACGTGCGCTGGGCCTACAGGATAAAGTTGGCAGTATTGAAGTCGGTAAACAGGCTGATTTGGTTGCAGTTAAGCTGGATGACCTGAATAGCCTACCTTGTTTTGATCCAATCTCGCATCTGGTCTATGTGGCTGGCCGTGAGCAAGTTACCCATACCTGGGTGGATGGCTCGTTACTTTATCAGCGAATGCCGGATGGCCAACCGCAATTTAATCAGATCGAAGTTGAAGAATTAAGGTCTATTGCATTGCAGTGGCAATTAAAGCTGCAAACAACCGCCAGTTAAGCTAACTGTTAGTGCACCACTAATTAAAGGAGCGATTATGACGAATGTAGAAGTCGCAGAGGTGAATAAGTTTTCTGAGTTGGCCCATCAGTGGTGGGACCAACAAGGAGTGTTTAAACCTTTGCACCAATTAAATCCGTTACGTCTGGATTACATTGATAACCGTGCTTCTTTGCAGGGTAAGCAAGTGTTGGATGTAGGCTGTGGCGGGGGAATTTTAAGTGAATCCATGGCGCAACGCGGCGCGCAAGTGACGGGTATCGATTTAGCAGAAAAATCGCTGCAGGTGGCCCAGCTGCACGCACTGGATTCTGGCGTTCAATTGGAATACCGTTGTGTGGCCGTTGAAGCGCTCGCGGAAGAACAACCGCAAACGTTTGATGTGGTGACTTGTATGGAAATGCTGGAGCATGTGCCAGATCCTAGTAGCGTGGTGCGTGCCTGCGCGCGCTTAGTAAAGCCGGGAGGGCACGTTTTTTTCTCGACTTTAAACCGCAATGCCAAAGCGTATTTGATGGCGGTGGTTGGCGCAGAATACGTGCTCAATCTGCTACCCAAAGGGACGCATGATTACAGCAAGTTTATTAAGCCCTCAGAGCTTGCGGCATGGATGCGTGCATCTGGCCTAGAACTGCAACACCAAACTGGCGTGAGTTATCACCCATTGAATAAGCAATATGCATTGACGTCAGATACGAGTGTCAATTATATGTTGCATGCCATCAAGGATCTTTGACAGGACGTGTAATGCAAGCTGTGTTGTTTGATTTTGACGGGACGTTGGTCGATACCGCCCCCGATCTAGGTTATGCCTTGAATTTGCAACGTGAGCGTCATGGGCTGCACGCGTTACCGGATGCCGCTATTCGACCCTATGCCTCTCACGGCTCGCGTGGCTTGCTTGAAGTCGGCTTCGGCTTGCTGCCTAGTGACGCCGATTTTGAAGCCATGCGCACCGAATATCTGGCGCTGTATACGCAGGTGATGACCCGTCAACCGCAGTTATTTGATGGCATGGCAGAAACGTTGCAAGGGATTGAGCAACGTGGGTTGCGTTGGGGGATCGTCACCAACAAGCCGCGACGCTTTACCATGCCGATGGTGACGCACATGGGATTAGATCTGCAGGCTGCAGCAGTGATTAGTGGTGATGATGCGCCCCAACCCAAGCCCTCACCACAAACCTTGTTACTTGCTTGCGAACGCATGGCCATCGATCCGAAAACCGTCTGGTATATCGGCGATGCAGAGCGGGACATTCAGGCGGGCAGAGCCGCCGGAATGAAAACACTGGTGGCTTTGTTTGGCTACCTGTCGTCGAATGACCAACCGCACACTTGGGGTGCCGATGGTTGTATTGCGCATCCCCAAGATTTGCTGGCTTATTTGTAATGGGTCTATGGCTGCCTTGCGCTACTGAGGACCGCCATGGCTGCAATATTAATATCTGCCACCAAGATGCTCTGAAGTTGACCTGCCTCATCCAGCAGCGGTAGCGAAACGGTGAGACAGAAATCCTCAGTCGCTGTTGATAGGTAAATGCTTGATATATACGGCGCGTGCGTTTCAGCAACACTTTGATAATACGCTTGTTGACTGCGGTTAATACCGGCGCCACCCGCTTTGATTTTGCCGTACATGTTTGGATTAATCCAGTTGGCATGGCGTTGTACACCATTTGGTTCCAGTTCGAAGATGACCTCAAAGTAGGGAAACTCAGCAAAGCAACCGTCCAAATCATGCGAACCAGTCGACCGCTGGATGTGGAGCAGGGATTGCAAGGCGGCTAAGGCGCGCTGCTGCCAATCAGAATAGAATTCTTTTTTCGGGAATATGGTTTGTGGTGGGGTATCTTCTACCACCACAATGCTACCGAGATTGGCTTTGCCTATTTTTTTAAGCATGGCTGCCCGCTCTGCGGCCATCACACTGTTTTCTAGCGTGCCTTGCGCGCCATTTACCACTGCAATAGACACGCTGGCCACTGGGTGGTCTTTGCCATCCTCTGTGGTGAAAAAACCACGCTCGAGGTCAGTCGCATCGTAGAGGTGCACGGCGAGTGCTTGAAATTGGCTGATAATGTGCAGCAGCGTATCGCTGAGGGTTGCGACCTTATGATCGTAGATCAATACAAAATCATCCCCACCGATATGGCCGACCATCACCCCTGATTTATCTTGAAACTCTTGGCGGATGATTTCAGAAAGTAGTCGGATCATGGCATCCCCGCGGATAAAGCCATAACGATCGTTATAGGCCTTAAAGTGGTCCAGATCGATATACACCAATTGCGTATTGGGGTTGTTGCGCAAGCTATTGTCTAGTGTTTGCCGCAGCGTAGGGCCCGTGGTGAGATGGCTCAAGGGATGTAAGTTTCCAGTGGATGCTTTACGGCTGATTAACTGGGCCATGATTTCCATCGGTTGCAGTATGCCGACATAGGCGCCATGCTCGTTCACGGTAATCCATATGTCTGTATTGCCTCGCTCCAGATAAAAAATGCGCGCAAGCACAGAGGAGGGGATCATGTGATTGATCACTTTGGGTAAGGGGTCGCAACAAGCGCCCAAGCCAGACACTTTCTTTGAAAAAACTTTACCGCGCCGCAGCACCCCGAGCGGAATGCGACCATCCAGTACCACGGCGATGGCGACATCGGTGTGTGCGTTGAATAAGCTTCTGGCTTCGGCAAGCGAGCTACTCACGTCAATGGTGAGTCCGTGACTGATGAATTCGCCAATATGGAAGTCATCGGGCACATGTGAGCGATGCGACTCATCACGGATAGGGAGTGCGGTGACTTGGTCACTCGGTTCGCTTTGCGGGTGGGCAAAATAATGACCTTGCGCGTAGTGCAATCCTAAATCCTGACAATAGGTAATATCTTCAACCCGCTCCAAGCCCTCTGCAATAATGGTGCAACCCAAACGTTGTGCCATTGAAATGATGGCTTCGAGCAGCACGGTTCTAACGCGGCTACCTTGAGCCTCATGCACAATCGCGCGGTCAATTTTAATGAAATCTGCGCGGACTTCAGCCAGTATCCGCAGTCCGTTAAAGCCAGATCCCATGTCATCGAGTGCAATGCGCAAGCCATGCATGCGAATTTCGTCACAGTAGCGTGCCAGTGTTTCTGGGTTGGTTTTCTCACTTTCGACAATCTCGATCACCACATCGCGTTTATCAATCGCCTGCTGGGACAACATATTTAAAATAAAATCTAGCCAGCCCGGGCTCATGATCGTTTGCGGCAATACGTTAATAAAAATCGGCTTGGTGGCGGAAATGGATTGTGACTTGCCAACGAGTGCCAGACGCTGGCACGCCAAGTCTAGTTCGTGGGTACGCCTCACTTCTGCGGCCAGTGCAAACGCTTCCGCGCCATTGAGCCAGTGTCCCTCCGGTGTTTTTAGTCGGCAAAGCGCCTCAAATCCAAACACTTTGCCGCCTTGGCTAAAATCAACAATCGGCTGGTAATGCATTTGCACATGCGGTTCAAGCGCTGACAACAACCACGGATATTTGTGACGCGCGTAGAAGGTATTAAACGGCATGGTGGCTGCTAAAGCCGCCATTGGCGCCAGGCGTTGGTTTGCCAGCGCAACCAGCACCCAAGTCTCTTTTAAGGTGTCTGCGGATACTTGTTCAATGATTTGATCTAGTTTTTGCAGCAGTTCCGTTTCTGTTTGATAACTGAATCCGGTGTCGTTCATGCTGGTTAGCCCTAGCCGCGCTAATTGGGCGTGATTGTTAGCGTCAAAGGTATGTAGAAACAGTTCCATGAAATATCACTTTGCTTGTGTGAGATGAAGAACAGGCTGGCTTGTGGCTTGGCCCTGGCGAGCATTCGCCGGAGGTGAGGCTGGCTAAGCTGCTTCACTACTATAACGACAGGCAAACTTTTTTATTTGCAGGAAGAACGGGCATAACACGGCGGAAACCATGCGATTGGCGGCTGTCAACGGCCCAATAATGCTTAAATTTGAGACAAAATCTGCGCCAAGAATGCGCAAAATCAACGTGCAGATGGCGCTAAGAAATCTTTAAGTGACGGCTTTGCGCTCTAGCAGGGCGGTCGAAAGTGTGCCGCTATCGACGTACTCAATTTCACCACCCATGGGTAAGCCGCGTGCGATGCGACTGACTTGAATACCACGCGATTTAAGCATCTGACCAATGTAATGGGCAGTGGCTTCCCCTTCAGAGGTAAAGTTGGTGGCAACGATGACTTCATGAATGGCCGGGTCTTGCGCCCGTTTTAACAGGGTGTCCAGGTGGATATCTTTCGGGCCGATGCCATCCATGGGCGAAAGTTTTCCCATTAATACGAAGTATTGGCCCTGATAACTGCGTGTATTTTCAAGCATCATGAGATCGGTGGGCATCTCGACCACACACAGGATAGATTTGTCGCGCTGACTGTCTTGACAGAGGCTGCATGCGCTATGCTCGCTGAAGTTATTGCAATAATCGCAATGCGCCAGCTTGTCCAGCGCCTGCTGTAAGCTAGCGGCCAGCTTTTGTGCACCCTCGCGGTCGCGCTGTAGCAAGTGGTAAGCCATGCGGGTGGAGGACTTTGGGCCGACGCCGGGCAAGCAGCGCAGCGCGCTGATCAGCTGTTCAAGCACTGCTGGATTATTCAAGCAGCCTCCCTGATTAGAACGGCAATTTAAAGCCAGGTGGCATTAAGTTGCCCATTTTGGCGGCACTGGTCGCCTCTGCTTTGGCTTTGGCATCTTTTAATGCGATTAACAGCAGATCTTCCAGTGTTTCTTTATCGTCCATGGCTGCGTCCTCAATGTGCACGCGTTTGACGTCATGACTACAGGTCATGACAATTTTTACCATGCCGTTGCTAGCGATTCCCTCGACTTCTAACGTCGCGAGTTCCGCTTGCGCTTTTTGCATATTGGCCTGCATCATCTGGGCCTGTTTCATCATATTGCCCATGCCACCTTTCATCATCATCTGCTCCTAAAATAGTGGGGTTAATGTAAGGGTTTAATGGAGTTAGGGATAATGGTAGCCCCCATCTCCTGCATCAAGCCCTGCACGAAGCGGTCAGCCATGATGGCCTCGGTTGCTTGATCTTGTAATTCTGCTTTTTCAACGGCTTGTTGTCTGGCGGGCGTATTCGCTTCTTGCCCGGTGACGATGTTTAATTTGAGACGCCGACCAAAATGGCTACTGAGCGCGCTATTGAGCTTGTCGAGATAGTTTGCACTGGCCAAGTGCTTATGGGCTTCACTGATACGTAATGTCATCGTATCTGCATCAAAGCTGACCAGCTCACAGTTTTGTGCCAAGGCGCGCACCAGTCCCAGTTTACTTAAATGGTTTTCGACCAACCCCCGCCAGTTCCCATCCCAAGCGACTGGCGCCGATTCTGACGCCTGCGCCATGATCGGTGCAGAGAACGACTGTTGCGGAATTTGCTCTAGGGCCGCTATCGCCTGACGAGGCGCGGCTGGCGTTGAAGCTTGCGCTGGCCGGGTTGCGATCACCGGTGCAGAAGCAATGGCGGCGGCACCAGTCTGCGATGCCTCGTTGCTCTCGCTCGCACTCATCTGGCGTGTGTTTGCTAATGCAGCACGCGCGCCACCTCCGCCATTGCTCCGAGACGGGCCTTCGGAAGACCCACCATTGCTCGATGTTGGCGCGCTGGGAGTCATCGCGTCTGCTTTGAAAGCCAGCAGACGCAGCAAGGTCATGGTAAATCCGGCGTATGCATCCGGCGCCAGACCGATATCACGGTGGCCTAAAATGCAAATTTGGTAATACAGTTGCAGCATCTCTGCGCTCAACTGTGACGCTAAATCCAGCAGGGTTTGCCGCTCAGGATGATCATCAGCAATGGCCTGCGGGCTGTATTGGGCCACTGCCAGCAGATGTAGCAGGGCCGCCAGATCGTTCAAAGCGCTTTCAAAGCCGATACTGCGCGACTCCATCTGCTGGGCAATATGCAGTAAACGCGTTGCGTCGCTGGCAATCAATGCATGCAACAGTTCATATAAATAACTTTGGTCAATGGCCCCCAACATGCTGCGCACATCACTTTCACGCACAGATTGATTGCCATAAGCAATCGCTTGGTCGGTGAGTGACAAAGCATCTCGCATACTGCCATTTGCCGCACGCGCAATTAATTGCAAGGCAGGTGCTTCAAACGGTAATTGTTCTTGACCGAGAATATCTTGCAAATGCGCGGTAATGGTGCTGCTGGCCATTTGGCGAAGATTAAACTGCAAACAGCGTGAAAGAATGGTGACCGGCACTTTTTGTGGGTCAGTGGTCGCCAGTATAAATTTGACATGGGCTGGCGGTTCTTCCAGCGTTTTCAGCATGGCATTAAAAGCTTCTTTAGTCAGCATATGCACTTCATCGATCATATAGACTTTGAAGCGCCCGGAGGAGGGGGCATAAATTGCCTGCTCTAGCAGGCTGACCATGTCAGCGATCCCGCGGTTTGATGCTGCATCCATTTCTACGTAGTCGACATAGCGGCCAATATCAATGGCAAGACAAGCTTCGCAGGTCCCGCAAGGCGTGGCAGTGATACCAGTGGCACAGTTGAGTGATTTTGCCAGAATACGCGATAAGGTGGTTTTGCCCACCCCACGCGTGCCCGTGAATAAATAGGCATGGTGCAGGCGTTGTTGGCTGAGTGCATTGCTTAATGCCTGAACCACATGGTCTTGACCGACCAGACTGCTAAAGGATTTTGGGCGCCATTTACGCGCCAATACTTGGTAAGACATCGCGCACTCGAGTGATTAAAAGCTATAAAGCAAAACCATACTTTAGCTTAAATTGCCGGCTCATGCTTGACTCCATGACCACAAAATTGCGCATATTCAAACATGCAAGGCGTCGTCAATTGTATGTCAAATCGGAGGGCAATATGGAAAGGGTGCGAGCCCAACCCCCGGCACTTGCTCAATAGTTGTGGCTGCTTGCTTCCGCACCTGACCAGGTTGGCTATCTTACAATGCGGGGAGGCCCGCGGGGGCTATTGTAACGCAAAACGATTTTACATAGATTTCTTTTTTAAGTTGATTGTTGCCGCTGCGCGATGCGCTAGTCTGTGAAATAACCAATAATCAAGCCTCTTATAGCCACATAAAAGCCAAGAGTTGCGCGCCATAATTATCTATATTTTTTTAGATTTAACTTATTATGGCAACCAACGGATCCTCAATGACTGCCTCGGAAATTGCACGAGAAACGATTAAGCAAATCGCGGTGCGCCGGGTAGAGCCGACGCCTGATAATTACACGCAGATTTATCACGAAATTTCAGGCAAACCAGTCAAAGAGGATGCGGCGGTCGCGCTGAGAAAAGCGCTCAAACAGCTTCCCCATGATTCACTCGAGCAAACCAATTGGATTAATCGCTGGGAAAAGGTGCTTAAACAAGATAACTGGCAAGGTTTAGGCGAGTTACTCACCGAGTCTATGCAACAAGAGCTTAGTCATTCCAACAAATGGCCCAAGGCCATTCGTACTCTGTTACAGGGGTGGGATGATAAACGCAGCGGCGTTGATGTTGCCAGAAAGCGGGAGACGTTAGAGCGCGTGCTGATTAATTTTGGCAGCGATGCGTCCCTGTCTGACAAGCTGATTGGCATGGCAAATCACTGGCTGCCAGCAGAGGCCAGGGTGGACAGTGCACCGTTAGCAGATATGCCTACCACAGCAGATAGCCCAGCTCCCGTGGCAGCCATAACAGAAGCGAGCACAGAAATGCTGCCTAAAGATGTGCAGCAGTTTCATGGCGCTTTCGCCATTTTGCAAACCCTGCTTAAACAAACCTTGCAGTTAGGCTTGATCCCCCGTTTAGAAGGTTATCCAGATTTACAGGCGGAGGCACTCGCTTTGCAGGAAACCACTGAGCGTGCCAAAAAACTGAAAGAATGGGAGAGTCTGGCCAAGTCACTGAAAGCGCTACTCATGCGAGTGGAGGTGATCGGCGCCAAAGAAGACGATGTGCGTGGGGACATCATCGATTTGTTACATTTGCTATTGTCAAATATCGGCGAGTTGGTGGCCGAGGATGGATGGCTGACTGGCCAAGTGTATGCGGTGCAATCCATTATCAGTGGGCCGCTGGATAGAGCCAAACTCAAGCAAGCCGAAAAAAGCCTGAAAGAGGTGGTGTACAAGCAAAGCCTGGTCAAACATAGCCTCATGGAGGCAAAAAATTCTTTCAAAACGCTGATTGGCACCTTCATTGATAAACTCAAATACATGGGGGACGCCAGCGATTTATATAGTGGCAAGATCGAAAACTATGCCAAAGAGCTGTCACAAACAGACGATCTGATTAAGATTAATGAATTGGTCAATCATTTGATGCGTGATACCTCGGTCATGCAGACAGATATTTTGCGTTCACGCGACGATTTGCTAAGCCAGCAACGGTTAGCCAATGACACCCAAGCACGTATGCAGCTTTTGCAGGATGAATTGCAACAATTGAGTGAAGTCGTCCGCATTGACCAACTCACAGGTGTGCTTAATCGTCGCGGTATGGATGAGGCTTTCAGTACCGAGATTGCGCGCCATCAACGCAGTGGTGAGGCCCTGAGTGTGGCTTTACTCGACATTGATAACTTTAAAATGCTCAATGACCAACATGGGCACGCCGCTGGCGATGCTGCGCTCAAGCACCTGGCTGCTGTGATTAAACGTGCCGTCAGGCCGACAGATATTGTCACCAGAATGGGCGGGGAAGAGTTTGTGGTGATATTGCCGAATACGCAGCTAGCAGAGGCCGTGATGACCATGAGTCGCTTGCAACGCGCGCTGACAAAAGAATATTTTTTAGGCAATAACCAAAAACTGCTTATCACCTTTAGCGCAGGTGTCGCTTTGTTTCAGGGTGGCGATGATGTGAATTCCATTTTGTTACGTGCAGACCAAGCCATGTATCTGGCTAAAAAAAGCGGCAAGAATCGCGTCATGACCGAGCTGGATTTGCAAACCAGCGCAGCTTCATAAGGCAATATTTCAAGCCTTTTCTCGCACTGGCTGATCACTAGTAGATAGGTTAGCCACTGATGGCTGGGCGTGATATGCTAATCAGCATCTTAACTGAGGTGCCCTGTGTCTACGCCTGTTGTGAATTCCCCACTGACTAGTCTGCCTGTTGATAGCGTCAAAGATGCCTTGTACGAAAGCGAGCGCAGATTTTCGGCCATTGTCTCGAGTATTCCCGGGCTGGTGTTTCAAATGCACATGACTACCGATGGGCAAGTTGTGTTCACTTATTTGAGTGAGGGTTGTGAGGCCTTGCTGGGGATTCCGGCTGCGGCCTTACTCAAAGACACACAAACGCTGCTCAATGCGATGGAAGCGCATTCTGCCAGCCAGTTCAGGCAAAAATTACAAAAATCCGCCAAACAGCATAAGCGTTTAGATTGGGAGGGTCGGATCTGGATTGCCGACTGGCAGGATATGAAATGGGTCAATATCCGGGCCACCGTGCAGGATTTGGGTCAGGGGGCGGTGCAGTGGGATGGCATTATGCTCAATATCAGTCAGAGCAAGCATGAGAAGCAAGAGATTGAGCAAGCCAGAAGCGATTTGCAAGCATTAACGGCACATGTGCAGCAGGTCAAAGAGCAAGAGCGCGTCTGCATTGCCCGTGAGATTCATGATGATTTGGGCGGTAATCTGACCGCCATGAAGCTCGGGCTATCCACCATGATTCAACAGATTGAAGGTGGTCTGCCGGTCAGTCTGGAGCAAGCCAATATGCTGCAGGCCATTATTAACCAAACCTTTGATGCGGTGCATCGGATATCAGGCAACTTACGTCCAAATATTCTCGATTTAGGCTTAGTGGATGCCCTAGAGTGGCAAGTGAACCAATTTAAAAAACAGTTAGGCGTCTCCGCCAAATTTGTGACCAATTGCCATGATCTTGAATGTGACGCTGATCAGTCCATGGCGCTGTTCCGCATCTGTCAGGAAGCGCTGTCCAATATTGCTAAATATGCTCAGGCCAATCAGGTCGCCGTGGAGTTATCATTGTTAGAGGATGATCTCGTCATGCGCATTACTGACAATGGCATTGGTATTGCGCTCGCAGATAAAATTAAAGCCAATGCGTTTGGCTTGCGTGGCATGCAGGAGCGGGCGGCAGCCTTGGGGGGCGAGTGTCATATTGATGCCTCTAAAGACGGGCCGGGCACCTGTATCTATGTTCGCACCCCATTAGCAGCGGTTGCCACGTGACACAAGCGATTATCCGATTTACAATCCATCACGCCGTGTTTGACATGGCAAATCACGCGTTAGCGTATTAGAGGGATCTGGGTGGACATACAAAAAATTAAAGTCATTATTGTGGATGATCACGCAATTCTGCGCTCCGGAATCAAGCAGATTTTAACTGCAAGTGGCGACATTGAAGTCGTCGCAGAAGCTGAAAATGTGGCCCAAGCCATTAAGTGTGTGCGCGAGTTCGCGGCAGATGTCATGCTGCTCGATATTTCATTGCCTGACAAAACGGGGATCGAAGCCCTGAAACTCATCAAGCGCGAAAACGCCGCGATTAATATTCTGATGCTGTCGATGTACATGGAAGAGCAGTATGCGGTGCGTTCCATACGTTCTGGGGCTTCTGGTTACTTGTGTAAGCATACCGCCTCAGAGGAGCTGTTGACCGCGATTCATACCTTGGCTAAAGGCAAAAAATACATCACACCCAATGTGGCTGAGATTCTGGCAGAGCAGGTGGGCAATGACCACACCGCAGCGCCACACGAAATATTGTCTGACCGTGAATTTCAGGTGATGCGTTTAATTGCCTCTGGCTTATCGGTGAGTGAGATAGCCGATAAACTCTCTTTGTCTGTGAAAACGGTCAGTATGTATCGCACCCGTTTGCTTGAAAAAATGCATCTCAAACACAACGCGGATATCACCCATTATGCGATCAAAAACGAGTTGGTTTGATAGGTTTTAAGCACCAAAAAAAAGGCCTCACTAGAGGCCTTTTTTCATATTAATCAATTCACTGCGAAAGTTTCTTCGCGTAATTAATTAAACCATTAGTCGAGCCGTCAAAGCTATGGACTGCTTCAGGGGTATTAAGCTGCGGCAGAATCTGGCTGGCAATCTGTTTGCCATATTCCACGCCCCACTGATCATAGCTGTTGATGTCCCACAAGATGCCTTGGACAAAAATCTTGTGTTCATATAACGCAATCAGTTTACCCAAGGTGTAAGGCGTGAGCTGCTTAAACACGATGGAGGTGGTCGGGCGGTTACCTTCAAATACTTTGTGTGGCAGCAAGCTTTCAAGCGCTTCACCACTTAAGCCCTGCTTTTCGAGCTCTGCGCGTGCTTCATCCCGTGTTTTACCCAACATTAAGGCTTGGGTTTGTGCTAAAAAGTTGGCCAGCAGAATTTTATGGTGCTGGTCTTCTGGTTCGCCCACTTGATAATGACTATTGGCTGGCATCAAGAAATCAGCGGGAACAATTTGCGTGCCTTGATGAATCAGCTGGTAAAAAGCATGTTGACCATTGGTGCCCGCTTCGCCCCAGATGACTGGACCGGTTTTGTAAGTCACACGGGTGCCATCTCGGCAAATAAATTTACCGTTGCTTTCCATGTCTGCTTGTTGTAGGTAAGCAGCAAACCGAGACATGCCTTGGTCATAGGGCAGAATGGCGTGGGTGTCCACATGGAAGAAGTTGTTATACCAGATGCCCAGTAAAGCCATGATCACCGGCATGTTTTGTTCTAGTGGCGCGGTTTGAAAGTGCTGATCCATGGCATGACCACCTGCCAGCAGTTGCTCAAAATTATCCATACCCACATAGAGGGCGATGGATAAACCAATGGCAGACCACAATGAATAACGCCCACCAACCCAGTCCCAAAAAGCGAACATATTGTTGGTATCGATGCCAAAAGCTTTGACTGCAGTTGCATTGGTGGACAGCGCGACAAAGTGCTTAGCCACGTGTTGCTCTTGTTTGGCTGCATTTAGAAACCAGCGACGTGCGGAGTGCGCATTGGTCATGGTCTCTTGGGTAGTAAAGGTTTTGGAAGCCACAATAAAAAGCGTGGTCTCCGGGTTGCAGCTTTCCAGCACTCGCATCAAGTGCGCACCGTCAATATTCGAAACGAAATGCGCCTTCAGGTCCGGGCTGGCATAAGGTTTTAAGGCGTCGCAAGCCATCACTGGGCCCAGATCAGAACCGCCGATGCCGATATTCACCACATCGGTAATCCGTTTGCCGGTATAGCCGGTCCATTGACCACCCCGCACTTGCTCGGTGAAACCACGCATTTGAGTCAGCACGGCGTTGACGTCAGGCATCACATCTTTGCCATCTACATACACCGGGGTATTGCTGCGGTTGCGCAGGGCGGTATGCAATACTGCACGGTGTTCAGTGATATTGATTTTTTCACCGCTAAACATGCGCTGACGCCATTGTTCGATGTCAGAGTCACGCGCTAATTGAAATAAATGCTTTAACGTTTCGTCAGTGATGCGGTGCTTAGAGTAATCAAGCAAAATGTCATCGACAATTAAGCTAAACGTTTCAAAACGTTTTGGATCTTGCTTGAAGAGATCGCGCATTTGAATATCGCGCATTTCAATTTGATGCTGGCACAGCGCCTGCCAGCTTGGGTGTGTGGTTAGTTTTGCCATGTTATGTTGTTGCTATCGTTTTCAAGTCAGTTAATTTTTTTTACAGGGCCCGCAATTGCACACTCTTTAAAGGTGATGCGGCGCCAAAATGCGTGTTGTCTGATGACATTTTTCAACCAGTTTAACCAGCTATTGTAACTGAAGTATGACACCACCCAGCGGCGGCAGGTTGAGGCTGATTGAGGCTGGTTGTTCCATCCAAGGGACGGGATCGCTTTGACAGCCGTGACCATTGCCGACATTGCTACCACCATAAATGGCAGCGTCACTGTTAAACACTTCTTGATAGTTACCCGCCTGTGGTACACCCAAACGGTATTGATGGCGCGGTACTGGTGTGAAATTCAATACTATTATAACAAAACTATGGTCATTACCGCGCCTGATGTAGCTCAATATTGATTGGGCTGCATCTTCACAGTCTATCCATTGAAAGCCGGCGCTATCAAAGTCCAGCGCGTGCAGCGCAGGGGATTGACGATACAGGCCATTAAGGTTGCGGTTGAGCGATTGTATCCCTCTGTGTAGAGCATGGTCTGGGCTGCTTGCTTCCAACAAATGCCAATCCAAACTCTGATTCACGCTCCACTCACGACGCTGACCGAACTCATTGCCCATAAAATTCAGTTTTTTGCCCGGCATGGTCATTTGCATGGTGAGCAACAAACGCAAATTGGAGAATTTTTGCCAAACGTCGCCAGGCATTTTTTCGAGCAACGATTTCTTGCCGTGTACCACTTCATCGTGTGAAAAGGGCAGCACGAAGTTTTCAGAATAGGCATACATCTGGCCAAAGGTCAGGCGGTTGTGATGGTATTGCCTGTATACCGGGTCAAGTTGCATGTAGGTCAGAATGTCATTCATCCAGCCCATGTTCCATTTCATGCTAAACCCTAAGCCACCCGCGTATACCGGGCGTGATACGGCAGGCCACGCGGTAGATTCCTCAGCAATGTTAAGTACGCCAGGAAAACGCTCGCCGACCATCATGTTTAATTGCTTGAAAAATTCGATGACATCCAAGTTTTCTCGTCCACCATAAGCGTTGGGGAGCCATTCCCCCTCTTTACGTGAGTAATCAAGGTAAAGCATGGAGGCCACGGCGTCCACGCGGAAGCCATCAATATGAAATTCTTTCAGCCAATAGTAGGCGTTGCTCAGTAAAAAACCACGCACTTCATTGCGGCCGTAATTGAAAATATAAGTGCCCCAGTCCATGTGCTCACCCAGTCTAGGGTCCGCATGTTCATAGAGTGCGGTGCCGTCGAAGCGCGCTAGGGCCCAATCGTCTTTCGGGAAGTGTCCGGGCACCCAGTCTAAAATGACGCCGATATTGGCGGCATGGCAACGATCAATAAAGTATTTCAAATCGTCCGGGCTGCCATATCTTTGGGTGGGCGCAAAGTAACCAGTGACTTGATACCCCCATGATTCATTCAGCGGATGTTCTGCAATCGGTAACAATTCGATATGGGTGTATCCCATATCGGTCAGATGCGGAATCAAGGTGTCTGCCAATGCACGATAACTTAGGAAGTGGCCTTGATCGTCGCGCTGCCAACTACCGAGGTGGACTTCGTAGCAGGTAAAAGGCGCATGTAACCAGTCGCGGTGCGCACGCTGTTGTTGCCATGCCTCATCCTGCCAAGCGTAATGGCTTTGCGTGATGCGGTTTGCCGTACCCGGTCTCGCCTCAAAGGCTTTGCCATACGGGTCAGCTTTCAGCATGACATGTCCGTGCTCGCGATTACGGATCTCAAATTTGTATAAATCATGCTCGGTCAGTTTTGGGATAAACAACTCCCACACACCGCTACTGCCCAGCACACGCATGGCATGCACACGACCATCCCACTGGTTAAAACTGCCAACAACACTCACACGTGCCGCATTAGGCGCCCAAACGGCGAACCTGACCCCGGCGACACCGTTGATGGTCATCGGGATTGCCCCTAAGGTGTTATAAGCTTCATATAATCTGCCCTCTGCAAACAAGTGCAAATCATCGGCAGAGATGGAACTTTCAAAGCCATAAGGGTCGGTGGTCTCATAACTGACCTTCTGACCCTGGGGTTGGATTTTTAGCAATAACGGAGGCAGGAGTTGGGTGTTCGATGGGTACACAAACAAGCCCCGCTCATGGGCTAGGGTCATGGCTTGCCAGCGCTGATCGACTTTGACCCAAACGTTTGCCGCATTTGGTAAAAAAACGCGCGCATGCCAGCGGCTAGATTCGCTATCTTTGTGGACGCCCAAAAATTCAAAAGGATTGTGATGGGTAGCGTCTAAAATACGTTGAAGATGTAGAGCGTCGGACGGGGGAATCACTGAAGGTTTGGCGGTCATGCTAGCGGGGTCCATTTGATTAACCTCAATCCTATCAAAAAAAGTTAAGACTGACGTCGTTTGTCTGCGAAATTTCGTTGTCTTTACCTGAATTCTCATGCAGACTGTAGGTGTCGGACCTGCGGTTAACAAGCGTTGTGTCGTCTCTGCCGAAACGCCAAACGCTGCGTATGACTGCGGGCTGATTTTCAGGATCAGGAAAACAGGAATAGCATCATGTCTCAAGCAGCAGAGTTTATCGAACGTCGTAAATCTAACCGCAGACAGGAACGTCCTTCTGACCGGTTCATCAGTAATCTGACTAAAAATACCGTGGCGATCATTCTGGCCGGTGGCCGCGGAAGCCGATTAAAGAATCTCACAGATTGGCGTGCCAAGCCAGCGGTCCAGTTTGGCGGAAAGTTCCGTATCATTGACTTCCCACTTTCAAATTGCATCAATTCCGGTATCCGTCGCATTAATGTTGCCACCCAATACAAGGCACAGAGTCTGATTCAGCACGTGCAACGCGGCTGGGGCTTTTTGCGGGGTGAGTTTAATGAGTACGTGAACATTATTCCGGCACAACAACGCCTAGGTGAAGAGTGGTACAAAGGTACGGCAGATGCCGTATATCAAAACATCGACTTGCTGCGTGAAAATAGCGGTGAATACATTTTGGTCCTGGCAGGGGATCACATTTATAAAATGGATTACGGCAAAATGCTGGCCACGCACGCACGCAGTAACGCAGACATGACTATCGCCTGCATTAATGTGCCGCTGGAAGAGGCGAAGGGCTTTGGCGTGCTGGAAGTAGATGGCACAGACCGAGTCATCGCCTTTGATGAAAAGCCTGCCAATCCAAAACCAACACCAACCAATCCCGACGTGGCTTTTGCCAGCATGGGGATTTATGTATTTAATGCCAAATTTTTGTATGAGCAATTAATTCGCGATGCGTATGACCGCAAATCGAATCATGATTTTGGTCAGGATATTATTCCTTACATTATTAAAAAATATCGCGTACAGGCGCATCGCTTTACCGATAGTTGTGTGGGCGCGCAGGACAACAACTTCTATTGGCGGGATGTGGGCACGATTGATGCCTACTGGGAAGCCAATATGGAGCTGACCAAAGTCATTCCTGAGCTTAATTTATACGACAGTGATTGGCCTATCTGGACCTACCAAGAGCAACTTCCCCCCGCGAAGTTTGTCTTCAAGGATGAGGGTCGCACGGGCAAAGCCACCGATTCGCTAGTCTCTGGCGGCTGCCTGATTAGCGGCTCTTGTGTGTCGAATTCGGTGTTGTTTTCGGGCGTCCATGTGGCGGATTATTCTGATCTAGATGGCGCGGTGGTGTTGCCCAAGGTCAAAATCAACGAGGGCGTCGTCATGCGTAATGCGGTGATTGATCGGGGTTGTGAGATCCCGGCGGGGATGCATATCGGGGTGGATCTCGAGCGGGACAGAAAGCGTTTTTACGTCTCTGAAAAAGGCATTGTGTTGGTCACGCCAGACATGCTTGGCCAGGATTTGTATCGTGTAAAGTAATCTGCCATTGAATGAGGTTGTAATGAAAAAAAGGTTGAATCATGTCCAATAAAAAACTGCTGTTGAATCTGTATTGGCATATGCACCAACCTGATTATCGTGATTTGGTCACGGGTGAGTATGTGTTGCCATGGACCTATCTGCATGCGCTCAAAGATTACAGTGATATGGCCTATCACCTCGAGCAAAATGCGGCGGCGAGAGCTAGTTTCAATTTTGTGCCGATTTTAGTGGAGCAATTGCAGGATTATGCTGAACAATCTCGCGCGGGCCAATGGCGTGATCCTCTGTTGCACTTGCTGGCTAGTCCTGATTTAGATCACATTACTGATGCTGAGTGTCAGCTGATTGTAGATAGTTGCTTTAAAGCGCACCACGAAAAGATGCTCAGCCCTTTTCCGCATTATCAGCGCTTGTTAAAACTCTACGAGCTGGTGGCGCCGATTATGCAAAATGGACAGTTTCATTATCTGTCTGCGCAATACAAGGCGGATTTACTGGTCTGGTATCACTTGGCATGGACAGGTGAGAGCTTGCGCCGCAAAAATAAAACCGTTCAAAAGCTCATGCAAAAGGGCTTGTTATTTACCCTAGAAGACCGCCAAGCGTTGTTGGGCGTGATCAGTGAAACTTTGCAGAATATTTTGCCGCGCTATCAGGCCTTGCTGGCAAAAGGGCAAATCGAAATTTCCACCACGCCTTACTATCATCCGATCTTGCCTCTATTGATAGACCTGAAGAGCACGCGCGATGCCATGCCAGAGGCACCGTTGCCGCAGTCGGCGGCCTATCCTGATGGCTATACCCGCGCGGTCTCACATGTGGCTGCGGCGCAGGCATTTCATACACAGACGTTTGGTGAGCCAGCCGTGGGTATGTGGCCCGCGGAAGGGGCCGTATCCCATGCCGCACTTTCATTGCTCGCGCAGCAAGGCGTCGCTTGGGCGGCCACCGGTCAGGGGGTCTTGGCAAACAGTTTACGTAAGCTGGACTTGCCGCATGAACATACACGAGACTATCTGTATCAGCCTTACAAAATTACCAATGGTCAGCAGGATATTGTGTGTTTTTTCCGTGATGATCACCTGTCCGACAAAATAGGCTTTGAATACTCCAAACAATATGCCAGCGAAGCGGTTCATGACTTTGTTCAGTCACTAGAAAATATCTTGCTGCATAGTGGCGACGAGACACCTGTGGTCAGTGTGATTCTCGATGGTGAAAATGCTTGGGAATATTATCCTTACAATGGCTTTTATTTCTTGCAGGAGCTTTATCAGGCACTCGCAGGGCATGCGGATATTCAGATGACCACTTTCAGTGACATTTTAACTATGCAACAGGCGCAGCAATTGCCACCGCCTAAGTTACTCAAGGATATCTGCGCCGGTAGCTGGGTATATGGTACGTTTAGCACCTGGATTGGCGAGCCAGCCAAAAATCGTGCCTGGGATTTGCTCTGCGAAGCGAAGCGACAGTACGACCAGCATGTGCACGCCTTGTCTGCGACCGCCAAAGAAAAGTGTCAGCAACAATTAGCGCTTTGCGAAGGCTCGGACTGGTTTTGGTGGTTTGGTGATTACAATAATGCCCAGAGTGTACAAAGTTTTGACCAACTCTACCGCCGCAACCTCAGCAACCTCTATCAATTGTTGGGCTTAACGCCGCCTGCGCATTTATCCCAACCGATTAGTCTAGGTGGTGGCGATGCCGAAAATGCAGGCACCATGCGTCGTGGCCAAACTTAAGTTCTTTTAATTTTATCTGAATGCCAATCACATGACTCAAGCACGACAAGCGGGTGTGTTGCTGCACATCACTTCATTACCCAGCGGCAGTCTTGGCCCCGATGCCTATCGTTTTGTGGATAAGCTGGTTGAGATGGGCGTCTCTGTTTGGCAAACATTGCCGGTGAATCAGCCGCATGGCGACCATTCCCCTTATCAAAGCGTATCGGCCCACGCAGGCCACACCGGCATGATCAGTGCTGAACAGTTGCAGCATGATGGTTTGTGTTTGCCGGACGAAGTCGAATTACCTTTACATGCGCTGATCGCCAAAGTCATGTCGCGTGTGCAGTCGGGTGGGGCGACGTCTCGCACCGATGGCCATGGGTTGACTTGGCCCGGGTTTGCACGTTTTTGTCAGACACAGCATTATTGGCTAGAAGACTTTGCCTTGTTTCAGAGTTTGCGTGAACAACACGCGGAGCAAAGTTGGCAGCAATGGCCTGAGGCTTATCGATTGCATGACGTGATGGCCTTGCAGGCCTTTACAAGCACACACCAAGATAAATTAAGCCTGATTAAATTTACGCAATATGTATTTTTTCAACAATGGGTACAACTGAAAATATACGCCAACCAGCGCGGCATTCAGTTGTTTGGTGACATCCCGATATTTGTGGCCTACGACAGCGCCGATGTTTGGGCGCACCCTGAGTGGTTCAAGCTGGATGCAGATCTCAATATGACGGTGGTGGCTGGCGTTCCGCCGGATTATTTTTCGGAGACAGGTCAGCGCTGGGGTAATCCGCATTATGACTGGCCTGTCATGCAAGCAGATGGGTTTGCTTGGTGGTTGGGCCGTATCGATACGCAAGCGCAACTGTTTGATGTATTACGTATTGATCATTTTCGCGGCTTGCAAGCGGCATGGGAGATACCGTCCATGGAACCCACCGCCATCAATGGCAGTTGGCAAGAGGCACCGGGCCATGCTTTGTTACAAGCGATGACTGACACCTTTCCGCAGCTACGTCTGGTGGCTGAAGATTTAGGTATTATCACGCCTGAAGTGGACGCACTGCGCCATGCGTTTGATTTGCCCGGCATGAAGATTTTGCAATTCGCGTTTGGTGGGGATGACGATAACCCATATCTGCCCGACCACATCGAGCCGAACAGTGTGGCCTACACTGGTACACATGATAACGATACTACGCTCGGTTGGTATCAAGCCGCGCCGGAGCATGTGCGCAACCATCTACAGCATTATTTCACGCAACATTTGCAACAGGACGGCGTGGAGATGCCTACATCTCTGATTCAACTGACACTTCACAGCAACGCAAATCTGGCGGTGGTCCCGATGCAAGACATCTTAGCACTCGACACGCAGGCACGCATGAATACCCCCGGGACGACGGAGGGAAATTGGTTGTGGCGAATGGAGTGGTCGCAATTAACTGATGAAAAGCGCTTAGCGTTCAGGCATCTGGTTGAAGAAAGTGGACGCGTGCATGGATAAACCAACGCCGGTACATCATCTGGGCTTAGATGTTGGCGGTACTAACCTACGTTTAGGGGTGTTTGCGGATCTATCTCTGGTTGAAGAAATTCGTTTTCAAGCGAATTATTCGGCCATTTGCAAACAATATCCGCCAGCCGAGGCGTGGCAGCGTATTTTACTAGCGACCGCTGACGCCATTCGCCCGTTGTTGATCAAGTATCCTGATTTGCAAGCCATAGGCATAGGCTTTCCTGGGTTTATTGATCCCAACACTGGCATATTGGCGCAATCTCCCAACTTGCCCGGATTGCAAGACGTGAATCTGGGGCAAGATTTGTCAGCCTTGCTAGGCTTGAAGGTGCGGGTTGAAAATGATGCAAATGCGGCTGCGTACGGTGAGTTTTATCAATTAGGTCAGCCAACGGGCGGTCTACTTTATGTGGGATTAGGCACCGGAGTGGGGGCCGGACTGGTGGTTAACGGTGGTGTTTGGGTAGGGCATCATGGCTATGCGCTGGAGGCCGGACACATCATTGTCGTGCCGGAAGGCCGGTTGTGCGGGTGCGGTAATCGGGGCTGCGTTGAGCAATATGCATCAGCCACCGGCATCATTGAAGCCTATCTTGAGCAAACCGGTCAACGCCTCACTGCGCACGCAATTGCGCAGTTGGCCGAGGCGGGAGACTCGCATGCGCAAGCCGTATATGCCGATGCCGGCAGTAAATTGGCACAAATGCTGGCCAGCGTATTAAAAGTGATCGATGTAGAAAATGTCTTGGTCGGTGGTGGCGTGGTTGCTGCTTGGCCTTTAATGTCGGCCGCGTTTGAGCAGCGGCTCGCGCACGACCTGATCCCGGTGCTGCGCGGTAAAATTCAATTACATATCACCCGTTCGGGAGACATCGCAGGCATGCTCGGCGCAGCCCTATTGGCGTCTAAGGTTTAACTGCTAGGCAGATGTTTTGCCAATGCCCAAGCGACGTGTTCTCTCACCAAGGCATGGGCATCATCTTGACGGGCTTGCAATGCATGGATGACTGCAGGAGTGCTTGGTGCGTTACCTAGGCCAACTGCCACGTTACGCAACCATTGTGCATAGCCGATGCGATAAATAGCACTGCCCGCCATGCGCGCTTGAAACTCAGCTTCTGTCCAGGCAAAGCAGTCGATTAATGCAGTGCTGTCCAAGCCGTTTCTAACGGCAAAATCGCTTTCTTCTGTCTTGACCGCGAATTTATTCCAAGGGCAAATCAGTTGGCAATCATCACAGCCATAAATACGGTTGCCAATCAGTGGCCGTAATTCCAGCGGAATGCTGCCTTTGTGTTCAATGGTGAGGTAGGAGATGCAGCGCCTTGCATCCAGCTCATAAGGCGCGACAATGGCGCGGGTAGGGCAGATATCTATACAAGCCGAACAACTGCCGCAATGGGCGGAGGTGGGCGCATCTATCGGCAAGGGCAGATTGGTATAAATCTCCCCCAAGAAAAACCACGAGCCTTGTTGACGATTTAACAACAGTGTATGTTTGCCACGCCAGCCCACACCGGCTTTGGTTGCTAATGCGACTTCCATGACGGGTGCACTATCGGCAAACACGCGATATTCAAACTGTCCGTAAGTGTCGGTGATACGCGTGCACAGCTGTTGCAGTTTTTGGCGCATGACTTTGTGATAATCACGACCCATCGCATATCGGGCAACATATGCCTTATCCGGTGTCGCCAATACTTGCCAGCCGTCAGCCACTTGTTCTGGCAAATAATTTAAATTCACGGAGATGACGCGTAGTGTTCCAGGCACCAATTCTGCCGGACGGCTTCGCTTGGTGCCATGTTTTGCCATATAATCCATATCGCCATGGTATTGCTTGGCGAGCCAGTCTAAAAAGTCTGGTTCAGCAGCAGATAAATCGGTGTCCGTAATGCCGATATTGCCAAAACCTAATTCTCGTGCCCAGTCCTTAATGGTTGCCGACATTTGTGCGGCAACGGCAGGATCAGGCCATTGAATAGGGGTTGGATGTGATTGATGTGACATGACAGAAACGTATTCTACACAGATTTTAAAAGACGAAGCAGCCACCATACATACAGCTGAGGTATTGGCAACGCAACTCAAACCGGGACAAGTGATTTATTTGCACGGTGACCTCGGTGCGGGCAAGACGACGCTGGTGCGCGGCATCCTGCATGCATTGGGCCACGTCGGCAAAGTCAAAAGCCCCACCTACACCATTGTAGAGCCGTATGCTCTGTCTTTAGGGGTGTGTTATCACTTTGATTTATATCGTTTTCAGGATCCTGAAGAGTGGGAAGCCGCTGGATTTCGCGATTACTTCAATCCCGATAGTTTATGTCTGGTCGAGTGGCCAGCACGCGCTGAGTCCGTGTTGCCGCGCCCCGATATTGAGATTCAATTTGAGATATTGCCGCACGGCCGTGTGCTGCAAATCATCAGTCAGCATGCGCTGGCCTTGGAAGGACTATGCCAGTAATGCCTAAGTTTTTAAGTGTGTGGCTGTTAACGATATTGGTATGGATGAGTGTGCATGCCGCACAAGCGGCTGAAGTGATTCTGGCTAATTTGCAACAACACGGCAGCCAAGTGCAACTGGAGTTGCTGCTCGACCAGCAGGTGAAATATCGGGTATTCACGCTGGACAATCCATTTCGGGTAGTGATCGACATGGATGGCGTCGCCATTAGCCCGACCCTCAAAGCGTTGCCGCCACAGCTAGACGCCCAGCATCCTTATTTATCCAAAATCCGTATCGCCCCCTTTAGCGAGCTGACTACTCGACTGGTGTTCGACATCAAATCAGACATCAAGCCTTTGGTCACAGACATGAATGCAGGCAGCTCGCAGCAGCGCTTGGCGATTAGTATTGCGCCAGCCAGTGCGACCCCTGAGGCTGAAGTAGCCAGCCCGGTTTTAACGCCCTCTAAACATTTGCAAGCATTGCCATCAAGCAGTCCAGATGAAAAGCCCGCAGAGCCAACGGTGGCGCCGTCGATCACCGAACCCGTGGCAGTGGCGCCTGCTTCTGATAAACCGGCAGAACGCGTCGTTGAAAAGCCTAAACAAGCCAAGGCTGGTCAAAAGATCATCACTATTGCGGTTGATGCGGGTCATGGTGGCGAAGATCCTGGGGCGCGCGGCTCGAATGGCAGCCATGAAAAAAACATCACCTTGGCAATTGCCCGCAAACTTAAGCAGCAGATAGATGCTGAAGAAAATATGCAGGCAATCTTAATTCGCGATGGGGACTACTTTGTGCCGCTAGGCGATCGCGTAAAAAAAGCCAGGGCGGCAAAAGTCGATTTGTTTATTTCTATCCATGCGGATTCTTTCGTCAACAGCACCGCGAAGGGATCATCGGTGTTTGCCTTGTCAGAAAGAGGTGCCACCAGCGCCAGCGCACGTTATCTGGCGAAAAAAGAAAACGCGGTGGATTTAATTGGAGGTGTCTCGCTGGACACCCGCGACATGGACCTTGCGCGCACCTTGCTCGATTTATCGCAAACCGCAACCATCCACGATAGTATTCGGATGGGTAAAGCGGTGTTGGGGCGTATTTCTAAGATCAACACCCTGCATTCAAAATATGTCGAGCAGGCCGCATTTGCGGTGTTGAAGTCACCTGATATTCCATCCATTTTGGTTGAAACCGCGTTTATCAGCAACCCAGACGAAGAAGCGCGCTTGAATGATGATGCCTACCAAGATAAATTGGTGAATGCGATCTTGTCAGGCATAAAGTCTTATGTCGCAACCAACCCTTCATTTGCAAAAAAATAAGCCATTTGCGCACAATCCAACAATCAAGCATTGTTTCTTAAGAACAATGCTTGAGGACGGCGCAAATCCTTAAGCAAAAAATAGCGCCGAGCACAGACGTCGGGGCTGCATGTTGGTCGCAGGTGGCTTAGCGATTAGGCATCAACGCCGTCTCGCGTTGTGTTTTGCCATAGCCGGCCTGCATGCGTAGCGCCCGGCTGATGTAAGCGTTGAGTGTTTTTCTTGCATCGTCTATCAAGTCTCGGTCAGGAAACACTAGAGGATATTGATAAGACAGCCAGCTATACAAGCTTAAATGCTGGCAAATAAGCTCTGCCTGCGCTAAGTGCTGTGCGTGTTGTCCATAAAGCCAATCTGGCATGGTAGGCAAAGATCTTATTTGTTGCGAAGCGACAGCTTGTACGCATTGCAAAAAATAATCACGTGCAATCGGCACTTGTATCGCTAGTGGTGCGCATAGCAGGCGGTATTTGTCTCGCATACTGAGTTTGGGAGCGACCTCGTCAATCAACAAGGCTTGTTGGTATTGGATGGGGGTGATTTGGTATTGAAAAGGCTGTGCGCTGGATGGACGCTGATGCAGGTTTTGCAAATACGCCACACACTCTGCGATGCGCCAAGTGGGTATTTTCTGGCTAAGGGTCTCAATATCAGCCCCTTCCATGGCAATGGGCAGGGCGAAAATGGGGACCGTATCATCGAGCGCCAGCATGGCTTGTAAATGCCATTGCTCGTCATCTTCAAGCACCGTAACATAGCCTGTGTCATACAAACCGTGCCGGCCAGCGCGGCCTGCAATCTGGCGCATTTCGGTGGCATTCAGCGGTCTCGAGGCAACGCCATCAAATTTATCGATATTGGCAAAGATCACGCGGCGGATTGGCAAATTAAGCCCCATGCCGATCGCGTCTGTTGCCACCAATATTTGTGCCTCACCGCTGGCAAAGCGCGCAGACTCCCCACGACGCACTTCTGGCGACAGCGCGCCATAAATGGTCGCTACGTGAAATCCCCACTGTCGAATACGGGCCGCCAAGGTGAGCACATCCTTGCGACTGAAGGCGATGATGGCATCTCCGGTTTGTAAGGCTTGGCGCAAAGTGGATGCATGGTAGCGTTGGCCGCAAATACTGCCTGCCTCGATGAGTAACGGCGTCATGCGCTGTAAATGCGTAAGCGTGTAGGGTTCGCCTAAGCGATCCAGCACCCGTGTGCAGCTTTCAGTCACGCTGTTGGCACCGCAAATAAACACTTGCTTGGCAGGCACCCCGACTAAAGCGGCGGTCCAGGCACTACCGCGGTCTGCGTCCATCAGCATCTGGATTTCATCAATGACGGCGACCGCGACCGCCATATCTGGTCGCAGCATTTCAATGGTAGAGGCGGTATGTTTGGCCCCAGGCACCATAACGCGCTCTTCCCCTGTGACCAAGTTGCATGGCACCCCGGCTTCCATCAGGCGGTCGCGCACCTCCATTGCCAATAATCGTAATGGCGCAAGATAGACCCCAGACTCGGCTTTGCGCAAGGTCTCCAGGGCTTGATAGGTTTTACCAGAGTTGGTCGGGCCCACAAAAAAATGATGCTGACGGCCCAATTGACGTGCAAGGGTGAAACGCGATAAATATTGCTGAAATTGGCTGGTGAACATGTAGTCATTCTATCAAACGGTTTAAAATGGCAGCATGAAAATCCAATTATTACCCGACCAACTCATTTCACAAATCGCCGCCGGCGAGGTGGTTGAGCGTCCAGCCTCGGCACTTAAAGAACTACTTGAAAATAGTGTGGATGCAGGCAGCACACAAGTGCAGGTGACTTTGCAACAAGGTGGCATGAAGTTACTCAAGGTGACTGACAATGGGCACGGTATCGCTAAAGAGGATCTTGAACTCGCGCTGACGCGCCACGCGACCAGTAAGATTCAGAGCCTTGAAGACTTAGAACAGGTGGGGAGTCTGGGTTTTCGCGGCGAAGCACTCGCCAGTATCGCCTCAATTTCACGTACGCTATTGACCAGCCGCCAAGCGGCTGCCAATCATGCCTGGCAAATTGCAGTGGAAGGCACACAGGGGCACACGATCAGCCCCGCGGCGCTGGATGCGGGAACCATCGTTGAAGTGCATGATTTATACTTTAATACACCGGCCCGGCGTAAGTTTTTAAAAACCGAGAATACGGAGTTTGGACATTGTGAGGATGCCTTTACCCGCGTGGCATTATCACGTCCGAATGTTGGTTTTTTATTGCAACATAATGGCAAAGCGATCACTCGACTTGCGGCGAATACGCCGCAACAGCGCATCACTGATATCCTCGGTAACGAGTTTGCTGCACAAAGTGTTTGGCTTGAAGAGGACAGCGGCGGCCTGCGTCTGTGGGGCATGACGGCCTCACCGACTTACCAGCGTCATAGCCGGGATAGTCAGTATGTATTCGTAAATGGTCGCTTTGTGCGGGATAAACTGATCGCCCATGCGATTAAACAAGCCTACCAAGATGTGTTGCATGGTGACAAACATCCGGCTTTTGTGCTTTTTTTAGAGCTCGATCCTGCCCTGGTCGATGTGAATGTGCACCCGGCCAAAACCGAGGTCCGCTTTCGTGAGTCGCAAGCGGTGCATCGCTTTATTTTTCATAGTCTACACAAAGCCTTGGGTAAAACCTCGGCTGAAATCCAAGCGAGTCAGCCGGTTCAAGCGCCATTTAATCCGTTCCGGCCTGCCAATGGGTCTATGTTGAATATGCCGCATGAACAGGTTGAAATGGCCTTACAAAGCCGCCCAGCCTTTGGCGGCTACAATCAACCCAGTGTGAGCAATGGCGCGGCGTTGGCGCAGCAGTTTTATGGTCAACTGTATGGTGATTTAAATACCGATCCAACTGCAACAGATCGGGGGCAAGGCCGTGCGGCGTTGGCCTCGCTGCCAGACACCTCCGAATTGCCAACGACGCTCGCGGATAACGTACCGCAACAATATCCGTTGGGGTTTGCCTTGGGCCAATTGCATGGCATCTATATACTTGCCCAAAATCTACAGGGGATGGTCGTGGTGGATATGCATGCCGCCCATGAGCGCATCATGTACGAGCGATTAAAATTAGCCATGAGCGAGCAGGCGATAGCAACGCAGCCATTGTTGATTCCGATGAGTTTTTATGCCGAAAAAGTGGAAGTGGCAACTTTGCAAAGCTTGCAAGGGAGCGATACGCTTCAACAGCTTGGATTTGATATGGCAACCTTGTCACCGACGACCATTGCGATCCGTGCCGTTCCGAGTTTGTTGCAAGATTCGGATGCCGTGGCGCTCGCCCGGGCCGTGCTGCGTGATTTGCATACTTATGGCGCCAGTCGTGTATTGGTTGAGCGTCAGAACGAAGTATTAGGCACTATGGCGTGCCATGCGGCGGTGCGCGCTAACAGGCAACTGACGATCACCGAAATGAATGCGCTATTACGCGATATGGAGACCACGGAACGCAGTGGTCAGTGCAATCACGGCAGGCCAACCTGGTTTCAGGTCAGCTTGCCGGATCTTGATAAAATGTTTATGCGCGGCCAGTAAGACGTTTTTTCCCCTGCATCCTCAGCCTGCAGGGACCGACCACACTGGCCGATACGCTTATTGAATCACGCCTAATTGCTTGAACAAGCCATAGGTGTCCAGCACATCCCAATGTTCGGCCAGTCTGCCTTGTTCAATCCTAAATATATCCACCGCATGAATGCGATAGGGTTTGCCCGTCGCTGGGATTCCTAACCAATCGCCGGTTTGTGTACCGGAGTAGACGCCATACGCCCAGACCGTATCGCCTTCAGCCACCAGTTTTTCGAGTTGATAGTGCCAGTCTGGCACGGCCTTAAACCAATCCGAAAAAAACTGCTCGAAACCGGCTAATCCTTGCGGCACCAGCGGGTTGTGTTGAATATAAGCCGGTTGCATGTAGTTTGGCAGCTTGCGCAGGTCCTTTTGCACAAATACAGCATTTGCAAACTCGGCCAATAATTGTTTGTTTTGTTGAATATTATCTTGTGCCATGACGGTGGTGCCTTTCATTAATAACGTGGTAAAAATCACTGCACGGATGACGTGTTTACTCCATCTCATCTTTCATTCCTTTCATTGTGCTTTCATCGAATGGATCCAGCAGTTGCGCATATTAATTGCATTAGTTACTATTAGTAAGTAGGCACCTTAAAGTGACTAATGCACTTTTAATTCATATGAGACCTAAACATACGATGAATGAATATACCGATACGGCGTTGCAGATCACGAAAAGTTGGAACGCTTATCAGGCCGCCTGTCCAACCCGGCTGATGCTCAACAGAATTGCAGATAAATGGACTGTGTTGGTATTAGGTTTGCTCGCACTCGAAACCAAGCGGTTCAGCCTTTTGCAACGCGAGATCGGCGGAATCTCGCAAAAGATGCTGACACAAACTCTGCGGGGTCTCGAACGAGATGGACTGGTGCTGAGGACGGTGTATCCTGAAGTGCCGCCTAGAGTGGAGTACAGTATTACCCCTTTAGGGCAGACCTTGGTCGGGTTGTTGGCAGAATTAAGGCGATGGTCAGAGACCCATATTGAAGCGGTGTTACAGGCGCAACAGGCCTACGATCAGCAGGCGCATGCTGCCACTGACCAAGAGATCAGTGGGATTAGACGCATTCGATTTTGAGCCGGCGACTAAGCCAGCAACAAAAATACGGTTGGTTTTTTGTGAATGTCAGGCAAGGGTGACTTGTTCCAATCGGCAACGGTTTTGGTGACAATCATTTCATCCTGCGCCGTGAGATTGCAAGCCACGCATAGGCGAGTTTGCGGCTGCAGCTGGCTGATCAGGTCTTCCAGCACATGCTGATTACGGTAGGGCGTCTCAATAAACAGTTGGGTCGCTTGCTGTTTTCGCGAATCAAACTCAATGCCTTTGATGGTTTTAATGCGCTCAACCTTGTCGCTGGGTAAATAGCCCAGAAAGGAAAAACGCTGGCCATTAAGCCCACTCGCCATGAGGCTCAACAACAAACTGCTTGGGCCAATCAAAGGGACCACCCGGATGCCCTTGTGGTGTGCGACCGCTGCGAGTGCCGCACCGGGATCGGCGATGCCCGGGCAACCGGCTTCACTCATTAATCCAACATCAATCCCTTGTTGCAAAGGCTGCAATAATTTTGATAGCTCTTTATTAGGGGTGTCCTTGCTCAGCACCGACAAGGCTAATTCGCGCATCGGCCCTGGGTGGCCACTTGCGGCCAAGAAATGACGCGCTGTTTTTTCGTTTTCGACAATAAAATGGCGCAAGCGATGTAGTTGCTGCACGACCTCTGTCGGCACCACCTGTTGTGGTGAGGTATCTTCAGTAAGAGGAACAGGAATAAAGTATAAAGTGCCGGCAGCCATGGGAGGTTCTACAAAGGATTAAAGCCGGATTATCCCATGTTGATGCAGAAAAAAAGCATTCTTTTGCAAGAATGCTTTTTTTGGCCGTGCTTAAGTAGACTTGGTTAATACTTTACTTGCACCCGGTATTTCAGCGTGGCGGTGCCTTCCGCAGGCACACGCAGTTGCCAGCTGGCTTGATGGGCTGTCGTTTTTTGGTGAGGGTGCGACTCACTCAACATCTTCCAGTCGCCATTGAGCGGTTCTTGCACGTTCACCGTGACGGCTTCTTTTTTTGCGTTGTGCAGCGTAATGGCGTAAGCACTTTCATACACTGGGGTCTGGTTTGCTTTGGTTAAGTTTTTAAAGTCAGTTTGCTGTCGATCAGCCGTCACATCGAAGGCGTTGCCGAGTTTTAGGCGAATAGTGTCATTTTTCGGGGTGTGATCAATCTGGTCTTCACCGACAAATTGGGCGGCGCCATCCTGGTCTTTTTGATAGACGCGCATGGTGCCTCTGGGTAAAGGCAAGCCAAGTTTGCTGCTTTCTTTGTTATCAAACTCGACAAATACCTGCACCTTTTGGTTTTTTTCTTGCACACGAGATTGGGCCTGATAGTCATTGTCGGCGCCGATCAATACCAACGATTTGCGGGCTGGAATATGCTGTGCGGATAGCAAGGCCACTTGTTTGGTTTGCTGATCATTGATGGATGTGGTGCGCGGCAAAGTGTATAGGTGATATTCAAGCAGTCCTTGTTCGGTCGGCATCACTGCGTCTTCCACCATGGCCTCTGCACGCATCATCATGGCTTTGGGTCGGATCGTTTCTCGTACGCGATTCACATCCCCCGCGACTAACTGCAGTTTTGCGTTAGGATAGGCCGTGCCACTGGTATTGGTCAATGTTACCCAGCCTGAGAGATCGATGGCGTCCTCTTTGTTACTGAGTTCTGCGACGTAGTCTGCTTTCCATTGCAGTCCCCCCGTTAGATAACTTAATTCTAGGCTGGCTTGCTCAGCGCCTTTGTATTGTATTTGCGTGGTCAGGGTCGGGCGGTCTTTGAGTTGGTCTGGGACATCTGCATACACAATACGGCCGGGAATCCCAGTCTCAATTCGTTGGCCTATCTTTAACACTACGCCTTCTTGCGCTGATAACACGGTGGCTACTTCTTGCGTCTCAGTACCGGTGACGGGGTTGCTATGAATGACAGTGACTTGCTGTCCGACATGCTTTTCTAACAGTTTTTGCGGGGTCAGCAGATCAAAGTCAAAGTTCTGTTCTAACACCTGCAAGCTGCTGTTGGGCAATAAGCTACGCAATAGCGCGGTTTCAGGTTTGATCTGCCCGCTCACATCGCGAAACGACAGGGTGGATAGGCCATTCATCAACTTAATTTGACGGTTATCTTTAACAAGTGCCAAATCTTCATTGTAGATGGTGACCGCTAAACTGGTCTGATCAGAGATTGGACTGACCACCGCAGCGGCCGCTTGAGCCAGTGTCAGGTTGCACAGTGAGGCACTCCCCAAAGAAAACAACAGTAGGGCGCTGAGTCGCATAATGATCCTCTCGTTTTGAGTAAAAAACAGTGGGTTGAGTGCCACTTTAACGCAACACGCAGGCAAAAGTGAACACAGTCGAAAATCGCGGTCCAAACTGAGCCACCAGCGATTAACGTGGCGACAACACATCCACCCCAGCCTGATGCAGCATGCTTACTAGAACAATCAAGGGTAAGCCAATTAAGGCATTTGGGTCGTCGCCACGCATGTAATCTAACAGCGTGATGCCCATGCCCTCAGACTTAGCACTACCCGCGCAATCGTAGGGCTGCTCAAGATGCAGATAGGTTTCAATTTGCAATGCTGTTAATGGTTTGAATTTCACAAAGTAAGGCACGATGGTGGATTGCATGTGCTGGCTGGCGCTGTTGAGCAAACACAAAGCACTATGAAAAATGACTTCTCTGCCGCTAAGCATGGTGAGTTGTTTGACCGCGTTCGCATGGTTGCCAGGTTTGCCGATCTGTAGGCCATCTACCGTGGCCACTTGGTCGCAACCAATGATGAGCGCGTTGCGCTGACTTTCCGCTATCTTATGAGCCTTGGCCTCAGCCAGCCGCAAGCAGGTCTGCTCAGGGCTTTCATTGGCTAAAGGCGTCTCATCAATGGCGGGCGAGATACTCTCAAAAGGCAGATGTAACTTTTGGAGTAGTTCGCGCCGATAGGGCGAAGAGGAGGCGAGTATTAGGGCTTGGTTCATGATGCAAAGAAAAAATCCCTGAATCACTTCAGGGATTTTTACACGCTCAATTATTCAGGTTGAATTTCAATCAATGTTTCGTCTGGCGTCACGCTATCGCCTTTGCTGACATGAATGGCCAACACAGTGCCCGATTTGCTGGCCTGAATTTCATTTTCCATTTTCATGGCCTCGATCACAAGTACGCCATCCCCTGCAGTGACTTTGTCGCCAACGTTGACTTTTACGGTGACGATGGTCCCTGGCATTGCAGTCGTAACACAGCCAGGATGGTTAGGACGCGGACGGCCACTGGCAGCAACCGCCGCCTTTTTCTTGCCGCCAGTCGAACCATTGTTGCCACCGCCACTGACTTCCATTTCACTCAGTGTCTCTACAAACACTTCTTCAGAAATCCCATCCACTTTCACATAGTAAGGCTTGCGTTCTTCACCTGCATGACCGCTGCCGGTCAATTTGATGTGATAGGTTTCACCATGCAAGGTGATGTTAAATTCATTTGGAGCGTAGCGGGCTGCTGCTGATTGCTGTGTCACCGCATCTTTGCTCAACAGTGTTTCAGGAATCAATGAGCCTGCATTACGTTCTTGCAAAAAGGTTTGGCCAATATCCGGAAACATGGCATAAGTCAGCACGTCTTTTTCATCATTGGCAAATCGCTCAGATTCGGACTGCAGTCTGGCCATTTCAGGGGGCAACAAATCCGCCGGGCGGCAAGTAATGACTTCAGCATCGCCCACAGCCTGTTTGCGCACGTCAGCATTGACGGCGGCTGGTGCCTTGCCGTATTGCCCCAATAAGTAATTTTTGACTTCATTGGTGATGGATTTATAGCGTCCACCAGTAAGCACATTTAATACCGCTTGTGTACCCACGATTTGAGAAGTTGGCGTCACCAACGGCGGGAAACCTAAATCTTCACGAACGCGTGGAATTTCGGCCAACACTTCATCCATGCGGTTGAGTGCGCCTTGTTCTTTTAACTGATTGGACAAGTTAGAGATCATGCCGCCTGGTACTTGGTTGACCAACACACGGGTATCCACGCCGGTGAAATCACTCTCAAACTGCCAGTATTTTTTGCGGACCTCTTTGAAGTAAGCCGTAATTTCTTGCAGTTTGCCAAGATCAAGGCCAGTATCGTATTCAGTCCCTTTTAAAGCTGCCACCAAGCTCTCAGTAGTTGGATGGCTGGCGCCCTCGGAGAATGAAGAGTTGCAGGTGTCGATGATATCAACGCCGTTTTCTACGCTCTTGAGCATGACCATGCTGGCCAGACCAGAGGTAGCGTGGCTGTGCATGTGCACAGGTAGGCTCACTGCCGCTTTCAGGGCTTTGACCAGTTCTCCCGCCATGGTGGGAGTGAGCAAACCAGCCATGTCTTTCACACCGATACTGTCACAGCCCAGCGCCTCAAGCTCTTTTGCCATGCTGACGAAGTAAGCGACATCATGCACCGGGCTGGTGGTAAAAGATAACGTACCGATTGCGTGCTTTTTAACGGATTTTACCGCCTCAATGGCCGTTTTTAAGTTGCGAATATCATTCATCGCATCAAAAATACGGAATACATCTACCCCGGTGTCGGCCGCTTGTTTGACAAATGCATGCACAACATCATCTGAATAGTGACGATAGCCCAGCAGGTTTTGCCCACGCAGCAACATATTGATCGGCGTATTGGGGACGGCTTTACGCAAGCTGCGCAGGCGCTCCCAAGGATCTTCTTTCAGAAAACGTACACAGGCGTCAAAGGTCGCTCCGCCCCAGGCTTCTAGAGACCAGAAACCAATCTCATCCAGTTTGCCGGCGATCGGCAGCATATCTTCGGTGCGCATGCGTGTGGCAATCAGGGATTGGTGCCCATCTCTTAACACGAGTTCGGTGACATGTATTTTGCTCATAATCTAGTCGATCTAAAGTAATTTCTGCAATACGGTTAATCAAATGCCTTCATGGGCTGCAATTGCCGCAGCAATTGCTGCAGCCATCAACTCTTTTGGTAATCCGACATCATATTCGGTCAGCTCAGGGTGTTGCTCCACAAAGCTAGTATTAAAATTAGCGGCGCGAAAATCGGGGTGTAGCATGATTTGCTGGTAATACGGAATCGTTGTTTTAACGCCATACACCACCATGTCATTCAGCGCACGACGGCCGCGCTCGATCACACCCTCCCAATCCAATGCCCATACAGTGAGCTTGGCGCACATCGAGTCATAATAAGGGGGAATCACATAGCCGCTGTAGATCGCTGCATCCATACGCACACCGGGTCCGCCGGGCGCATAGTAGCGTGTAATTTTACCAAAGCTCGGCAGAAAATCCTTTTGGGGGTCTTCAGCGTTAATCCGATATTCCATAGCAAAGCCGCGGAAAGCGATTTCACTTTGCTTGTACTGCAAGGGTAGACCAGCTGCGACTCTAATCTGTTGTTGCACTATGTCGACACCCGTAATGGTTTCGGTGACGGTGTGCTCCACCTGCAAGCGGGTGTTCATTTCCATGAAATAGAAATTGTTGTCAGAATCCAGTAAAAACTCTACCGTACCCGCGTTTTCATAGCCAACCGCTTTTGCCGCTTTGACGCCTAGGCTGCCGATGTAATCTCGTTGTGCCTGGGTCAGTTGTGGGGATGGGGCAATTTCAATCAGTTTTTGATTGCGGCGTTGGATAGAGCAATCCCGCTCAAACAAATGGATGACATTGCCGTGGGCATCTGCCAATACCTGGACTTCAATATGGCGAGGATGAACCACGCACTTTTCCAGAAAAACTTCTGGCTTGCCAAAGGCCTTACTAGCCTCTGAAATCACGCGATCATAGTTGCTGAGGAGTTCTTTTTCGCTGTCACATCGGCGGATACCGCGGCCACCGCCACCGTTGGTGGCTTTTAGCATGACCGGATAGCCGATTTTCTTAGCCAACACAACCGCGGCTTCTAAGGATTCCAAATTACCGTCACTACCAGGGACGCATGGGATGCCAGCGTTGATCATGGCGTTGCGGGCCTGAATCTTGTCACCCATTTGGCGAATCACATCGGCCTCAGGGCCAATGAATTTGATGCCGCGACGGGCACATACTTCAGCCAACTCTGGGTTCTCAGACAAAAAACCGTAACCGGGATGCAGCGCATCGCAGCCTGCAGCCACGGCAATATTTACGATGTTGTGTGCGTTCAAATAACCTGCGACTGGGTCGGCGCCGATGTTATAGGCTTCATCCGCCTTTTTGACGTGTAAAGCATGACGGTCAGCGTCCGCGTAAATGGCCACTGATTTGATGCCCATCTCCGAGCAGGCGCGCACAATACGTACCGCAATTTCACCGCGATTCGCGACTAAAATTTTCTTAAACACACATTACCCTTAAAGCAAGAAAAAAGGAAAGAGTCTTTATGTAACTCAACCGTTTATTAATTAGCAACTATTTGTATTTAAACGCTTTGAGTTGGTCTGGTTGTGGATTTGCACCAACAAGGCCGCCGAAGTGGATGGCCGATTATGCAAACCGGCACCATGTGAGCACTCATGAAAAGAGCGCCGTGTGATGCGAAGTCATTATAACAATAAACCTTAGTCTTAAAAAGTAGGACGTTATGTTGAATGCCCGATGACCCTTTGCAGGTCGTCAAGTGTGGCTGGGTTTGGTATAGTGTTGGATTGTAAACATTAGGAGCTTTCAAAGCGTATGGCGCAATTTCAGGAGCTGGCCCGGCAGCAAAAAAAGAGTGAAGGGGAGTTGTTGATTGCCGCTTTGCCACGTTTACAGCAAGCGCTTAAAACGCTTGGTGTTGAGGATTCCTCTGCATTGTCCGCAATGCGGGTGCGGTTTCAGCTGCAAGGCTTGCCACCGCGGTTTTTTGGTGATTCCGCCTTGCCGATGTTATCCCTCGCTGTGCAGGCTGAACTGCCATTAGTGTGTCAGCGTTGCTTTGCAGCACTGCCCGAGAATTTAGACTTGCACTTTGAGTTTGCTTTGGCCGATACGCCGCCGGAAGCGCTGTTAGAGGACGAACAGGTTGACTGGCTGGAAGAGGCGGCTGACGCGTCAGTGGAGTCGTTGGTCGAGGACGAGTTGCTCATGGCGTTGCCGATTGCAGTCATGCATCCTTCTGATTGCGTGAGCCTTCAGCAATCTGCGGGTGAAAAGCCAAACCCATTTGCGGTGCTTAAAAATTTAAAATTGGGGCAGTAAATGGTGGTGGTCGTTGCCTCGTGATTTCTCAAAAAAGTAAATCAAAAGCGATATTTGCAGGATTTATTTGCAGTTGTCTCTGGAATATTTTATAATGTTGGATTAGGTAGCAATTTAAGTTTATTTATAACTGCCCTTTAACTTCATTTGTGAAGCGGCGGTTCGATTTTGGAGTATACAAATGGCAGTTCAGCAAAACAAAAAAACACCGTCAAAGCGTGGCATGCACCGCTCACATGACTTTTTGACAAACCCACCTTTGGCAATCGAGCCAACGACTGGTGAAGTACATTTGCGTCATCACGTGAGTCCAAACGGTTTTTACCGTGGCCGTAAAGTGATGCCTGCAAAAGGCGAGTAATCGCTAGATTAAAGCGTTCACGCTTTAAACCACGCCGCGCACTAAAATGCGCGGCGTTTGTGTATCTGGCGTAAGCCTCTACTTTTTCTGTATGCATGATGCAGCCCTGTATTGATGTCAGGCGGTGTGCGGAAAGTATCTTTGGGAAACAACATGACAACTGGTCAACACGCGCATTCACAAGAGGTTGTGATTGCAATCGATGCCATGGGAGGAGATCACGGTCCGCACGTGACGGTCCCTGCGGCTGTGCGTATTTTGAAAGAAAATCCGAATCTCAATATCATTTTGGTCGGTTTGACAGCGTCGGTTGAGGCTGAACTAAAAGCGTTACACATTACCCCCCATCCGCGACTGCGGGTGCAGCATGCGAGTGAAGTCGTGCTGATGGACGAATCCCCGCAGAGCGCCATGAAGAACAAAAAAGATTCCTCCATGCGTGTCGCCATTAACATGGTGAAAACGGGGGAGGCGCAGGCCTGTGTCAGCGCTGGCAATACCGGGGCGTTGATGGCGACCGCGCGTTTCGTGCTTAAAACCTTGCCAGGCATCGATCGGCCAGCGATTGCTTCGACCTTGCCATCTGAAAAAGGCAGTACCTTTATGTTGGACTTGGGCGCTAATGCCGATTGCACGCCAGAGCACTTGTATCAATTTGCCATTATGGGTGCGATGGTGGTGAGCTGTATTAGCAATAAACCAAATCCGACTGTGGGTTTGCTGAACATTGGTTCTGAGGATATCAAGGGGAACGAGGTGGCCAAGCAGGCTGCTGAGCTCTTGCGTGGTAGCCACTTGAATTTTTACGGTAATGTAGAGGGCGATGATATTTTCAAAGGCACCACGGATGTAGTGGTCTGTGATGGTTTTGTCGGCAATGTGGCTCTCAAAACCACAGAGGGCTTGGCGCATATGATGGGCAAGTTTCTGACGCAGGAATTTAAGCGCAACTGGTTGACCAAGCTGATGGCGCTCGGCGCGTTCCCTGTGCTGAAGGCGTTTAAAAAGCGGCTAGATCCGCGTCGCTACAACGGCGCCAGCTTTTTAGGTTTGCGCGGCATTGTCGTGAAAAGCCATGGTGGCGCTGACAGTATCGGTTTTTATCATGCGATTCATGTTGCGATGGAAGAGGCGCAAAGTGGCGTTCTGAAAAGGATTCAAGCGCAACTAGAAATCGAGCATCTGACGTCCTCCGAGCAGTCCTGAGCTGGATGCAGCTAGGTAATTTGACCCAATTAAGGCATAATCGTCCGAATGATTAACGCACGAATCGCAGGCACAGGCAGCTATCTGCCGCCCACTATTTTAAGCAACACTGACCTAGAAAAAATGGTCGATACCACCGATGAGTGGATCTTTGCACGCACTGGTATCAAGCAACGTCATCGCGTCACGGATGAGCGTACCAGTGATCTGGCCACCGAAGCCGCGCGCAATGCCATTGCGTCTGCAGGAATTGAAGCCCAGGCCATCGACCTCATTATTGTTGCTACAACCACCCCAGACAAAATTTTCCCGAGTGTGGCGACCATGGTTCAGCGCAAGCTAGGCATTAGTGGTTGCCCTGCCTTTGATGTGCAAGCAGTGTGTAGCGGATTTGTTTATGCACTCACCATCGCCCATCAATTTATTAAATCTGGTCAATCCCGCACCGCGCTGGTGATTGGTGCAGATACGTTTACACGGATAACCGACTACACTGACCGTAGTAATTGTATTTTATGGGGGGATGGCGCAGGGGCCGTGATTTTGCAAGCCAGCGATACCCCAGGCGTGCTCTCAACCCATATTCATGCCGATGGTAATTATGAAACGTATCTGCATGTGCCTCGGAATGAAGACGGCCCAGACACGGTGGTGATGGAGGGCAACGCTGTATTTAAAATGGCGGTGAATACACTGGATCAAATTGTGGACGAAACGCTCGCTGCCAATCAAATGCAAAAATCTGACATCGATTGGTTGGTGCCGCACCAAGCCAACATTCGTATTTTGCAAGCAACGGCTAAAAAACTAGATATGCCGATGGATAAAGTCGTCGTTACCGTCGATCAGCATGGCAATACTTCAGCGGCCTCTATTCCTTTGGCCCTCGATACAGCCGTGCGCGATGGCCGTATTCAGCGCGGTCACATTCTGCTGATGGAGGCCTTTGGGGGTGGTTTCACCTGGGGCTCTGCATTAGTCAAATACTAAGGCAATACACTTTTTCTTCGCAGGCCTCGTTTTGTAGAGGCCTGATTTTTATGGGTAAGTGGATACACTAAAACTATGTCTAATTTTGCTTTTTTCTTTCCGGGCCAGGGCTCGCAGTCAGTGGGGATGATGCAGGGCTTCTCCTCACATAGCATTGTCAAACAAACCTTTGATGAGGCATCTGCTGTGCTTGGCGTTGATTTTTGGAAGATGGCCACCGAGGCCAATGATGAAATTAACCTTACCGAGAATACCCAGCCCATTATGCTCACTGCCGGCATGGCGACATGGCGCGTGTATCAATCGTTGGGAGGCAAGTTGCCGACGGTGATGGCCGGTCACAGTTTGGGCGAATATACCGCGCTGGTGGCGGCAGGTGCCGTGACTTTTGCAGATGCATTGCCTTTAGTGAAGTACCGTGCGCAGGTCATGCAGCAAGCTGTGCCTGAGGGCCAGGGGGCTATGGCCGCTATCCTAGGGTTGGATGATGACACCGTGCGTGCTGTGTGCAGCGAGGCGTCACAAGGCCAAGTCGTGCAAGCTGTTAATTTTAACTCGCCCGGTCAAGTCGTCATTGCCGGCGATAAAGCTGCGGTTGAGCGGGGGATGGAATTGGCAAAAGCCAAAGGCGCAAAACGTGCGCTCCCCTTGCCTGTGAGTGTGCCATCGCATTGTGATCTCATGCAACCGGCCGCAAATCAGCTGCGTGACTATCTGCAAAACGTGACTGTACATGTTCCGTTAGTGCCTGTGTTGCATAATGCAGATGTGGCTGCCTACAACGACGCCACGCAAATCAAAGACGCCTTAGTCCGGCAGCTATACCACCCAGTGCGCTGGGTCGAAACCGTTCAGCAATTGGCTGCGCAAGAGGTGCTGTCTGCTGCTGAGTGTGGGCCGGGCAAGGTATTGGCTGGCTTAGCCAAGCGCATCGTCGCTGACATGCGCTGTGATGCACTGGTCAATGATGAATCTATGCACGCATTTGTTGCGCAATAAGGGAGCAAAATATGTTGAATCAACAAGTCGCTTTGGTAACGGGCGCTAGCCGTGGGATTGGTGCTGCCATCGCCCAAACATTAGGCAAACAGGGAGCCATCGTGATTGGCACGGCAACCACGGCGAGTGGCGCAGAAGCGATTACCACGTATCTCAAAGCTGCCGGCGTCACAGGCATGGGGCTTGCGCTAGATGTAACTCAGCCAGAGCAAATTGAAGCTGCGTTAAAACAAATCTCAGATCAATACGGTGATGTTTCCATTTTGGTGAATAATGCGGGCATTACCAAAGATACTTTGCTCATGCGAATGAAAGACGATGATTGGGATGCGGTGTTAAACACCAATTTAAAATCGGTGTTTCGCATGAGTCAGGCGGTATTGCGTCCGATGATGAAAGCCCGTCAGGGCCGCATTATTAATATCTCGAGCGTGGTGGGCCATATGGGTAACGCAGGTCAAACCAACTACGCCGCTGCTAAAGCAGGGATGACTGGGTTCACCAAGTCGATGGCGCAAGAAGTGGGCAGCCGTGGCATTACAGTCAATTGCGTCGCGCCAGGCTTCATTGAAACTGACATGACCGCCGAACTGCCAGAAGAGATCAAAGCCAAAATGCTGGAGCGTATTGCCTTGGGTCGTCTGGGTCAGGTTGAGGAAATTGCAGCCACGGTGGCTTTCCTTGCATCGCCACCAGCGGCTTACATCACTGGTGAAACCATTCATGTCAATGGGGGCATGTACTGCGCATAAAATTTTGTTTCTTTGGTATTCTGGGCAACTTTTGCTAGAATACCGGTTTACTGAACACGACACTTATCAACAAAGGGGTATTTTAGATGTCCGACATCGAACAACGCGTAAAGAAAATCGTTTGTGAACAACTGGGTGCAAACGAAGCTGACGTTAAAAACACATCATCTTTCGTAGATGATCTGGGTGCAGATTCACTGGACACCGTAGAACTGGTGATGGCTTTGGAAGAAGAATTCGATTGCGAGATTCCTGATGACGAAGCAGAAAAAATCACAACCGTTCAACAAGCGATTGACTACGTCAACGCTAACCTCAAGTAATTCATTGACTTCATTCTTCAATCAGCCCTCGCAAGAGGGCTGATTTTCTATTATGACGAAACGCAGAGTAGTAGTAACTGGCTTGGGCGTGGTGTCTCCAGTAGGGATTGGTACCCAAACCGCTTGGGACAATCTGGTTGCTGGTCAATCAGGCATTACCCGCATCACCAAATTCGATCCCACACCATTCGCTTCCCAAATTGCTGGCGAAGTGAAAGGCTTTAACGCTGAAGATTTTATTCCAGCCAAAGATGCACGCCGGATGGATACATTCATTCAGTATGGCTTGGCAGCTGGTATAGAGGCTTTTCGCGACTCAGGCCTTGAGGTGACTGACGCCAATGCAGAACGCATCGGTGTCACCATTGGTTCTGGCATTGGTGGCTTGGGGTTGATTGAATCGACCAACGACAGTTATGACGAGGGTGGCCCGCGTAAAATCTCGCCATTTTTCATTCCAGGCACCATCATTAACATGATTTCTGGCAACCTGTCGATTATGCTGGGCTTAAAAGGCCCAAACATCGCCGTTGTGACCGCTTGTACCACAGGCACACATAGCATCGGTGAGGCTGCACGCATGATCGAATACGGTGATGCCGATGTCATGGTAGCCGGTGGTGCAGAAGCTGCTATCACCGAGTTAAGTGTGGGTGGCTTTGCCTCTGCGCGCGCCTTGTCTGGCCGCAACGATGACCCCGCAACCGCAAGTCGTCCCTGGGATAAAGACCGTGATGGCTTTGTGATCGGTGAGGGGGCAGGCGTATTGGTGCTAGAAGAGTACGAGCATGCCAAAGCCCGCGGTGCAAGAATATATGCGGAATTGGCTGGCTACGGTTTAAGCGCCGATGCCTACCACATGACCGCACCTAATATGGATGGACCACGTCGGTCTATGGTAAACGCCCTCAAAAATGCAGGTGTAAACCCAGACCAAGTCCAGTTTATGAATGCACATGGCACATCGACACCACTGGGTGATACCAACGAGACCAATGCAATTAAAGCCACCTTTGGTGATCATGCCTATCAATTAGTCGTGAACTCTACCAAGTCGATGACCGGCCATCTATTGGGTGGTGCAGGGGGCTTAGAGTCAGTATTTACGGTATTGTCTTTGTATCACCAGATTTCACCGCCAACGATTAACTTGTTTAATCAAGACCCAGAATGTGATTTGGATTACTGTGCTAATACAGCACGGGATTTGCAGATGGAGTACGCGCTGAAAAATAATTTTGGTTTTGGGGGCACGAACGGCAGCTTGTTGTTTAAGCGGGTGTAATTGATTTCTTAGCGCAATAAAAAAGCCAGCATATGCTGGCTTTTTTATTGCATTTACAAGGCTTATGCGAGTACTGCTAAGGCCGCTGCATAGTTTGGTTCATTTGCAATTTCAGAGACCAGTTCACTGTGCAGCACTTTATCGTGCTCATCCAGCACAACCACTGCGCGAGCTGTCAAGCCAGCCAAGCTGCTGTCGGTGATGAATACACCATAGTCGGTGGCAAATTTTGCAGTGTCGCGAAAGGTGGACAGGGTAACGACGTTTTCCAGACCTTCGGCACCACAAAAGCGGCTCTGTGCAAACGGTAAGTCAGCGGAAATGCAAAGTACGACTGTGTTGGCAACGCTGCTGGCTTCTTTATTGAAGGTACGCACAGAGGTTGCGCATGTTGGCGTGTCAATGCTTGGGAAAATATTGAGCACTTTGCGTTTGCCGGTGTAGGCATCTAAACCTAGCAGATTACGTTTGGCATCTGCAAGTTGAAACGCTGGGGCAGAATCGCCGACCGTTAAAAATTTACCGCCAACGGCGACTGGGTTACCTTTAAGCGTGACGCTTGCCATAATCTTCTCCATTTGATGTTTAGATTGTTAATTGCGTACTTTAACGTGTTGGGCGATGTCAATCAACCACACAACATGTAAGGGAATCACTTTTGAAGTACAGCCAAGGCAGCAGCGTAGTCGGGCTCATTACTTAATTCTTTCACTAGTTCAACATGCAACACCTGGTCGTTTTCATCGGCCACCATCAGCACACGGGCAGGTAAGCCGGCGAGCTTACTGGTCATCATTAGCACGCCATAGTTTTTGAGCATGTCGCGACCGCGCATGGTGGACAAGTGGATGCAGCCACTCAAGTTTTCTGCACTGCAAAATCGGCTCATAGTGAAGGGTAAATCTGCAGAAATATGCAGAATGACTGTATTCGGCAGCTGTTTGCCCAGCGTCTCCAGTGTGCGCAGGCTGTTTGCACTTGCGGGGGTGTCTATGGCGGGGAAGAAGTGCAGAATCTTGCGCTGGCCACGAAATGCCTCCAGCGAGACATCTTCCAAGGCCTGATTTACCAATTGAAAAAAAGGCAAGGTCTGACCTAGGCTGGGTAAATCGTCCTCCACGAGGATGGGGTCATCTATTAAAGCAGTAGCATTCGTCATGCGTGGCAATCTTTTCATAAAAAACGCCTCACATCATAGAACATTATGCCGACATGTTAAATTTTTTTATTGAGCAGCATGATAAAACTCAGTTGGGGCATGGGTCGATCTTTTAATGCTGTCAATCAGATTATTTGCACTCGTCAGGGGTACAAAAAGCCGTGTTGGCGGTTAAAATAAAGCCATGGAAGCACCCGAAATTCCCCCCATTCAACCCGCATTTATTCATTTGCGCTGTCACAGTGAGTACTCCATTGTGGATGGCACTGTGCGTATTGACGATTATGTCAAAGCTGCCAAAAACGATGCGATGCCAGCGATCGCGCTGACTGACCTCGCCAACTTGTTTGGTGCGATCAAGTTTTATAAAGCGGCGCGCGGCAAAGGCTTAAAACCTTTGCTGGGTTGCGATGTGTGGATTGAAAATACCGTTCAACGCGATCAGCCCCATCGCGTTTTGTTGCTGGTACAAAATCAGCAAGGCTATACGCATTTATGTGAATTACTGTCTAGCGCTTATCTTGAAAATCAATATCGGGAGCGAGCAGAAGTCAAAGCGGAGTGGTTGCAAGCCAAAAATGCTGGTTTGTTAATGCTATCCGGTTTTGCTGCAGGGGATGTCGGCCAATGTTTGCAAGCGGGCAATCAGGCGCAAGCTTTGCAGTATGCGCAGCAATGGGCGCAGTTGTTTGCCGGTCGCTATTACCTTGAAGTGCAGCGTGTGCATGCGCCCGGCAGTAGTGACGCCTATGCGCAGGAGCAGCTCATTCAGCAAACGGTGCTCATCGCACAAACCCTAGATCTGCCAGTGGTAGCCACCCATCCCGTGCAGTTTCAAACTGCGGATGACTACATGGCCCACGAGGCGCGCACATGTATTGCCGAGGGTTATGTGTTGTCGGATAAGCGTCGTCCACGTCGTTTTGTCGCCACACAATATATCAAGAGCCAGGCCGAGATGCAGACTTTGTTTGCCGACATGCCTTTAGCATTGCAGAACTCGGTAGAAATTGCCAAGCGTTGCAACCTCACGCTGACGCTCGGCAAAAACTACTTGCCGGATTTTCCAACGCCGAATGGTGAAAGCCTGGATCAATATCTGATTGACCAGTCAAAAGCTGGGCTGGCGCATCGTCTGGCTTATTTATATCCCGATGAACAGCAGCGCGAAGCGAAGCGTGAAGAATATGAAGCGCGTTTGCAGTTTGAGTGCGGCATCATCGTTCAGATGGGCTTTCCTGGGTATTTTTTGATCGTTGCCGACTTTATCAACTGGGCAAAAAACAACGGGGTGCCGGTTGGCCCGGGCCGGGGCTCCGGTGCAGGTTCGCTGGTCGCTTACAGCTTGGGCATTACTGATCTGGACCCGTTGAAATACAACCTGTTGTTTGAGCGGTTTTTGAATCCTGAGCGGGTATCCATGCCCGACTTTGATATTGACTTTTGCCAGGAAGGGCGCGATCGCGTCATCGATTACGTTAAGCACAAATATGGCTTGGCATCGGTCTCTCAGATTGCCACCTTCGGGACGATGGCGGCCAAAGCGGTGATCCGCGATGTTGGCCGCGTGCTGGATTTACCTTTTAATTTCGTCGATGGCATTGCAAAGCTTATTCCATTGGAGTTGGGGATTACGCTTGAGTCTGCACTTGAAAAAGAGCCACAGCTACAAGAGCGTCGCGAAAAAGAAGAAGAAGTCTCAGAATTACTCTCATTGGCGCTAAGGCTAGAAGGCTTGGTGCGTAACGTCGGTATGCATGCCGGTGGCGTGTTGATCGCGCCAGGCAAAATCTCTGACTTTTCACCGGTCTATTGCCAACCGAATGGCGATAGTTTGGTCAGTCAATATGATAAAGACGATGTAGAAGCCGTTGGCCTGGTCAAATTCGACTTTTTGGGCTTGCGGACGCTGACCATTCTCAATATGGCACTCGAAAATGCCAATATGCAGCGCGCACAAGAGCAATTGCCGCCACTCAGTTTTGAGACGATTCCGCTCGATGATAAGCGCAGCTACCACTTGCTGAAAACGGCCAATACCACAGCGGTGTTTCAGCTCGAATCGCGGGGCATGAAAGACATGCTCAAGCAGGCCAAGCCTGACTTGTTTGAGGATATTATTGCGCTGGTTGCGCTCTACCGACCAGGTCCGATGGACCTGATTCCTGACTTCTGCCGTCGTAAACATGGTACGCAACGCGTGGAGTACCCGCATGCATCCACAGAATCGATTCTGAAAGAGACGTACGGCATTGCGGTATACCAAGAGCAGGTCATGCAAATTGCGCAGGTGGTGGCCGGCTACAGTCTAGGTGGCGCCGATCTGTTGCGGCGTGCCATGGGTAAGAAAAAGCCCGAAGAGATGGTGCAGCAGCGCGAAATCTTTAATGAAGGCGCGCTGAAAAATGGTCTGACGCTACAACAGTCAAATGATTTGTTTGACTTACTCGAAAAATTTGCCGGTTATGGCTTTAACAAGTCTCACGCAGCGGCTTATGCCTTGGTGGCGTATCACACGGCCTTCCTCAAGGCGCATTACCCTGCGGCTTTCTTGGCGGCCACCATGTCTGCGGACATGAATAACACCGATAACGTGCATACATTTTTTGATGATTGTGCGGCCAACCAGATTGAAGTATTGCCACCTGATATCAACGCCAGTATTTACCAATTTAAACCCCTCAACGCGCAGCAGGTGCTGTATGGCCTAGGCGCGATTAAAGGCACTGGCTTGGCGGCGATTGAGTTGATTTCTGCCTCGCGACAAGCGCAAGGGCCTTTCAAGGACATTTTCGATTTCTGCCAGCGTCTCGATTTGCGCAAAGTAAACCGTCGGGTCATCGAGTCGCTGATTCGTGCGGGTGCGTTTGATAAGTTGGAACCCAATCGGGCAGCGTTGTTGGCTGGGTTAGATACCGCCATTAGTGTGGCCGAGCAAAGTGCCGCCCATGCTGGGCAAGATTGTCTGTTTGGTGGGGTGGTCGAAACACGTCATGCGCTACCTGACATCGCGCCGTGGAGCCCAGAGCAGGCTTTACTCGAAGAGAAAGTCGCCTTGGGTTTTTATCTGAGTGGGCATCCTTATTTGAGTTACAAACCGCAACTGAGCGCTTTCATTAAAGGCAACTTAGGCGAGCTGGCACCGCAAGATCAGCCCAGGTTGTTGGCTGGCGTGGTCATGGGTGTCCGTGTACGGATGACGCAACGCGGCAAAATGGCGATTGTGACGCTTGATGATGCCGTCGGTCGTACCGAAGTGGTGGTGGGCTCAGAGTTACTGATGCAACATGCGCAGTGGATTAAAGAGGATCAACTGCTGGTTGTTGAGGGGCGCATCAGTCATGATGAATTTTCGGGTGGCATCCGTGTCAGCGCCAGAAAACTCTATGACCTGGCGGCTGTTCGTAACCGTTTTGCGCAAATGCTGACCTTGAGCTGCAATGGTTCGTCGGATGTGCAGCGTTTGATGAATGTACTCACGCCCTATCGCTATGCGGGGGAAGAGCAGAAGCGTTGTCCGATCAAAGTGGACTATCATAATCAATCGGCACAAGTGAGCTTGATGTTAGGCGATGACTGGCAAGTGGTGCTGCATGATGACCTGTTGCAGAATTTACAGGGCTGGTTATCTAAAGAAAACGTCAAAATCCTTTATAATGCCTGAACTTTTTTTATAAGAATTCATATTGGAATTCACCATGAGTGCAAAACGTTTAACGCCTAGTAAACTGACTTATCTTGATTTTGAGCAGCCAATCGCTGCGCTTGAGAAACGCATTGAGGCATTGCAAGTTTCACATGACGAGCATGACTCTCTTGATATCTCTAAAGAGCTGGACTTGTTGCAAAAGAAAAATGCCAAGCTCCTGCAAGACACTTACCAAAACCTCACTGCATGGCAAATCTCTCAAGTCGCTCGTCACCCGCAGCGGCCTTACACCATCGATTATATTCACGCCTTATTCACCGATTTTCAAGAGCTGCATGGGGATCGTGCTTATGCAGATGATCCAGCCATTGTCGGTGGGATTGCCCGCTTTAAAGGCACGCCAGTCATGATTATTGGCCACCAAAAAGGCCGTGACATCAAAGAGCGCCAATACCGTAATTTTGGCATGCCGCGACCGGAAGGCTATCGTAAAGCCTTGCGTTTATTTAGGCTGGCTGAAAAATTTCATCTGCCCATTATTACGTTTATCGATACCCCCGGTGCTTATCCTGGCATCGGTGCTGAGGAGCGTGGGCAATCCGAAGCAATTGCCCGCAACCTGTATGTGATGGCTGAGCTGAAAACACCCATTATCGGCGTGGTGATTGGTGAAGGTGGATCTGGTGGTGCTTTGGCACTAGGCGTGGTGGATCATCTCAATATGTTGCAATATTCAACCTATTCGGTGATTTCTCCCGAAGGTTGTGCCTCTATTTTGTGGAAGAGTGCAAGCAGGGCGCCAGAAGCTGCTGAAACATTAGGCATTACCGCCGATCGCCTCAAGTCGCTGGGGTTGGTGGACACCATTATCAGTGAACCGCCGGGCGGGGCACATCGCAATTACGAAGATGTGATGGAGAGTATTGCCAACGCCATAGGCCAGCAACTCAAAACCTTACAAGCCAAAAAATTGCCGCAACTTCTGGATACGCGCTACCAGCGCTTGATGAGTTACGGCAAGTTTAAAGTGGTTAGTGAAAAATAACATGGCTTTGTTGTCTCAGTTAGAAAGCGTTCTCGAAGCCTTTCTGACTGCCCCCAGCACTGAGATCAGCAAGCCGCGTCATTGGCTGGTTGCACTCAGTGGTGGGGTCGATTCCATCGTGTTGTTACACACATTGTCTCAGCTACGTGGGCGGTTAGGGTTCACCCTGTCTGCGGTGCATGTGCATCATGGCTTGAGCCCAAATGCAGACAGCTGGCAAAGTCTGTGTGAACAAGCCTGCCAAGCACAACAGATCCCATTGTATACAGAGCGCGTCCGCGTGGATTTACAAAGCGGCTTGGGAGTCGAAGCAACCGCGCGCGAAGCCCGCTACGTCGCCATAGAGCGCTGGCGGCAACAGCTTGACGCCGAAGCGATAGTCACTGCACACCACATGCAGGATCAGGCAGAAACGCTGCTATTGCAATTGGTACGCGGCGCAGGGGTCAAAGGCCTCAGCGCCATGGGGGCGTGGGATGTTGATCGATTTTTACTCAGGCCATTACTGGCCGTGCCAAAAACCACATTGTTGCAATACGCGGCCGAGCAACAACTCACTTGGGTAGATGACGAGAGTAACGCTGACACGCGCTATGACCGTAACTTTATTCGTCAAGAAGTCATGCCGCGCATGCGTGCGCGTTATCCACAATTGGATTCGGCTTTGAGCCGCAGTGCGAGTCATCTGGCTGAGGCGCAAACCTTACTCGACACCCTCGCGCAACAAGACCTCGTCCAATGTGACTTGCGAGAGGAGTGGTTAGGGCAATCGATCGCCATTTCACACCTGCATTGCTTGGGCGACGTGCGTGCCAAAAATGTCTTGCGTTTCTGGTTTCAGCAGCGGCAGTTACGCATGCCAAACACAGAGCAATTGCAAGACTACTGGCAACAGTTGTCGTCGGTGAAGCCGCATCGCTACCTGCATTTGCCATTACAAGGCCAATCGGGTCAGTCTGTTACCTATTTGCATCACTATCAACAGCGTTTGTACTGCGTTACCAAGCCCAATGCGTTGCCGCAAACACCCTTGGTCTGGCAGGGTCATCAAAACCAGATCTGGGGCGATTGGCAGATTCAGTTTAAGGTCAGCAAAGGCCGAGGCATTGCACTCGCTAGGCTGGGCATTTCACCCGCCGCGATCACTTTAAATAAACGCTATGGGCAACCTATTGTGTTGCCTGAGGGTACTCAGCTGTTGCTGACCCCACGCGCTGGCGGCGAATCTTTGCAGCCGGATGTAAAACGGCCAAGACGTGAGTTAAAAGTCATTTTTCAAATGCTCGGGATTCCGCCCTGGCAGCGCGCTTTTTATCCTTTGATTCAAGTAAAAACCAGCCAACCCAACCCCTATCAAACACTGGTCGCTTTGGCGGCGCTTGCCGTAGATGAAGCTTGGCGCCCAGGCCGTAATGCTTACGGTCTCGAGATCTCACTCACTCCCATTTGATCCATGAATTGGTTGTAATAAACCAATATAAACCATAAAATTGGCTTTTTACAGCCAATTTTATGGTTTAAAGCCATCCTCAATTTTGTATTAAATTGATTTTAAACATCTTTTTAAACAGAGTTCAGCAGGAACGATTATTGCTATTAAGAAGTGCTTTTAAATCAAAAGATATTCAATAAAAGTACTTCGGGAAAGAGGGATCGTTCGTATGAAAAAAAATAGTATCAAGCCATTGTTGCTTGCAATTGCTTCTGCCTATTCGGCACAAGCGGTATTAGCCAATGCAGAGCCATTAATTCTGGATAAAGTGGAGGTGTACAGCACTACGCCACTAAAGGGCATTGGACTGCCATTACATAAAGTCCCTGCAAATGTTCAGCGGGCCAATCCATCTGCAATTAATAATCAGACAGGTGTTTCGATTGCTGATTATATGAATAGCAACATGCAAGGTGTTACAGTGACTGAGTTGGGGGGCAACCCATGGCAGCCTGAGATCAACTTCAGAGGCTACTCAGCGTCTTCTTTATTGGGTAATCCGCAGGGCTTATCTACCTATATCGATGGCGTGCGTGTGAATGAACCCTTTGGTGATGTGACTTCTTGGGACAAGATTCCTAATTTCGCTATCGGTGATATGCAGTTGGTTCCTGGTTCTAACCCACTGTATGGTTTGAACACCCTCGGTGGCGCCATTGCAATTCAGACCAAAAGTGGGCGTAACAACCAAGGAATCGCCATTGAGGGTGAAATGGGTTCATGGGGCCGCAAACGTGGCTTGGTTGAGTTCGGTGGAGTTTCCAAAGACGGTTCGGTGGACTACATGATCGGTTATCAACATATATCCGATGATGGTTGGAGAAAATATTCACCCTCACATGTTAATCAGCTATTTGCTAAAACAGGATGGCAGAGTGAGTCCACAAAGCTTGATCTTACTTATATCGGCTCTGACAATCGTTTAATTGGGAATGGTTTAACGCCTGAGTTCTTATTGAGTGGCGATAATGACCAAATTCATACCAGACCAGATTCCACAAACAATTACTCACACTTTCTGGCGCTGAATGGAAGCCACTGGGTCAACAACGACCTTATGTTGTCCGGTAATGTGTATTACAAAAAATCCAATCGCAGAACCGTTAACGGTGATGGCTATGAAGGCAGTTTTGAGGATGTCGGCGGTGTCAGTACCTTAGATGGTTACCCAGGAATCACTTGTAGCCAAGCTGTAGACGATTGCGAGGTGATTGGCTCTGTGTCAAACAGAACACAGACCAGTCAAGATACTTACGGGACGACTGGACAGGCGACATTTAATCAGGATTTCCTAGGTAAAGAAAATCAATTCGTGATTGGTGCAGGTTACGACTACAGCCTGATTCGTTTCAAACAAAGTGAGCAAATTAATCTATCTTCTGCAAGTGAGTCGATTGCTGATGGTGATATCACGGGTACCACAGGCAGTGGTACCGTGTTTGATCCTACCAGAGCACCAGTGTTAGAAGGTGATGGTGCGTTGGGTACACGCCAATCCGTCGGTTTAACTGGTAAGCAATATACGGCACGGTTGTTTGCAACAGACACCTTATCGCTGAATGAATTTTGGCATCTAAACGCTGGGGCCAGTTGGAACTTCACCAGAGTCGATAATGTGGATACCTTGCGTGGTGGTCCATCTGCGGCGAATGGATTTAACAGCTTAACAGCACGTGACAGCTACACACGTTTAAATCCCACGGTTGGTTTAACATTTACACCGACCAAACAGCTGACTATTTATACTTCATACAGTGAGTCAAGTCGTGCGCCAACCGCTATTGAATTGGGTTGCTCAAACCCAGCATCTCCTTGTTTGCTGCCTGCAGCCTTGGCTGATGACCCACCACTCAACCAAGTCGTTGCTAAAACATACGAGTTTGGCGGACGAGGCCAACTGACAGACACTATTGGTTGGAACGCTGGTGTGTATCACGCAGTGAACCATGATGATATTCAATTTACTGCTGCCAACACCCAGACCGGTGCTGGTTACTTCAAAAACGTCGGTAGAAGTAAGCGTCAGGGGATTGATCTTGGTGTGAACGGGGTCGTTGAAAACTTCAAATGGAGTGCCTCATATAGTTTTGTGCACGCCACTTATGACACCGATGTCGAATTTGTCAACGGGTCTAACTCCACCGGTATTAATTCTGATGGCATTTACACCGCACGTGCGGGTGATCGCCTGCCAGCGATCCCGCAGCATCAGTTAAAACTGCGTGGTCAATATGCAGTGACCCCAAGCTGGAATGTGGGCACCAACGTAATTGGTTACTCAGACCAGTTCGTGTACGGAAACGAGAATAATGGTCATCAATCTAATGCTGCGGATTGTAATGGAGGCGATGATTGTGCAGTGGGCCGAGGTAAGTTAAGTGGCTATTTCATTGTCAATCTTGATACCCAATATAACTTTGGCAACGGTTGGAAGTTATTCGCCAAAGCAACCAACATTTTTGACAAAGATTACTATATTGCAGGCCGTTTAGCAGAATCACTGTTTGATGCTTCTGGTTCATTCGGTAGCGAGAGTAAGGTGTTGAGCTTGCTGCCAGGTGCGCCACGTGCGGCATGGTTTGGTTTCAGATATGAGTTCGGTGCGAAACCATCGCTGGCTAGTTACGACCGTGATTAACTTACTATAATTAAGGAAGAAGCGTGCTCTCACAACTTTCATCCACTACGGACAAATCAGTTTTTTTACCGATAAAGAAAAAAGTGCTCTTGGTTGAGGACGAAGTTCTGTTTGCCAAAGCAGTGGTGAAACGGTTACAAAAAGCTGGTTTTGAGTGCGAGCACGCAGAATCCTTACAGGATGCCAGATTGCTGGTAAAACAATTTGAACCCGATATGGCGCTTTTGGATATGCGCCTGCCGGATGGCAATGGATTGGATTTATTAGCGGATTTCGTGGCAAAAAACATCAATACCATCGTCATGACTGCCTTTGGCGATGTGACCGATGCCGTCAACGCCATCAAAATGGGGGCGATTGATTATTTAAAGAAACCGATTGATCTCGAAGAACTGTTATTGATCATTCAAAAGAATGAAAAAACCACGGATTTACAGGCTAGTCTCGATTATTCAAGGCAGCGTGATTCGGTGGTGAATGATTCTGTGCAACTGATTGGTGAGAGTGCTGCCATGCAAAGTGTGCGTCAGCAAATCACCCGGATTGCACAATTAAGTGCGCTGAGTGATGCGGTTCAGCCTACGGTGCTGATTACGGGTGAAACTGGCACCGGAAAAGATGTTGTTGCGCGTTATTTGCATGCGAGTTGTGCTAATCATGATAAGCCGTTTGTGCATGTGGACTGTGCTTCGCTGCCTGCTGAGTTGATTGAGAGTGAGTTGTTTGGGCACGAAAAAGGGGCGTTTACCAATGCCGTCGCCTCGCGCCCAGGTTTGATTGAGTCGGCCGAAGACGGCACATTGTTTTTGGATGAAATTGGCGAGTTACCATTGGGCTTACAGGCAAAATTGTTAAATGTGCTTGAACGTCGCATGGTACGCCGATTAGGTTCGACCAAAGAGCGTCCGGTGCAAGCGCGAATTATCGCTGCGACCAATCGTGATTTATATCAAATGTCGAGTGAAGGGCGCTTTCGTTCTGACCTGTATTATCGGTTGAACGTGATTACGATGCAGATGCCGCCCTTGCGTGACCGTGGTCAAGATGTGTTGTTATTGGCTAATTATTTTAGGCAATTGACTGAAAAACGCTATGCCTTGCCACACCATGAGTTTAGTACGCTGGCACTGATGGCGATCCAAAAATATCATTGGCCTGGCAATGTGCGTGAAATGCGCCATCAAATCAGCCGGGCGGTGTTGATGTGTACACAGCCAATGATTTCAGAGCATGATTTAGGTTTGCCGCAAATGGCGGCAGCGAGCGCGAGTGTTTCTATGCAGGGCGAAACGCAAGTGACGTTAGACGATGCGGAAAAAGCCATGTTGTTGAATGCCCTTGAGCAATCGCGACACAATGTCTCAAAGGCCGCACGGTTACTGGGGATTACTCGGATGACCATGCGCTACCGCATGGATAAACATGGAATCTCGGTATAAACGCAAATTAAACCTCGCTCAAGCGAGGTTTTTTGTTTGTGTTTGCTAGGGAAGATGTGGTCTGCTTGTGACATAAATCAAGCACGATCAGCCGTCAGCGAAATTGCCCATGGTATCATTGCGTTTTTACTGTGGAGCGAAAAATGATTGGGACCCCGTTGAGCGCAAATGCCACCAAGGTGATGCTACTAGGGAGTGGTGAGCTTGGTAAAGAGGTGATTATTGCCTTGCAGCGTTTAGGGGTCGAGGTCATTGCGGTAGACCGCTACGCAAATGCGCCAGGGCATCAGGTGGCGCATCATGCATACACTATCGATATGACGGATGCAGCGGCATTAAAAGCACTCGTGCATGAAGTAAAGCCGCACTATATCGTTCCAGAAATCGAGGCGCTCAACACCGAGGCATTGGCTGAGATTGAGGCCAGTGGCGTGACGGTAGTGCCTACGGTGCGCGCGGTGCAGTTGACCATGAATCGCGAAGGGATTCGTCGGCTAGCCGCTGAAGAATTGGCGTTGCCGACTTCGCCTTATGCCTTTGCCCGCTCTGAAGCTGAGTTGCAGGCCGCCATTGACGGTGGCATTGGGTATCCCTGTTTTATCAAACCTACCATGTCATCCTCTGGGAAAGGCCAATCCCGTATTACTGACGCCTCTGAGGTGAACGCTGCTTGGGCGTATGCTGCCAGTGGTGGCCGTGTCAATCAAGGCGTGGTGATAGTCGAGGGCCAAATTGATTTTGATTATGAAATCACCTTGTTGACCGTGCGGGCCAACAATGCGGATGGTCAGATCGCGACTTACTTCTGCGCGCCGATTGGCCATGTGCAAAAGCAGGGCGATTATGTCGAAAGTTGGCAGCCACAAGCGATGCATCCACAAGCGCTCATCAATGCGCAAACGATCGCTAAAAAAGTCACCGATGCCTTGGGCGGTCAGGGCTTATTTGGTGTTGAGCTATTTGTAAAAGGCGAGCAAGTCTGGTTCTCTGAAGTCAGTCCACGTCCGCATGATACCGGCATGGTGACGATGTGTACCCAGCGCCTGAATGAGTTTGAACTGCATGCACGGGCCATTCTCGGTTTGCCGGTGGATGTTGCCCAGCGAGAAGTCGGCGCTAGTGCCGTGATTTATGGCGGTGCGGACACACATGCGCTGGAATATCACGGATTAGAAGCTGCAATGTCTGTACCAAACAGCGACATTCGTTTGTTTGGCAAGCCTGAGTCTTTTGTGCGCCGCCGCATGGGGGTGGCCTTGGCCACGGCAGCGGATGTGGATACCGCGCGCGACCTCGCCAAACAAGCAGCTGCTCGCGTCACGCCAACAAAAAGTGCGTAATCCATATGGCATTGGGTGATATACAAGAGCCAAACGCGGCCAAACAATCGTTGTTTGATTGGTTGGGCGGGGAAGCAAAAGGCACTGAGGTCATTCGTGAACTGGTGGAGACCTTTTATGACATCATGGATAGCGATCCAAAAGCCGCAGGCTTACGCGCGATCCATCAGGCTGATCTCACTGAAGCCCGTGAAAAGCTGTTTATGTTTTTAAGTGGTTGGACGGGTGGGCCGCAGTTATATGTTGAGCGCTATGGACATCCCCGTTTGCGCGCACGACATATGCCGTTTCAGATTGGCGAGTCAGAGCGTGATCAATGGATGTATTGCATGATTAAAGCCATGCATACGCTTGAATTTGAAGAGACGTTGATGCGACATATCGCTAACCAGCTTTATGGTGTGGCAGATTTTATGCGGAATCGTGAAGGATAGTCGAAAAAAAAGCCCCAGTCATGGGGCTTTTTTATGGTCACTTGGTGCTGATTGCTTAGGTTAATTCCGAATTGCCAGTAGGCTGACTATCGGTGTTGCTAGCTAATTTCGGCGTTGCACGTCTGGCTTGTTGACGAGTTTGCGGTGAGGCTTTAAATCCAAAACCACCCAGTAGGGCAGCAACGACTTGTCGCTTGGCACTCGATGGCTTGGCCAGGGCCTCTTTTTGAACTGCGACTGCCGCTGCTGGCTGGTATGGTTGCTGAAACCATCCATCCTCGCCACGTGCAGGCTTAGTGGTGCGTGGTCGGTTATTGCTGCTGTTGCTGCTGTTGTTGCTATTGTTGATGAGGCCTTTTTCTTTTGGAATCTGCTTTTTAATCAACTTTTCAATGTCGGCGAAGTATTTGGTTTCATCCTCGTCGATTAATGAAATCGCAATGCCTTTGGCGCCCGCACGGCCAGTACGGCCAATACGATGCACATAGTCTTCAGGTGCCGTAGATATTTCATAATTCACCACCAGGGGTAAATCCGTAATATCTAAGCCACGCGCCGCGACATCGGTTGCTACTAAAGCGTTGATCGTGCCCGCTTTAAAAGCATCCAGCGCTTCAATCCGCTCTTTTTGTGTTTTATCACCGTGAATAGCACTGCATGGAATATGGTCACGTTCTAAGGCGCGAGCCAGCTTGCTGGCAGACAGCTTGGTTTTGGTGAACACAATCACTTGCTGATTCGCGTAGTGCTTTAACAACTGCACCAAAAAACGTTGCTTTTGATCACTGTTAACTAGATACGCTTTTTGCTCCACGTTCTCGTTGGTCGCATTGCTGCGAGCCACTTCAATTAAGGTGGGGTTGTTTAAAAAGGCATCCGCCAGTTTTTTAATCTCGTCCGAAAACGTCGCTGAAAACATCAGGTTTTGACGTTGCTTAGGTAGCAAAGCCAAAATGCGTTTCAAGTCTGGCATAAAACCCATATCCAGCATACGGTCAGCTTCGTCTAGCACCAAAAACTGCACTTGGCTTAAGGACAGGGTTTTTTGCTCGACATGGTCCAGCAGCCGACCAGGAGTTGCAACCAAAATTTCAACACCCGTTTTTAAAATAGGGGTTTGTGTTTTGATATCGACGCCGCCATACACCACCAAACTGCGCAAAGGCGTGTGCTTGGCATAGGTTTTGATATTGTCATACACCTGAATCGCCAGCTCACGCGTGGGCGCCAGCACCAGCGCCCGGATCGGGTGCTTCGCTGGCGAAGTGCTAGTACTTGCGAGTGGCAAAAGGGTATGTAAGATCGGCAAGGAAAACGCTGCCGTTTTACCGGTTCCTGTTTGTGCGCCTGCCATCAAGTCCATGCGCTGCAAAGCGAGCGGAATGGCCTGCGCCTGAATGGGCGTGGGTGTCGTATAGCCAGACTCATCAATTGCTTTTAACAGCGGCTCGGCGAGGCCGAGCGACCGAAAATCTACTATGGTTTGCTCAGACATAGGCTCGACTTAGGCAAATGAACGAGGGCGTTTGGCACCACCTGCGTCACCAAAGGACTTGCCTGCCGGACGCGGTTTGTTGTTGCTGCGAGGTGCGTTGGGATTGCCAAAACGCTCTTGGCTGTTCGCTGCTGGACGTGGGCGGCGTTGGCCAAATTCGTCAGCAAGCGCACGGGCGAATTGAAAGTCTGTGTCTTTGTTGTAGCTCTTGCTGTTCCCGTTCACTTCTTTGTCCTGCTTTTGCTCGGTAACGCGTGGTGTGCGCGGCTTGTTTTCTTGGGCACCGCGGTTGTTATCACGGCCACCTTCACGGGCGACACGTTCACCAAACGATTTGTTTTGACCTGGGCGATCATCGCGACGGAAACCGCCTTTGGCTTGTGGTTTGCCCGTGCGTTTGCCACCACGTTTGTCACCACCATCATCCATACGCACTGCGCGTTTTGGTTCAAAACCTGCAATCACTTCAGCTTGCAATTTTTGACCGGTGTATTGCTCAATCTTGCGCAGTAAATGACGATCCGCGTTAGAAGCGAATGAGATTGCGACGCCAGTGTTGTTCGCCCGGCCGGTACGACCGATACGGTGCACATAGTCTTCTGCAAATTTCGGCAGGTCATAATTAATAACATGTGAAATGCCTTGTACGTCGATACCGCGCGCTGCAACATCTGTTGCAACCAATACTTTAACGTCACCATGGCGCAGTTTGGTCAGCGTGCGGTTACGCGCACCTTGTGTCATGTCGCCATGTAACGCTGCCGTGCTGTGGCCCGCAGCATACAAGTCTTCTGCCAATAAATCGGCATGGCGCTTGGTGCTAGTGAAAATAATGGTTTGGTTCACATCCGGTGCAATCAGTAGGTGTTCTAACAATTTATTTTTGTGGTTCATGTCATCCACAAAGTGCAAACGTTGTTCGATGTTTGCGTGTTTTTCTTTTTGGCCGGCCACTTGAATCGTCAAAGGGTTACGCAAGAAACGCTTGCCGATATCCATGATGCCATCGAGCGTTGCCGAGAACAGCAATGTCTGACGGTCAGCAGGTAAAGCGTCACAAATACGCTCAACATCTGGCATGAAGCCCATGTCCAGCATACGGTCAGCTTCGTCCAACACTAACATTTGCAAGCGGCTCAGATCAATACGACCACGATCCAGGTGATCAATGAAACGGCCTGGGGTCGCAACCAGAATGTCTAAAGGTTGTGACAACAGTTTGTTTTGCAAAGGATAGGGCATGCCGCCAACAATACTGATACAACGTGCACGTAAGAATTTGCCGTATTTACGAGCGGCTTCGTTCACTTGTGCAGCCAGTTCACGGGTAGGAGTCAACACCAAGATGCGTGGACCACGGCTGCGAACCGGGTGTGGGGTTGCCAGCAAGTTAAGTGCGGGTAAAGTAAAGGCAGCCGTTTTGCCGGTGCCAGTTTGTGCAGAAGCCATGATGTCACGGCCTTGCAAAGCTTCAGGAATCGATTGTGCCTGAATCGCTGTTGGGTTTTCATAGCCTGCGTCGGTCAGTGCGCGCAAAATGGAAGGATCAAGATTTAAATCAGCAAAAGACAAGGAATGTCCCTTTCGTCAACAATTAAAAAGGGCGCTAGTAAAGCAAAAGCATAGCCAATAACCTCGCACAACACTTAGTTTAAGTGTGAAGCAATATTTATTTAGCCAAAGCAACATTCACAGGGAATTGCTTTTACCGGCGCTTGGGCATAGCCACTAACCGATAAAAGAAGATGATGTCATCAATACGTCATCTAAAGATAGTAACCTCAAAATTTCGCGAGTTACTGACAGGTCAGGGCAATGAATTTAAAACAAGATTGCCAGTGATTTGAACCAGCAGTGTTTTAAGTTGCTCGCAGTATAGCCATTTTATTTTAAAAGTCAAACATTTAATTGATTTGTGATAAAATCGCGCCCTTTCCAAACAGATGGCAGTTCACATGGCACGCAACCTCAGAAATATCGCAATTATCGCGCACGTTGACCACGGTAAAACAACCATGGTCGACAAATTACTCCAACAGTCAGGTACTTTTGCCTCTCATCAAGCGATGACTGAGCGTGTCATGGACAGCAACGACCTAGAAAAAGAGCGTGGCATTACCATTTTGGCCAAAAATACCGCCTTAACTTATGAAGGTACGCACATTAACATCGTCGATACCCCGGGCCATGCGGACTTTGGTGGCGAGGTAGAGCGTGTTTTAGGTATGGTGGACGGCGTGTTGTTGCTGGTTGACGCGGTAGACGGCCCGATGCCACAAACCCGCTTTGTGACTAAAAAAGCCTTGGCATTGGGTTTAAAGCCCATTGTAGTGATTAATAAGGTTGACCGTCCGAGTGCACGCCCTGATTGGGTCATTAATCATACGTTTGACTTGTTTGCCAACCTCGGCGCGACAGATGAACAGCTAGATTTCCCAGTAGTTTATGCCTCTGCGCTCAATGGTTTTGCAACGCTCGACATGAACACCCCCTCGGATAACATGCGTGCGCTGTTTGAAACCATCCTAAGCCATGTCGAGCCACCAAAGGGCGATAGCGATGCCCCGTTGCAATTGCAAATTTCAGCACTTGATTACTCTACTTATACTGGCCGCCTAGGCGTTGGTCGTGTAACTAACGGTCGTATCAAACCAGGCCAAGTGGTTGCCGTGATGCGCGAAGATGAACAAGTCGCGCAAGGCCGTATTAACCAAGTGCTTGGTTTCAAAGGCTTGGATCGCGTGCCGGTTGAAGAGGCCGAAGCAGGGGATATCGTGATTATTTCCGGTATCGAAGAAATCGGCATCGGCTTCACTATCTGTGACCGCGATAAGCCGGTTGGCTTGCCGCATTTGGGCGTAGATGAGCCGACATTGACCATGGACTTTATGGTCAACACCTCACCATTGGCTGGTACGGAAGGCAAGTTCATTACTTCACGTCAAATTCGTGACCGTTTAACTAAAGAGTTGTTAGTGAACGTGGCATTGCGGGTTGAAGACACTGAAGATACGGACGTATTCCGTGTTTCTGGTCGTGGTGAGTTGCACCTGACCATTCTGCTGGAAAACATGCGTCGTGAAGGGTTTGAAATTGCAGTTGGTAAACCACGCGTGGTTTTCAGAGAAATCAATGGCGAAAGATGCGAGCCTTATGAAATTTTGACCGTGGACTTGGAAGATGAAAACCAAGGTGCGGTCATGGAGGAGTTGGGTCGTCGTCGTGGTGAAATGAGCAATATGGAGTCCGACGGTAATGGTCGTACTCGCCTAGAATACCGTATTCCGGCGCGTGGTCTGATTGGTTTTCAAGGCGAGTTTTTGACACTCACCCGCGGCACTGGCTTGATGGCGCACATCTTTGATGAATATGCACCGGTCAAAGCAGACATGCCAGGCCGCCGTAACGGTGTGTTGATTTCAGCTGAACAAGGTGAAGCGGTTGCCTATGCATTATGGAAACTGCAAGATCGCGGTAAGATGTTTTCAAGCCCAGGGGATAGATTGTACGAAGGTATGATTATTGGTATTCACAGCCGCGACAACGATCTCGTCGTTAACCCAATCAAGGGTAAGCAACTCACCAACGTGCGCGCATCCGGCACGGACGAGGCGGTTCGATTGATTCCGCCCGTTTCATTAAGTCTTGAAAGCGCGGTTGAATTCATTGATGATGATGAGTTAGTTGAAATCACGCCTAAAACGATACGCTTACGCAAGCGCTACCTGCTGGAGCATGAGCGTAAACGGGCCTCTAAGGACTAATATTCAACTAAAAAACGCCAGTCAATACTGGCGTTTTTTATTTCTTGATCCATATTTCAAAACTTCTGCAGAAAGTCTTGCTGAGGGTTGCCTTTCGGGTTGCCCTGAGGATCCAACAAAATGAGACGATCTGCTTGCCGGCGAAAGTGTAGCGGTGCTTTGAGGTGTTGCAACCAGAGTTCACCATTTGCTACATTCAAGTGGTATTTGCCGCGGCTTTGACGTGTGGTTTGCTTGCCGTCGTCAGTCAGTTGGGTCTGCTTTAATTGGTAGTAGCCTTGATGATTTAAAGCCAACTTGGCCTCAATGGCGATGCAGTTGTCGCATGGCAGGCGGCCATGGTAGGTGCCTGCCCAATCCTGCGGAGTGGCCCAAGATTGTTGTCTGCCAGAGGCTTGCTTTTGTGACATGGCCACGGCGATGACTTCAATAAAATCAGGCCCGCCATCCACAGGGTAGCCAGCAATGGCTTTGCCAGTAATCGCCACTTCCTGACCTAAAAAAGGGTCTAAGTTAATCTGCTCACTTTTTAGTGCAAAGACTTTTCTGGGTGCCATAGCCGTAGCTTCAGCTTGAAAAAAATCGCCAGTAAGTTGATGGGTGCCATATTGCCAACTGCTGATAGTGCGCTTCTCCAGCACACCTTGTACTAGTACTTGCGCCTCATCCCCTGATGATGATGCGTGAGGGGAGGCTTGTGTTGCGACATGTACACCTGCCATTGCCATCAGGCATGCCAGACAACGTACCACTGTTTTGATTAATGAATACTGCATGATGATAGGCTCCTTTACATTCAAGGGTTATGTGGAGGGATTGCGCACTACATTTCTAGGACTGACATTGCCTGCAGTGCCATGTGCTTGATCCTGAATGTGTTTGTATTTTATGGTTATCACTTCTCTAAACGCCTCTTGGCGGCATTGCGTCGCCGACGATCATTGACAGGTGAAGTTTTGTTTTATCATATCATAACAGTTGATAAATTATGTTATGGTAGATGCGGTTACGATTTGCACCCATGACATGGTATTGCTTCGGGGGGTCGGTTACACTAACGAGATTGATTGAGGAGCGAATGCAGTGAAAACGTTGAATATTGATGACTACCGCGTGAATCCCAAAAAATTTTCACTGGCGCAATTCAAGCCAGAAGATAAATCAGCCAGATCGGGTGATAAGTCCGCGGACAATAGTTTGCTCGCTTCTATGACTGAGGCGATTAATGCTAGGCAGGATATATTGCATGCTGAGGGCAGGCATAAGGTGTTACTGATTTTACAGGGCATGGATACTAGTGGCAAAGATGGCACGGTCAAGCAAGTGTTTAGTGCCTGTGATCCCTTAGGCATTCGGCTAGCCAGTTTTAAGGCGCCGAGCGCTGATGAGTTGGCGCATGATTACCTATGGCGAGTGCATCAGCAAGTGCCTGCGAGCGGTGAGTTGGTTATTTTCAATCGTAGCCATTATGAGGATGTGTTAATCGTGAAAGTGCATGATTGGATCGACGAGGCGGAATGCAAACGGCGCTACCAGCAAATCAACGATTTTGAACGGATGCTGAGTGAAACCGGCACCACGATTATTAAATGCTTTTTGCACATCTCTAAGGCCGAGCAAAAACAACGCTTACAAGAGCGCTTAGATACGCCCAGCAAGCACTGGAAATTTAATCCGAAAGACCTAGAGGAGCGCGCGCTGTGGGACCGCTACATGGAGGCCTATACACAGGCACTGCAACAAACCTCCACGAAATATGCACCTTGGTATGTGATTCCCGCAGACTCTAAAACCAATCGAAATTTATTGATTTCACGTATTTTGCTTGAAACTTTAAATGCGCTCACGCTGGCATATCCAGCCAAACCAGCAGCTTGGGACAAGCTCACCATCAAAGATTAATTAAATATTGGCCAATTTAATGATTTTACGCTGTGAAAGTATGGCGAAACTGCAGTTAAATAGCGTTAGGGTTTTTTCACGGTTAAATCATGAGTTTACGTTTTCGTCTCAATCTGCTGGTCACCATGTTATCGCTTGCTTTTTTGGTGGCAGCGGCAGTAGTGTTGGTGCGCGATACCAAAGATAGCATCCGTGAACGGGTTGAGGCTGCCATGCGTGTCACGGTGCAATTGTTGGACACCGTCATTGTCAGTTCAGCCATGAACCCCAGCCTCGGCCCTACGCATTACGTTTTGCAAGATTTTTTACGTTCATTAGGCTATGTGCGCAGTAGTCATATCGAGTTATATGATTATGCCAACAACCCCTTATACATTTCCCCGGATTCAACCTTTAAAACAGAGATCAATCCACCCAGTTGGTTTGTAAAATTGGTGGGGCCTAAAGAAGAAACGGTCACGCGGCGCGTGCGTTACGGCGTGCTGACCATCCGCTCCAGTGCGGAGGGCTCTATTCGAGAGGCATGGTCGGGTTTTTTACAGTTAATGATGATGGGCGTTGGTTTTTTTCTGCTACTCAATCTGCTGATCTATGGGCTACTTAGCCATGCCTTGCGTCCCGTCCGGCATATTTTGCATGCGATCAACCGCATTGAGCAGGGGGATTTAACGACCCGATTAGCGCGCTTTTCAGTGCCTGAGTTTGACAAAATAGGCTTGAGTTTGAACCAGATGGCTTTGTCACTAGATGCTGAGCGTCAGTTAGAGCAAAACCGGCAGTTGACGCAGCTCATACAGCAACACATTGAGGATGAGCGCCGCAGTCTAGCGCGCGAATTACATGACGAGCTGGGGCAGTATGTGACCGCAATCAAAACGTTCGCCGTGGCTATTGTTAACAAAACTAAGCAAAATACGCCAGATATTGCTGCTAACGCGCAAACCATCGTCGCGGCAGCTAACCACATTTACGATGGCATGCATAACATTATTCGTCAGTTGCGTCCGGCTGCCATGGATAACATGGGCTTGGTGGAGACCTTGCGTGACATGGTATCTGGCTATCAAGCGCAACACCCGGATTTAACGATTCAATTGCATGTGTCGGGTGCCTGTGCGCCCATGGGTGAGAACGTAAATATCAATGTGTATCGTATGGTACAAGAAGCCGTCAACAACGCGATCAAGCATGCCCATGCGCAATCCATCAATGTCCATTTGCTCAACGACGCCGAAGGCTTGCGTTTGATGATTTGCGATGATGGCGTCGGCATGCAATTGGACTTAGTAGACCAAACGCGACATTTTGGCCTGCTGGGGATGCGTGAGCGCGTCCAAGCGTTGCATGGACAGTTTAAAGTGGTCTCGCAGCCGGAGATCAGCCGTGGAACCACTTTAGAGATCCGATTGCCTTTACAATCAGCACCAAACAACAGGGAGTAAATGAACGTGATAAGTGTAATGCTGGTAGATGACCATGCAGTGGTCAGGATGGGCTTTAAAATGCTGCTCGAGTCAGACCAGGATATCAAAGTCATTGCCGAGGCAGAGAGTGGTGAGGCGGCCATCAAAGCTTACGTTGAACACCATCCGCAAGTGGTGGTGATGGATATCACCATGCCCGGCATTGGCGGCATGGAGGCGATTGAGCGCATTTTGGCAAAAGACAATCATGCGAGAATTTTAGTGCTATCCGCGCATGAAGATTCCGTGCACCCCAAGCGCGTGCTCAATGCCGGTGCGATGGGTTATGTGACAAAGCGTAGTGCGGCAGAAGAGTTGATCAAAGCAATCCGCAGTGTGGCACAAGGTAAAAAATACATCGAGGCTAGTGTGGCGCAACAAATGGCCATACAACAACTGTCTGGCGAGCAAAATCCGGTGGATGTATTGAGTGAACGAGAGTTTGAGGTGTTTATGTCGCTTGCGCGGGGCAAGTCAACCAATGACATCGCTGAAACGCTATTTTTGAGTCCTCGCACGGTCGGCACGCATCTGTATAACATCAAGCAAAAGCTCAATGCGCAAAACTCGGCTGAAATTGCTTTAATCGCGATGCGCTGTGGTTTGTTAGAGCCATAGTCCCTGCGATTGATTTAAAAAAACCATGCCTTGAACCGCATGGTTTTTTTATTGGGTCGGCTTAGGCCCTCAACGCCGCGCGCCAACTGATTTCTACGCAGCTACTGTTTGCTACGCGCACTGAGTATGCCAAAAGTGATGATCATCATCATGCCGGCGATTTCGATGCCGCTCAACGCTTCTTGCCAGATAACCACTCCAATCAGTGTCGCGAATACTACCGTGCTGTATGCCAGACTGGCCACAGTGAGCGTGCGGCCGGTCCGATAGGCTCGCGTTAACGCCAGTTGGCTGAGGGTCGCGGAGATGCCTAATCCGCACAACAAGGGAAGGTCTTGCCAACGCAGTGGTGTGACGTGATCAACCAGCATCCAGGCACCGCTGGCGATGCTGCACACCAGCGTGAAGTAAAAAACTGTTCGCCAGTCTGGCTCGCCCTCCACCCCTAATTGCTTGACGTGCACATAAGCTAATGCAGCACCTATGCCAGACAGTAAACCCAGTGCCCCCGCGAGCAGTTGATTGCTTTGGATGGCCGGTTGCAACACTAGGCAAACGCCGATAAAGCCACCCAAGATACATAAGTTTAAATGCCTGCGCTGCCGATGACTCAAGGCAGGCTCAGCGTTCAGCAGCCAGGGAGACAGTAGGGCTAAAAACATGGGTGAGGTGTAGTTCAGCGTGATCGCGGTCGCCAGTGGTAAGTGTGCTAAGGCATAGAAAAATAGAAGTAGGGCGCTAAAGCCCACGCCGGCGCGACGCATTTGCATCGCGAAAAGCGGCGTTTTTAAAGGTTTGCCTTGCCAGCAGACAATGACGGTGATCATGAGCAATCCGAACGCAGAGCGATAAAACACTAACTCGCTGGGACTAAAGCGTGCGGCGCCCGCTTTAACGAACGCCCCCATGATGGCAAAGCCGAGCCCCGCAAGCAGCATCCAATAGCTGCCCAGTGGCCAATGTTTAGGATTTAACAGATTGCTTTTTGGGGGCAAGTGCAAACCGGGGCCTAGCGACGCAAATGCTCAGGTAAGTGGGGCTCCATTTGGCTGCGATACCAACGATGAAAGTGCTCTAGTCCGGCTTCCATGGGATGCTGATAGGGGCCGCGCTCGTCCTTGCCCAATGAAAAGAGGCCCTTACGACCATCATGCATGCGCTGACAAATTTCTTTGTCCTCGACGGCGGTTTCAAAATAAGCGGCTTGTTGCGCGCGAACGTATTCGCGTTCAAACAAAGCAATGTCCTCAGGGTAATAAAATTCAACCACATTTTGGCAAGATTCGACGCCAGTCGGAATAATGTGTGAGACGACCAATACGTTGGGATACCATTCGATCATCAAAAATGGATACAACACGAACCAAATGGCGCCGTATTTGGGCGTTTGATTTTGCTGATAATCTGTGACCGCCTGCTGCCATTGTTTGTAGACAGGGGACAGGTTGTATTCTGGCAACGGTTTGTAGCCAACGGTTTGCACGCTGTAGTGCTCGCCAAACTCCCAGTGTAGTTCGCTGCAATTCACAAACTGGTTCAGTCCAGGATGAAACGGCCCCACGTGATAATCTTCTAGGTAGACTTCAATGAAAGTTTTCCAGTTGAAATCGTAATGGTCGACGATGGCGGAGTCGAAGTGATAACCGGTAAAGTCGAAATCTTGCTTGCAGCCGAGTTGTTTGAGCAGTTGCGCAATAGGTGGGCTTTTGTCTTGGTTGTTGCTTTGCGCTGACTTAAACAGTAAACCCTGCCAGGCGCTTAAAGATTGCTGTTGTAGATGCAAGCAGGGGTTTTGATCAAAATGCGGCGCACCCAGTAACTGGCCATTGAGGTCATAAGTCCAACGATGCAATGGGCAGACTATGTGTTGTGTATTGCCTTGACCGTTGAGCATGACCGCTTGACGGTGGCGGCAGATGTTACTAATGAGTTGTGGTTGCCCTTGCTGATTTACCAGCGCCATAGCGTTGTGCATCCAATCCAAGCATTGATAATCCCCCGGATTGGGAATCATGCGCGCATGCCCCACGTATTGGGGTTGCAACGCAAACAAGTGAGCCTGCTCCAGAGCATAGATGGCTGGGTCAACATACCAGTCAACAGGTAATTGTGCGAAGCGAGTCTGGTTTTGTTCTTTATTTAAAGAGGTGACAGAACCCATAGGGCCAACGGATTAATCGCATGCAAAAAAGGTGAATTGTGCCCGAAAAGGGGGGTGTTGAAAAGCCAAAAACCGCAATATTGGCTAGTTTAGCCTTGGCAATTAATTGATTTTAATCAACAAAACAGTGGGTGTGTTCGCAAGTAAGTCCGTAACGCGTCTGCAGTAATGTGCAAAGGACGCTTAACCAACAATGATAAATTCAGTTATAATGTTCGCGGTTTCTATGTATAACTATACGTAAACGATTATTGCAATTTATAGGAGCAATCGCATGGCAAATTTATTAGATCAGTTGAAAGCAATCACAACGATCGTGGCTGACACTGGTGACGTTGAAGCAATTAAAAGTGTTAAACCTGTGGACGCAACCACAAACCCATCACTGGTCCTCAAGGCGAGCCAAATCCCAGAATACGCACCCTTGATTGAAACTGCCATTGCTTATGCAAAAGCACAAGGTGGCTCTAAAGAACAACAAATTGAAAACGCTGCCGACAAACTGGCAGTGTTGATTGGTGCTGAGATCACTAAAGTGGTTCCAGGCCGCATTTCGACAGAAGTTGATGCACGTTTATCTTTCAACATTGATGCAATGGTTGCTAAAGGCCGTAAATTGATTAGCCTGTACCAAGAATCAGGTATCAGCAAAGACCGCGTATTGATCAAACTGGCTTCAACTTGGGAAGGCATTAAAGCCGGCGAGATTCTTGAAAAAGAAGGCATCCAGTGCAACCTGACACTGCTGTTCGGTTTTGGTCAAGCACGTGCTTGTGCTGAAGCTGGCGTGTTCCTGATTTCACCGTTCGTTGGCCGTATCCTCGACTGGTACAAAGCTAAAAACCCAAGCACTGAATACACACAAGAAACCGACCCAGGTGTCGTTTCTGTGCGCGCAATCTACCAATACTACAAAGAACACGGCTACAAAACTGTGGTCATGGGTGCTTCATTCCGTAACACAGGCGAGCTGATTGCTCTGGCTGGTTGTGATCGTTTGACCGTTTCACCAAACCTGTTGCAAGATTTAGCTGCAACCGAAGGTACCTTGGTACAAGTGTTGAAAGATGGCGGCAAAACCAAAGAGGTGCCTGCAAAACTGACAGAAGAAGAGTTCCGTTTTGAATTAAACCAAGACCCAATGGCAACTGAAAAGTTGGCAGAAGGTATCCGTGGTTTCGTGGCCGACCAGAATAAACTGGAAGCTGCATTAGCCGCAAAACTGTAATATCGCTGTGCAATAATGCAAACGGGCAGGGACCTGCCCGTTTGGCTTTTAAGTCAGGCATAAATCGGCCTGCAACATTGACTTATTTTGGCTGCCAGCTTACTATGAGCGACCAGCTTGAATTGGTAGTACGCTAGTAATAGCATTTAAATTTTAATTTTTGGAGAAAAACATGGCATTAACTCAAATGGCATTAGACTCATTGGATTTCGACGCAACGATCGCTTTGGCAGAAAAAGTTGCTCCACACGTTGACATCTTGGAAATCGGTACACCATGCATCAAGCACAACGGTATCAAATTGCTGGAAACTTTGCGCGCTAAGTTCCCAAACAACAAGATCCTGGTTGACCTGAAAACGATGGATGCAGGCGAGTACGAATCTGAGCCATTCTACAAAGCCGGTGCAGATATCTGCGTGGTTTTGGGCGTATCCGACATCGGTACAATCAAAGGCGTAATCAAAGCTGCTAACAAATACGGCAAAAAAGCACAAGTTGACTTGATCAGCGTTGAAGACAAAGTTGCTAAAACTAAAGAAGTTGCTGCTGCTGGTGCTCACATCATCGGTATCCACACTGGTTTGGACCAACAAGCTGCTGGTCAAACACCATTTGCTGACCTGGCTGCTGTAGCTGGTTTGAACTTGGGCGTTGAGATCTCTGTTGCTGGTGGTGTTAAAGCCGCTACTGCAGGTCAAGTACGTGACGCTGGCGCGACAATCATCGTTGCTGGTGCTGCTATCTACGGCGCTGCTGACCCAGCTGCTGCTGCTGCAGAAATCACTGCTATCGCTCACGCTTAATTCGATTAAGCATCAATAAGTAATTATTGATCAGCGAAACAAAAAACCCGACCCAGCAATGTGTCGGGTTTTTTATTCAAATTTTTTGATTACAGGAATACAAACATGGATCATCAACAGTTTATTTTAGACAATTTAAAACGTATTTTAGACGTGACTGATAAGTCAAAAGCGGCTGAATTACTGAAATTGGTCGAGGAAGCAGGTTCCACATTTATCGGTGGTGCAGGTCGTTCACTGCTAGTTTCTCGCTTTTTTGCGATGCGTCTGGTGCATTCAGGTTACAGCGTTTACATGATTGGCGAAGTGGTCACCCCAGCCATCAAAAAAGGCGATTTATTGATACTGGTATCTGGCTCTGGTGGTACAGCAACATTGTTGCCATTTGTGAAAAAAGCCAAAGAAGTTGGCGCTAAGCTGGTCGTGATCTCCATGAAGAAAACCTCAGCCATGGCAGATGTGGCAGATTTAGTGGTTCAAGTTGGTCAAGATGACAGCTTCCCATTGGTGAAAGGCATGCCAATGGGCGGTCAATTCGAATTATCTACCTTAGTATTCTTAGAAGGCGCGATTTCAGAATTGATTCACGCTAAAGGTCTGACTGAAGAAGGTATGCGCGCATTGCATGCCAACTTAGAATAAGTTTTTCAGTTGTGCTGTAAACAAACCGGCCGCTTGGCCGGTTTTTTTATCTGGCTTGCTGATGGAGCGCTTGGCTTGTAATGTTTTTTTGGTGTAAAGCGCTGGCGACCAGCACACCTTCTGCGCCATGCCGCGATAGGGCATCTATGTCCGCCATGTTTCTAACACCGCCTGCGGCATATAATCGTTGCTCGGGGTGTTGTTGTTTAAGCGAAGTGATTTGCGCGAGCGCCGGGCCTTGATTGGCGCCAACATGAGGCAAGTTCATGACAATGGTAGGTTGGCTCCACAGCGTTGAGTCAGTCATGAGCGGCGCGGGGCCATGAAAACCGTCCTGAAAAAAATCGAGTGACAACATACTTGGCCCAGCCACTGCACGCATCTTTTGATAGGTCTCAATATCGGGCAGAGACTCGCTTGCGATAATAGGCCGAATGCCCGCGTCTAGCCAAGGTGCAAGGGCTTCAACGCTGTTCAGGCCTGCATCTACCCACCATTCAATCCTGGGGTGGCTTGCCATCGCCTGTTGAATCAAAGCAATGTGATTTGGCCTATCGCAGTTGCCTGTAATCGCATTTAAATCCGCAATATACAAACAGTCAAACGCATAAACTTGTAAAATAGCATGGACGACATCGAGCAGGGCATGGCTATCTGTCAGTTGCGATTGAATCGCGCGATAGTGTTGACGTTGCCCTTTTACCGCCTGTACCACTTGGCCATGCATTAAATCGATGACGGGAATAATATGCACAATAAATCTCGCTTGAAAATCTGGGTGTGTGAATACGTTAGCGCGGGTGGGCTGGCCGCTGTGCCTTTGCCAGCCAGTTTGCTGCAAGAGGGCTTGCTCATGCGAGACGCTTTGCTGGCTGACCTGCAGACGCTGGGAGTTGATTGTATCACCAGCCATGATTATCGCGTTGCGGCGCCCATGAATGTCTGTAGCTCGCCAATACACCCTTCTGATGATGCATTTGCGTATTGGCGCGCGTTATTGGCCACGGATGACATCGATGCTTGTTGGATCATTGCCCCTGAAACAGAGGGGGTTTTATATGATTTGCAGCAAATGGTCGCCGCAGCAGGCAAAATCTGGATAGGCTGCAGCGCCGAAGCGATACAGCAGACGGCGGCCAAATCTGTGATGGCCGACATTTGTCAGCAGGCAGGCATTGCGGTGCTCCCGTATGCGTTTCTTGCAAACACGTCCTCATTCGTTGAGCTACCCTGGTTTGACCTTGCCCAAGCCAGTGGCTGGGTGGTGAAGCCCGATGACGGCGCGGGTTGTGAGTTTACTTATTACTTTAATAAAGTTAATGAAGTTATTGAATTTAAGTACAAAATTAAAATTAACGACCCTGCGCTTTATCGACGGTTGATCGTGCAACCCTATGTGTCGGGTCAAGCCTTGAGCATGTCAGTGTTGTCTACCATGGATCGGGTACAGGTCATCGCTGGGCATCAGCAAATAATCAACATTGAATCAGGCGCGTTTTGCTTTGCGGGGGCAGGCGTGAACGAAGCAGTGGTACATTTACCAGCCATGCAACAGCTTGCTGAACAGATCAAACTTGCGATCCCGGGGTTGGTTGCTTATTGGGGGGCAGATATGATCCTAACCGCTGATCATCAATGGATACTGGTAGAAATTAATCCGCGTTTAACCACGCCCTATATTGGCTTATCTGCCTTGCTTTCGAAAAATCCCGCTGCATTAATCATGGATACCATCATACAAAATCAATTGCCTGCAGTGCAGGCCCGAGCATCTTCTAAGATCAGTTTAACTAAGACCGCCCCGACCAGAAAGACCCCCTCGATATGAAGCCTCGTGTGATTGGCTGGGATATCGGTGGCGCCCATGTGAAAGCCGTAATGCTTGATGAGCAGGGGCAAGTGGTGCGCGTGTTACAGCTGCCGTGTGCGTTGTGGAAAGGGCTGCCCTTATTGGAAGAGGCAATTGAGCAAGTGTTGCGTCGTTGGCAAATAGCGCCTGACGCCTGTCAGCACGCGGTGACCATGACCGGTGAGCTGGTTGATTTATTTGAAAACCGTTTGCAGGGCGTGCGCGCTATTGCACTCACTGTGCAGCGCGATTTACCCCATGCGACATTTTATATGGCCTCAGCCATGCAGGGCGCTCGGTTTACCGCGCAGGTCGTTGGCCTTGAAACGCATGTAGCATCGATGAACTGGCATGCCTCGGCGCAATGTCTAGCAACAATATTGGCTGACCACGCAATCTTGGTGGTCGATATTGGCAGTACGACCAGCGATATCAGCTATTGCGACCAACAGCAAGTGTTGGCGGCTGGATGGACAGACGCTGAGCGCATGGCGAATCAGAGCTTACTTTATACCGGTGTGGTGCGAACCCCGTTAATGGCGCTCGGTCCTAGTATTGGGTGGTCGCCGTCAGGGCAGGCGGATTCGCAAATGCGCCACATTGCAGCGGAGTATTTTGCGACCGCGGCAGATGTTTATCGTTTGCTAGGCGAGTTATCTCCTAGTCATGATCTTGCCGATACCGCCGATGGTCAAGGCCGATCCGCCCGAGAAACGATGCGCCGTCTGGCTCGGATGGTAGGGCATGATGTAGAGGATCACGACGACAGGACTTGGCATGCATTGGCAGCGGCCTTTAAAAGCACCCAATTGCAAGCCTTGCAGCTGGCCATTGAGGCGGCGATCTCTCGGGCCCACAATCCCCCGATGCGCATAGTGGGGTTGGGGGCTGGCAGCTTTTTAGTCGCCCAGTTGGCGCAGACGCTGCAAATAGCGTATCAACCTGCCTCGGCTTTCATCGCGGCAGGGGATGCAGAACTAAATATTGAGGCCGAGGTTTGTTTCCCGGCCTATGCAGTAGCGAGGTTGTGGCAAGCATGGCATTAACGACATTGGAATTACCTTATGCCGAGGGCATGGTCTGGTTTAAAAAAGTCCGGCACCTAGCCTGGCCAATGTTGCTTGAGAGCGGGCGCGTGGATGCCGCAAGCGCGCAAGCCACCGTGGATGAAGAAGTCGGCCTTGGCGCGCGCTTTGACATCGTTGTTGCAGCGCCCGTCGCCAAGATTATGCATCGCCATCCCACGACGCAAGTGCACGCCAATCAAACGATACACCACACAGAAGAGAATCCGTTTCAGGTCATTCAGCAATGGTTAACCCCGCATGCGGTTGATCGGGTGGCAGATATCCCCTTTGCAGGGGGCGCGCTAGGCTATTTTGCATACGACCTAGGGCGCAGTATTGAAAGATTGCCAACGCTGGCAGCAGAGGATGCGCCAGTGCCTGAATTAATGGTCGGTATCTATGATTGGGCAATCGTGGTCGATCATCACCTTGGACGCAGCAGCTTGGTATCGCATGCGCGCTTTAGCGACCATGCAACACTGCATGCATTGCATCAATCGCTCTTGCAGTCATCACCGGCGCCTGAACCAGTTGCTTTTAAGGTGACAGGAGACCTACAGCACAACATGGATCAGGCCGCTTATGCGCTTGCTTTTCAAAAAGTAAAAAACTACATTCGTGCCGGTGACTGCTATCAGATCAATCTGGCACAACGCTTTGCCGTGTCAGTCAGCGGAGATCCTTGCCTAGCCTATGATCACTTTAGACGATTGAGTCGCGCGCCCTTTATGGCTTATTTGCAGCTAGAAGACACAGCGGGTGCGCCGTTGGCTGTCCTATCAATGTCGCCAGAACGTTTTTTGCAGGTGATTGACCGCAAAGTAGAAACCCGCCCAATCAAGGGCACGCGGCCACGCCATGCTGACCCCGTGCTGGATGCGCAAGCCGCCGAAGAGCTATTGCAAAGCGAAAAGGATAGGGCAGAAAATCTAATGATCGTTGATTTGCTGCGTAACGATATTGGCAAGGTCTGCGAGGTCGGATCAGTGAAGGTGGATGCGTTATTCAAATTGCAACGCTTTACCAATGTGCATCATATGGTGAGCATTGTGCGCGGCTTGCTGGCAGCGAAGTTTGACGCGTTGAATTTATTACGTGGATGCTTTCCTGGCGGCTCGATTACCGGCGCGCCAAAGTTAAGAGCGATGGAGATTATTGAGGAGCTAGAGCCACATCGGCGCGGCATTTATTGTGGCAGCATCGGCTATATTGGGTTTGATGGTAGTATGGACACCAATATCGCGATAAGAACTGCAGTGATCAGCAATGGCAGCATGCGATTTTTTGCAGGGGGCGGGGTAGTCGCCGATTCTGATTGCAGCAAAGAATACCAAGAAACTTTTGATAAAGCCTCACAGTTTTTCAAGCTGGTGGCCCATTTTAAAACAACAAACTAAGTCAGGAACTCAATCATGTGGGTGATCAAGCTAGGGGGTAGCGTGACACACTATGAAAGCTTGGTTCAGTGGTTGCAACTGGTTGTCCGTTGGGGCGACGGTAAAGTCATCATTGTGCCGGGTGGCGGGGTCTATGCGGATGCGGTTCGCACCTTTCAAAACATGCGTGCGGCCCTCCCAGACGGCCATATTGATGACCAGCAGGCACATGCTTTAGCGATCTACGCGATGGACCAAATGGCCCGTAGTCTGGTTGCCATGGTTCCGGCGCTGACACTGGTGCGTAATCCTCTTGAAATTGCTGAAAGTGGCTGGCAGCACCGTGGTCTGGTGTGGCTGCCCAGCGAAATGGCCTTGAACAGCGCGTTTGCAAATGACCACGTGTTATCGGAAACTTGGGATATCACGTCTGATAGTTTGGCCGCATGGCTGGCATGGCAGCTCGAGGCTTGTCAATTGTTACTAGTGAAGTCAGATGCGCAGATCTTGCAAGAGAAGCCCACTTTTACGCTGGCAAATTTGCAATCCATGGGCATACTAGATCAGGGGTTATCGGGCCTATTGTCACAGGCAACCTTCCAAACATCGGTGGTCCATCAGTCTCAACATACATTGTTTGCGCAAGGGTTTGATGCACAGTTGCTTCATGACCATGTCTTGCATGACGGCCCTGTGATACCTATCAAATAGGGTTGCTCACGCCGTTGTGTCGTTTTTTTCAAAGCGGCCAAAATGTAACATGATGGTCGGTAAAATTAATAAGTTAAGAATCGTTGAAGAGATCAGGCCGCCGACAATAATCGTGGCCATCGGCCCTTCAATCTCACGTCCGGGTTCACCGCTACCCACTGCCAAAGGCAATAAGCCCAATGCTGTGACTAATGCCGTCATTAACACCGAAGGCAAGCGCTCAGACGCACCTTGAATGCAAGTGTCAAGGTTCCATGTGTAGCCTTCCTTGTCGACCAAATGCTGAAAATGAGACACCATCATGATGGAGTTGCGCAGCGTAATGCCAAACAAAGTGACAAAACCAACCAACGTGCCGACCGAAATCCAGCCACCGGTAAAAAACGTTGCGATGACACCTCCGATCAAAGCGAAAGGCAAATTCGCAAAGGTGAGCATGAGGTTACGCAAGCGGCCAAAGGCAATATAGAGCATGAGAAAGATTGCCACGCCAGCGACCAGCGAGTGAATCATTAAATCTTTGCGTGATTGTGCATTGGCTTCTGCTTCGCCTGAAAATTCTAGATAGTTACCCGGATGTAGTTGAAGCTTTTGATGCAAGCTGCCACGGATCTCGTCAAGCAATAACGCCTGATCGCGACCAACCATATTCGCCGTGATGGTTTGAATCCGCTTGGCACCTGCGTGCAAGATTTTAGATCGCCCACCTTCTTGAGCGATATAGGCCACATCTGACAGCTTTAGCATTTGGCCTTCGGCATTAAAAATGGGAATATTTCGCATGTCTGCGATGTCATCGCGCGACGCATCATTCAGTAATACGCTCACGCCGATAGAGCGATTGCCCATGTAGACATGGTTGACCGGCACCCCCTCGTAACACGCTCTGACGGTGTCCAGAACGTCCACCGGATGTAGTCCCCATAGTGCAAGTTTTTCTTGCTTGAGGCGGATGACGATTTCTGGGGTTTCTGGCGGCGATTGCACCATGACATCGCGCACGCCGCGAATGCCGCCCAACAGGGTAGCCACTTTTTGTGCGTCTCTATCCAGGGCGTCGAGATCTTGTCCAAAAATGTTGATCACCAAGCCAGCCGCATAGCCTGAGATGGTCTCTTCAATGCGCTCGGTGAGAAAAGTATTGACCGCAAAATTAGCGCCGACAAAGCCCAGCTCGACTTTGCCATCTTGATCATCATCTTCTGCCTCTCCGGCAAGCTCTTCACGGATATCATGAAATATACGCGCTTGTTCTTTACCGGACACGGTGCCGATTTCGACTTCAAACTCACTGTAATGGGTACCAAAAGTATCCGCGGCATTGGGCGCTCGACCCACCCACTGTGCAACACTTTTCACCCCGGGAATTTCCAGCAGAACCTTAGTCACTTGATTGCCTAGTTTGAGCGACTGGATTTCTGAGGTGCCGGGCACCGTGGTCATGTGTAAAATGTAATGGCCTTCGCGCAGGGCCGGAATGAACTGACTTCGGAATAGCGGCAAGATTGCTAAACCAAGCGCAATGCAGATGAAACTAGAAATAAGGATAAGTTTGTAGCGGTGTTCAATTTGGTGCAGTAATTTAACATAGCGTTGTTTTAACCACCGCAACACCGGCGAGTCTTCATTGGTCAGAGGCGCGTTAGCCAACAAAGCATAGCAGAGGGCAGGGGTGAGCGTGAGTGCGACTGCCAGCGAGGCCAAAATGGCTGAAATATAGGCATAACCCAAAGGCGCAAACAATTTACCAGCCACACCAGATAGCGTGAGTAGCGGCAAAAATACCAAGGCCACAATAATCGTGGCATAAACCACCGATCCACGTACCTCCATCGATGCTTGGAACACGACTTGTGAAGGCGGTAGTGGCTGTGCCAATAAGCGGTTTTCGCGCAAACGACGGAAAATATTTTCCGTATCGATAATCGCATCATCGACCACTTCCCCTAATGCGATCGCTAGTCCGCCCAACACCATAATGTTCAGCCCCACCCCATACTGATAAAGCACCACAATGGCAGTCAACAGAGAGAGTGGAATTGCCGTCGCAGAAATAAGGGCGGTACGCACATTGAATAAAAATGCGAATAGCACCAGCACGACCAAAAAAGAGCCGATCAGAATGTCAGTGCGCAAACTATGGATAGCCGTTTCAATAAAGTTAGCCGGCCGGAATAAGCCCTCGTGCAAGGTGACATTTTGTGCATTCAGACTGGGTTTGATGTCGGTCAGCTTACGCTCGAGCAACTGTGTGAGGGCATACACGTTCGCCCCTAGCTGTCCTTGCACAGACAAATAGACGGCTGGTTTGCCATTGACCGCCGCAGCGCTGATAGAGGGCGCGGCGCCTTCGGCAACTTCAGCGACATCGCCGATCCGAATGGTACGACCAAGTTTACGTAACAGCGTAATATTGGCCAGTTGCAGCGGCGTCGTGGTTTGACCCTGCGTGTTCAATATCATGCGTTGATTGTCATTTTGAACATAGCCGGCCCCGCGCACTCCTGTCGCGCGGTTGGCGGCATTCACCACATCTTGCACATTTAACTGGTACAACATCAATTTGCGCGGATCAATTTTGATCTGAAATTGACGAACGTCGCCGCCATAGACATTGATGTCGGCAACGCCCGGAATCGCCATCAAATGTGGCGTCAAATGCCAATCAACTAGTGTACGCAATTGCATTAATGACAATTTGTCGGAAGTCACGCCTATGCCCATCACCGTACTCGCTGAAGAGGTCAGCGGTGTGATGTTGGGCACAATGCCAGGCGGTAACTGGCTACCCAGCATATTTAAATGCTCGGCGACGATTTGTCGATTGCGGTAAATGTCTGATTTGTCCTGAAAAATCACAGTGACAATCGATAACCCGGGGATGGATTGCGAGCGCAGACTCTTGATACCGATGGCCCCTGAAATGACATTTTCAATGGGTTGGGTGACCAATTTTTCGACCAGACTGGCAGATAAACCGGGCGATTCGGTCTGAATCACTACTTGTGTTGGCGCAAACTCAGGAAAGACGTTTAAATCGCTTTGCGTAAGGCTGTAAGACCCATAAACAACCACCAGTAGGGCGAGGCCTATCATCACGCCATAAAAACGAATGGCAAATCTGACCAGTGCCGACATCATGCCAGCACCTGCTGCGCAGCGCACAATGGTAGTCGATTAATCTTCATTTTCGTTTTTAATCTGAAACTTAAATTCTTCGGACAACAACAGTTGGGCACCACGGGTGACCACCTCGGTGCCAGGTGACAAACTGCTGTCAAACCAGCCATTATCCAGTTCGATATCCGAGGCGACGGGTTTGCGCAAAAACGTATCCGGCTTAGTTTTCACGTATATCCACGCCATGCCGCCATGCCAGGCAATGGCTTGATTCGGGACAATCACGCCTTTGATGGTTGCGGAAGAGGATTCGACTGGCACCACATTGACACGCATGCCCACGCGTAAAAAATCTGCCGAAGCACTATAAAAATACGTTTTGCCGATATTGCTGATATCCGTTTGAATGGACTGCGACACATAATCTGCTTTGATCGGGGCCACTTCACCCTGAATAGGCGAGATGTAGAGGCTAGAATGCGCTGCAGGCACTTGATAGCTCAGGGGAAAACTCACCTGCACCAACACCTTTTTCTGCAATAATAAATCATGCAGCGGTCCGGATGCAGGATGATGCGTCACAAGCATTGCCAAGGGTTGTCCCCATTGCGCGATGATGGTATCAGTCAGCGCTTTTAACTGCGCCTGCGTCGCTTTAATTTGCGTCTGGTCGTTAATCAACAAGGCTTGCGCCTCTTGGACCGCTTTGTCTGAGACGTTTTTGTCGTCCTCATTCAGCTGTTTGTAGCGCTGATACTGTAACTGGTGGTTAGGTAACACGCTCTCAGCGAGGGCCAATTGTGATTTAAGTAGCTGGTACTGACTGTTGTAATCCACCAGCGTCTGAATCGATATCACTGAGCCCAATACTTTGATATTGCCGTGGTAGTCATAAGCTTTTAAAGGTTGTACATGGATGCCACTGTTTTTTTGCGTGGCTAGATTGAGTTGCACCACTTGCAAACCATTCTGGTCTGCGACGCGCAGTGGCCCATCAACCTCTTCTTCGGTATCTCGTTGGCTTGACTCATATTCATCGCGGCCAAGAAAAACAATGGCCCAAATCAGAATTAAAACTAGGATAATCTGCGCCCCGATAATCCAGAGTGCTTTTTTATTCATTTTGCGGGCACCTCTTGTGGCTGGTTGGCTGTACTCATCGCACGTTGCGAGAGCGCGATGGGTTTTTGCATGATATTTTCAATCTCTTGTAATGCACGTATAACATTAGCCTGTTGCGTGATCAGTCGTTGTTGCGCGCTATAAAACTGGATTTCTGTCTGCAAGTACTCAGTTTTATCGATGAGCCCTTGGTGCCACTGGTTTTCCAGTTGCGCTTTGCGACGCGATTGTTGCGCATATTCATTGGTCTGAGTGACTAACAAATTAGCGGCGTCACGATATTTCATGTAAGTCTGTTCAGACTGTTGTATGACCTGATGTTGCAGATTGTAAAAGCGTACGGCTTCGTTTTGTCGCACTTGTTCGGCATGGGCCCAAAGGTCTGAGGATTTGTTCAGCAAATTGAGCATGGTGCCGATGCCCAATGACCAAATTTTGTCTCCGTATTCGTATAGGATGCCAGGACTCAGCGACAGGTCAGGGTAGCGCTTTGCCATTTCAAGCCGCAGCTGTGATTCTGCTTTGGCATATTGTGCCAGCGCGCGCTGAATATCCATACGGTTGGTCAGCGCCGTATTTTGAATGGTGGGGGCGTCGGCATAGGCGTTTGATTCAGCAAAGCGAGCTTTCAATATTTGGGATAACGCGAGCGGTGCGATGTTAAACGGTAAGTTTGTTTGTGCTGTTAACCCTGCATCATGCAAGATTTTTTGCTCAGTTTGATGAATTTGTAAGTCTAGTTGTTGTAACTGCCAAGCGGACTGATCACGTTGCAAACGAATGGGTAGCACATCGGATTTACCGGCAACCCCAAGATCTAAGCGCTTTTGATAAGCGGCAAGTAGGCTATCTTGTGCCTTTTGTAACCTGACAAGATTGGCCTGCATGGCTTGTTGCTCAGCCAGCAAAATCAGATCAAAACTGAGTTGTTGACGTAATAACCAAGCCGTTTCCGAAATCTGAATTTTTGCAATATCGGCCTGATATTGTGCGATCTCAATATTGATTTGACGTTTATTGGCTGTAATCAGTGGGATATCCACCTGCAAACCATAGGACCAAGGATTAATATCGCCATTGGCGAGATTGCTGCGCGACAGCTGGCCATTTAAGCCCACTTGCGGGCGTAAGCCGGCACTTTTGATGCCAGCCAAAGCTACCGCATAATCAGATTTGGCCACTTTAAGCGCAGGGTGAAAGTATAGTGCAGATAGCGTAAGACTATCCAGATCCCATGTTGCAATTGGCCAAGAGACCATTGGGGATTGCGCACGCACAAAGGCTTGAAAGCCGTCCATGGTGGGGCTCGCCTGTTGGATATTTTCTATGTTCTGCTGTTGCGTAATTGGTTTGGCCTGATAGGCGACACCACACGCAGTCAACAAAAGTGGAGAAAGGTAAACAAGCAAACGCATGACATTTGAGGACGCATGCAAGCGCACAAGCCCTGAGGGGATTTATTCGACGATGGTCGCGTGGACAGCGTCCAGCGCGTCTTGCAATAACTCTTCTGGCAGTTGATTGATGGTCGTCGCCAACAAATCTGCCGCCTCGACCGTGCGGATTGGTAGGTCAGTAGTGTTGAGTTCAGCGATTAATCCGGCAGCCACCCCCGTAATTTTGAGCAGAATTTCCCGCTCACGCATTAAAAGCTCGAGCTCTGCTCTAAGCATGTTTTCTTCGGCTGAATGCATATCACGTCCCATGAACAACTTTTTATGATGATTAATCCAGCATCTTGCAGTTGAACGCTGGGCTTGTCAATGTGAACGCTTCAAGTTTGTGGCCAAAGCCAAAAATGAGATATAATCACATTTTTGCTGAAATCGACCAGCAATATGCGAAAGTGGCGGAATTGGTAGACGCACTGGATTTAGGTTCCAGCGCCGCGAGGCGTGAGAGTTCGAGTCTCTCCTTTCGCACCACCTGAATGAAGATTCAAACATCACGGGTGGTGCATGTACAACATAACAGGCTTCCGTGACAGGAGGCCTTTATTGTTTTTGGTCGCAGAGATACGTCTGGAAAGAGAACAAATCATTATGAAGATCGTACAAACATCGAACGCTCCTGCAGCCATTGGTCCATACGCGCAGGGTGTTGTCATCGGTAATCTGCTTTATACATCCGGTCAGATTGCATTGCGTCCGGATGGTAGTTTGAATGAGGGCGACATCGCCGAACAAACCCGTCAGGTGCTGTCCAATTTGCAGGCTATCATTGAGGCCGCTGGCGGTACTTTGCAGCAAGTGGTCAAAACCACGGTATTTTTGAAGAATCTAGATGATTTTGTAGCGATGAATCAGGTTTACGCAGAAGCGTTTGCTACGCACACTCCCGCGCGTTCAACGGTACAAGTAGCCAAATTGCCGCGCGATGTGCTGGTAGAAATTGAAGCGATCGTGGCTTTAGCTTAAGGCTTGAAGTCTCTAGTTTAGCCACCATATTAAGTCTAGCACCTATTTTTTCTTGGGGCACCGCGCCCGATCGTGGAACGTAAGTGATACGCTTGTTGTCTGGAAGCTGGCCTGAAGTTTATTTCAATTCAGACTTGTGTTATATTTTTAGGCTCTTTTTTCATAATTTGATCCTTACCACAACACTTTAAAGTGAGATCAGGTTGTGTTTAAACAATTATTGTGGCGCTCAAGCAGGCGTCTACCTACATAACCCATCGTTGTTAAAACGATTTTTACAGGAAGTTCAGCATGGCAGCAGTATCTGTTGAAACAGTCAGCAACTTGGAACGTCGCATGACCATCAAAGTCCCTTTGGCTCCACTGGAAGGGCAAATTAGACAACGTTTACAGCAAATTTCTCGTACCGCTAAATTTTCTGGTTTCCGTCCGGGTAAAGCCCCGATTGGTTTAGTGAACCAACATTACGGCGATCAAGTACGTGATGAAGTTTACTCTAAAGCAGTTGAGACTAGCTTTGGTGAGGCTGTAGAGCAGAATAAGCTGCGTGTGGCTGGCTTTCCAAACATTGAGCACATCCCATTTAAAGATGCTGCCGAAGAATTTGAATACATTGCAACGTTTGAAATTTTTCCAGAAGTCGCGATCGGTGATTTAAGCAAAGTGAAAATTGAACGCCCAGCGCTTGAACTGTCAGACGCTGATGTGGATAAAACTTTGGATGTGTTGGTGAAGCAGCGCGTCAGCTATGAGCCTGTAAAACGCATGTCCAAAAAAGGCGACCGCATCAATATCACTTTGACCGCTTCTATTGATGGTCAGCAAGTGGAAAGCACTGGTGATCGTGGTATCGATTTAGTGATTGGTGAACCAGGCCGTGTGAAAGAGTTTGACGATGCATTGATCGGCGGCAAAGCAGGCACTGAAAAAACTTTCGAAATTACATACCCTGCGGACCATAATCCAGCGCAATTAGCAGGAAAAACAGTAAGTTATGATGTTAAGTTTGTGTCAGTTTCACAACCTGTTTATCCTGAAATTGATGCTGAGTTTGCGAAGAACTTAGGTGTTGAAGATGGCAATCTTGACACCATGAAAGCGGAAATTAAACAAAGCCTTGAACAAGAAGTGGACAAACGCATTAAAGCACGTGTGAAAGAATCTGTGTTTCAAGCGTTGGTAGATGAGAGCAACTTTGAAATCCCAAAAGCAATCGTCTCAGCTGAAACCAATCGCCTGATGCAAGTGGCTGCCCAAAACCTGCGTCAGCGTGGGGTTGACCCAGCGCAAGTGCCGATGGAGCCCTCTGTATTTGATGCACAAGCACAACGTAACGCTAAATTGCGCATGGTATTAACTGAATTAGTTAACACAAATAACTTGCAAGCCACGGCGGACCAAGTGCGTGCCATGGTAGATAGTTTTGCGCAAAGCTTTGAAAAACCTGACGAGTTGGTGAGCTGGTACTATGCGGATGTCAAACGTCTGGATGAGCCTGCTGCGCTGGCGACAGAGGAAAATGTGGTGGCTTGGGTGCTGGAAAAAGTCAAAGTCACCAGCAAAAAAATTAAATTTGATGAATTAATGATGGCGGGTGCTTAAACCATGAATTATATGAACGCGAACGAGGGCATGATGCAACAACGAATAGAGCCGCAAGGCCTTGGGTATATTCCCATGGTGATCGAGCAGAGTGGTCGCGGAGAGCGTTCATACGACATTTATTCACGGCTGCTGAAAGAGCGCGTTATTTTTTTGGTTGGCCCAGTCAATGACATGACCGCTAACTTGGTCGTTGCGCAGCTGTTGTTTCTGGAAGCTGAGAATCCAGACAAGGATATTTCCTTGTACATTAACTCACCCGGTGGCTCGGTGACTGCCGGGATGTCGATTTATGACACCATGCAGTTTATCAAGCCAGACGTAAGCACTTTGTGCATTGGTCAAGCCGCCAGCATGGGCGCTTTGTTATTGACGGCTGGTGCCAAAGACAAACGCTTTTGTTTGCCAAACTCTCGCGTCATGATTCATCAGCCTCTGGGTGGTTTCCAAGGCCAAGCTTCTGACATCGAGATTCATGCCAAAGAAATTTTGTACCTCAAAGACAAGTTAAATGGCATCATGGCGCATCACACTGGTCAAAACATTGATACGATTGCTAATGACACTGATCGTGACAATTTTATGAGTGCTGACGCTGCCAAAGCCTATGGCTTGGTGGACCAGGTGATTGCCGCACGTAGCGCTGTTTAATCAGCAAGCAACCAGCAGGGGAATAGCATGGCAAACAAATCTGATAGCGAGAAGCTTTTATACTGCTCGTTTTGCGGCAAAAGCCAGCATGAAGTTAAAAAACTGATTGCAGGCCCTTCTGTATTCATTTGTGATGAGTGCGTTGATTTATGTAACGACATTATTCGCGAAGAGATTCAGAGCCTCAACGAGATTAAATCCGCTGATAAAAAACTACCGACACCTCAAGAAATCTGTCAGATTCTTGATCAATACGTCATTGGCCAGATTCAGGCAAAGAAAAATCTTTCCGTGGCGGTCTACAATCATTACAAACGGCTAGGGTACAACCCGCTGTCTGACAGTAATCAAACCGGCAAAGATGACATCGAGGTCCAAAAAAGCAATATTTTGCTGATTGGTCCGACGGGCTCAGGCAAAACATTGTTGGCACAAACCCTTGCACGTTTGTTGGATGTGCCATTTGTGATGGCGGATGCAACGACGCTGACAGAGGCGGGCTATGTGGGTGAAGACGTCGAAAACATCATGCAGAAACTTCTGCAAAAATGTGATTATGATGTCGAAAAAGCCCAGCGTGGCATTGTCTACATCGATGAAGTCGACAAGATTTCTCGCAAATCTGACAATCCTTCTATTACCCGCGATGTATCAGGTGAGGGCGTGCAACAAGCACTGCTCAAATTGATTGAAGGTACTATTGCTTCTGTGCCACCACAAGGCGGCCGCAAACACCCTAACCAAGAGTTTGTGCAACTGGATACCACTAACATTCTGTTCATTTGCGGTGGTGCATTTGACGGCCTTGAAAAGGTGATCCGTCATCGCTCAGAAAAAGGCGGCATTGGTTTTGGTGCCGAAGTGAAGAGCAAAGAAGATGTGCGTGCGGTCGGTGAAGTGTTACGTGAAGTCGAGCCAGAAGATCTCATCAAGTTTGGTTTGATTCCAGAGTTTATCGGTCGTTTGCCGGTCGTGGCCACGCTTGAATCGCTGGATGAGGCCGCTTTGATGACTATTTTGGTTGAGCCTAAAAACGCCTTGACCAAGCAGTACATGAAGCTGTTCAAAATGGAAGGCGTGGAGTTGGAGTTTGAAGAATCCGCACTGCTGTTGATCGCTAAAAAAGCCCTTGAGCGAAAAACGGGTGCTCGCGGATTACGTTCTATCCTGGAGCACTCTCTACTTGATCTAATGTATGAATTGCCTTCTCTCAAAGGCCTATCAAAGGTAATTGTGGATGCTGGCGTGATTGCACACACCTCCGAACCAATTCTGATTTATCAGGATGCGCAAAAACGCGTTGAAAACGCACATTAAATCTCACTTGCAATAGCCGCCCGGCTATTGCAAGATAGCATCTACACCATTAGATGCGCACTCTCTTGAATTCTCAAAGAATGTTCCCATCTAAATGCAAAGGACTGGTTCCTTTGACACTTTTTGAAAGACGCTATGACAGAACACACTTTGCTTGACTCCGAGATCCCGGAAGAAACCTCCCTAATCCCGTTATTGCCATTACGTGATGTTGTGGTGTATCCACATTTAGTCATTCCGCTGTTTGTCGGGCGTACCAAGTCGGTCAAAGCATTAGAGCGCGCGTCAGAGGGCGATAAGCGGATTTTACTCGTAGCCCAAAAGTCAGCGAATAAGGACGATCCTGTTGCAGAGGACCTTTATGAGATTGGTACTTTAGCGACCGTATTGCAGATGCTAAAACTGCCTGACGGTACGGTAAAAGTCTTGGTTGAAGGCTTACATCGCGTGCGCGTCTCTGACTTTATCGAGACAGATGAGTGTTTTATGGCACTCGGTGAAGAGGTCGAACAAACAGATCAGGATGACAAAGAGGCCGAGGCCTTGATGCGTACAGTGATGACGCAGTTCGATCAATACGTCAAACTCAACAAGAAAATTCCGCCCGAAATTTTGACCTCATTGGCGACGATTAACGAGCCAGGTCGATTGGCAGATACCATTTCTGCGCATCTGACACTTAAGCTTGAAGAAAAGCAAAAAGTACTCGAAATGCTAAGCGTGATTGAGCGCTTGGAGCATTTGCTGTTTTTGATGGAGTCTGAAATCGACATCCTGCAAGTCGAGAAGCGTATCCGTGGACGCGTAAAGCGCCAAATGGAGAAAAGTCAGCGCGAGTATTATCTGAACGAGCAGGTGAAAGCGATTCAGAAAGAATTAGGCGAACAGGATGAAAATGCCGAGATGGAAGAGCTTGAGCAGCGGATTAAAAACGCTGCCATGCCGAAAGAGGCGTTAGCCAAAGTCAGTGCTGAGCTTAAAAAACTCAAATTAATGTCACCCATGTCTGCAGAAGCGTCTGTCGTGCGTAACTACATTGATACGTTGCTCAACCTACCTTGGAAAAAGAAAACCAAAATCAGCAAAGACTTGCAAGCCGCTGAAGCCATATTGGATGCCGATCACTACGGCCTCGATAAGGTGAAAGAGCGCATCGTTGAGTATCTGGCTGTACAGCAACGTGTCGGCAAGCTCAAAGCACCTATCTTATGCCTAGTTGGCCCACCTGGGGTGGGGAAAACCTCTTTGGGGCAAAGTATCGCGAAAGCAGTGAACCGCAAATTTGTGCGTATGGCGCTTGGTGGCGTGCGCGATGAAGCAGAAATCCGCGGACATCGTCGCACCTACATTGGCTCCATGCCTGGCAAGGTGCTACAAAGCATGACCAAGGTTGGGGTAAAAAACCCGCTGTTTTTGCTCGATGAAGTCGACAAAATGGGGCAAGATATGCGTGGCGATCCATCTTCCGCTTTACTGGAGGTGTTGGATCCCGAGCAAAACCACACGTTTGCAGATCACTATGTAGAAGTGGATTACGATTTGAGTGATGTGATGTTTGTGGCAACTGCAAACAGCATGAATATTCCAGAGCCATTGCTAGACCGTATGGAAATCATTCGCTTGTCTGGTTACACTGAAGATGAAAAGATCAACATTGCGCAGCGCTATTTGTTGCCTAAACAATTAAAAGCGCATGCACTCAAAACGACAGATATTTCAGTGGCTGAAAGTGTTTTACGCGACATTGTGCGTTACTACACGCGTGAAGCCGGTGTAAGACGTCTTGAGCAAGAAGTGGCTAAAATCTGCCGCAAAGCAGTAAAAGAGCAGTTGCTGGCCAAAGGCAAAACGAACACGGTGAAAAAAATCAATATCACCAGCAAAAATATTGAGCAGTACCTCGGTGTGAAGCGCTACGATTTTGGTGTTGCTGCTAAAGAGAATCAAGTAGGGCAGGTGACAGGTCTGGCTTGGACATCTGTGGGTGGTGAACTGTTGACGATTGAAGCAGTGACGCTACCAGGGAAGGGCAAGACCATCACGACGGGTAAGCTGGGTGATGTCATGCAAGAGTCGGTGACGGCGGCCATGAGCGTCGTTCGCAGTCGGTCTGAAGGCTTGGGCATACCTACGGACTTTTATGAGAAAAAAGATATTCATATCCACTTGCCTGAAGGCGCCACGCCAAAAGATGGTCCAAGCGCTGGGATTGGCTTAACTACTGCCATCGTATCGGTGTTGACAGGCATCCCAGCACGCGCAGATGTGGCAATGACAGGCGAGATCACACTACGTGGTGAAGTATTGCCGATTGGTGGCTTAAAAGAGAAACTGCTCGCTGCGCATCGGGGGGGTATCAAAACGGTGTTGATCCCCTCAGCTAACGAGAAAGATCTGGTCGATATTCCAGCCAACATCAAAAAAGATCTCGACATTCACTGCGTCAAATGGATAGATCAGGTGCTGGATTTAGCCTTAGAAAGTGCGCCTCAACCTCTGGTTGTAGCCGCGCCAGTGGTCGAGATTGTGGCTGCTGGAGACGCGAATGCCGAGCAAGCTGTCACGCATTAGTTAAATTGATGCGATTTATTGTCAAAAGGCCGGAATAGCGCTTGACAGCTCGTTTTGCGGCTTGATATAAAGACAGTACAGGATGTACCTGTCTTTTTAACTAGTTATTAGGGGAAACACGTGAATAAATCAGAATTGATAGATCATATAGCAAGTGCTGCTGGTATTTCTAAAGCCGCTGCGGCTCGTGCTCTGGATGCAACAACTGAAGCTATTTCCGGCGCATTAAAAAAAGGTGATCTGGTGACCTTGATTGGTTTTGGTACATTCTATGTAGGTGAGCGTTCTGCCCGTTCTGGCCGTAATCCTCGTACCGGCGCAACAATTAACATTAAAGCTGCTAAATCTCCTAAATTTAGGGCTGGTAAAGGTCTTAAAGATGCTGTAAACTAGCATTCTTTGGTTGAGCAAGAACAGTGCTTGACCAGTAGTAGCAACACCAGTGGTTGTTACGGGTGCTTAGCTCAGTTGGTAGAGCGTCGCCCTTACAAGGCGAATGTCAGCGGTTCGACCCCGTTAGCACCCACCAAACAAATAAAATTAAGAGTGCGAGGTATGCGCTCTTAATTTTTTAAGTGACTCAGTACTTAAGAATTCACTTTAACAAGTTGATCTAAGTGCTGATTAATAAGTAAAAAAATTAGTTGATTTTATAAAAAACGATGTTATAATTTCGGCTTATTGATTACCGGGAGCGGTAGTTCAGTTGGTTAGAATACCGGCCTGTCACGCCGGGGGTCGCGGGTTCGAGTCCCGTCCGCTCCGCCAAAATAAAGGCCCTGATATTTATCAGGGCCTTTTTCTTTTCTAGTAACTCAGCATACTCTGTCTAAACATCGTTTGTATGCTGCGCTCGATGTCTGAACATCGTTTGTATGCTGCGCTCGATGTCTGAACATCGTTTGCATGCTGCGCTCGATTTTATGACTGCATGGATTGCATGGTTGATCAAGATCATCCTTTTAAGCTTTCACAAGCGCTATTGTTATTGGCCAAAACATCATGCGTTCAACATTATCAAGCTAAGTAAATTGCGTGGGCACTTGCAACGCTTTTACACCGCACTGGTCTATGCTTCAATACGGCGTATTTGGCGGGTTTATGGTATAGTTTGCCGTTGAAAAAATCAGGTAACGGAAACGATAAAATGTTGGAAGCATTAAGAAAATACACGCAAGGATGGATGGCAAAAATCATTCTGGCACTGATTGTGGTGCCGTTTGCATTGTTTGGGATTGACTCTTATTTGAACCAGGCAGGCGGGCAGGTGGCTGTGGCTAAAGTCGATGGCCACAAAATCTCATTACAAGAGTTTTCTAACTCGGTTGAGAATGCACGTAACTACATGCAGTCGCAGGGGCAAAAAGTTGATCCCGCGATGTTAGAAAGTCCTGCTTTCAAGCAGTCGGTGCTTGACGGGATAATCACTCGCCGTTTGGTAGAAAGTGCTATTCAGGACTATCGCTTTAAAATTAGTGATGAGCAATTGAGTCAACACGTGCTGGGTATGCCTGAGTTTCAGACCAACGGTAAATTTTCTGAAGAGACTTACAATCAGCTGTTAACCCAAAACAAACTGACCCCTGCCAAGTTTGAGCAAAGCGTACGCAAGGATCTGGCTGTGCAGCAAGTACGTGATGGGTTGGCTAATCTGGTATTCATGCCTAAAAAAGTGGCTGAGCAATCATTGATGTCAGAGTTTGAGCAACGAGAAGTGACTGTCGTTGATGTTAAGGCTGCGGATTTTATCAATCAGGTGACTGTGACACCAGCGCAGGTTCAAGCTTACTACAACCAGCACAAAACAAAATTTATTGCCCCGGCAAAAGTGAAGTTGCAATTTGCGCTACTAACCGCTGCAGGATTGATGTCGCAGGTAAATGTGACTGACGAGGAAGTAAAACAGTTTTATGACGAAAATGCCGCTAAGTTACAGGGCGATGAACAGCGTCAAGCCAGTCATATCTTGATTGGATTTAGTAGTTCTGCAACGCCCGCTGAAAAAGCGGCTGCCAAAGATAAAGCTGAGGGCATTCTTAAGCAAGTGAAAGCCAATCCAAAAAGCTTCGAGAAACTGGCCATTGAAAACTCACAGGATACCGGCTCAGCGAGCAAAGGTGGCGACTTAGGCAGTTTTGGTCGCGGTGCGATGGTGAAGCCATTTGAAGATGCAGCTTTCTCAATGAAAGTGGGTGATATCAGTAACTTGGTAGAGTCAGAGTTTGGTTATCACATCATCAAGTTGACTGGAATCACTGGTGAATCTTCAGACTTTGCCTCTGTGAAGTTGAAGTTAAAAGCTGAGTTGCTGTTCCAAAAAGCACAAGCCAAATATGCTGAATTGGCTGACGATTTTGGCAATACGGTGTATGAGCAATCTGGCAGTCTGGACCCCGTCGCTAAAAAGTTTAACGTGCAAGTGCAAACTTCCCCGGCCATGAGCAAAGAAGAAATCACTAAGTTCTTTAAGAGCGATCGTTTTGCAAGTTTAGTGTTCTCGGATGAAGTGTTAAAAGAGAAACGCAATACTGAAGCGGTAGAAGTCTCACCAAATAATTTGGTGGCTGGTCGTATTGTCGAATATACGCCGGAAGCGCCTCGCAGCTTTGACGAGGTGAAAGGGCCTATCGAGACCTTGTTGAAAGCAGAAGCAGCGAGCAAGCTAGCACAGCAAAAGGGCGAGGCCTTGTTAGCCGATCTTAAAACTGGCAAAGCGGTGAATGCTGACTGGATTACGCCAGTGACTATTGATCGCAGAAATGCCCAAGGCTTGAGTGACGGCGTAATGAAGCATGTATTTAAAGTGAGTTCACATACATTGCCAGCTTATTATGGCTTTAATGAGACGAACAAAGGCTATACCGTGATTAAAGTGATTGCGGTGACACAGAAGCTCAAGGATCAACCGGACGTCGCTGAGAGAGCGTTTAAAGCGTATCAGGCTGCCCTGGGGGATGAAATGTCGCATGCCTATGTCGGCTCCCTCAAGGCCAAGAAAGATATTCAATTCAACGCAAAAGTATTGTTATCTAAAACAAACGAATAACTTCGAACCGTAAGATAAAAAGGAGGGCTTAGCCCTCCTTTTTTGTTGTCAATGCTTGCAAAAATTGAATCAAAGCAAAGTACGCCCTAAATCATGCTCTGCAATGAGCCATGCAATTGCTGCACAGTGTAGTAAAACGGTTAGCCAAAAAACCACTTTAAAAACACGTTTTTGTGTTTTGTGGCGAAACAGTTGTTGGGCCACGATAGCGCCCGGCCACCCTCCGAGCAACGCTAAGAGATGAAGCGTTGTTTCAGAGACACGCCTTTCTTTCTGGCGGGCCGCTCGTTTATCTAGATAATAAACAATGATGGTGATTAAGTTTAATAATAGATAAAAACAAAATAACCATGCTGGCAGTGACATGTGAATCGTAGAGTTCCTCTGGTAGCATTCGGTGTATGCATTAAACGCTGCATAAAGGGCAAAGGTCGCATGCGAATGGGTTTATTCAACTTGCTGAGTCTTGAAAGGATTGGTCTTTAGCCATCACTACCTAGTGCCAGCAAACATTCAAATGTGGTCGTTAAAATGTGAATGATGAGCTCGGCTCTAATGAGTCATTATTGAAACCTTAGGACCCAGAGCCTTACGCGACAATCTACTATAAAAATTTTATAATCATTTAATATATTATTCATTAAAAAATTTAATAACTATTTAATTCATATATTTATGATTTTTTCGTACACCTTAAAAATAATATTTTAATTATTTTATGCGCCTTTAAAGTCCGCACTTATTAGATGATTCAAAGCTGAACAGTTTTTTAAACGCGCTCGCTCGTTTTGAAGTCAGCGCATTCATACTGATGCAGAGTCTCATATTCGTAAAAAAAGCCTGAATCTTTCGATGCAGGCTTTTTTGCGTTTTAGGTCTGAATTTAATCGATCTGACCTGCAGCAGTAATGTTCATTCCGCCGTCTACATAAGTAATTTCACCCGTTACACCTGAAGCCAAATCACTGCAAAGGAAGGCAGCAACGTTACCGACTTCATCAATGGTGACATTACGGCGCAACGCGGCATGTTTCTCGTTAAAACCAATCATTTTGTCGAAGTCTGCAATGCCTGAAGCAGCCAATGTTTTGATTGGACCTGCAGACACCGCATTGACGCGGATACCGCGTGGACCCAAACTCTGGGCCAGGTAGCGGACATTGGCTTCAAGGCTTGCTTTTGCAACACCCATCACGTTGTAGTTGGGCATGGTGCGCTCAGCGCCCAGATAACTCAACGTGAGTAAGCTGCCGTTGCGACCTTGCATCATCGGATACGCAGCTTTCGCCATCGCAGAAAAGCTATACGAGCTGATGTCATGCGCGATGTGAAAATATTCACGACTGATATTGTCGAGATAGTCGCCAGCCAAGGCTACTTTTGGCACAAATGCGATGGAGTGAACCAAACCGTCCAAGCCATCCCAGACTTTGGCTAGCTCAACGAATAGGTTGTCGATTTGTGTGTCTTCTGCCACATCACATGGCAAGACGATATTCGATTCGAAGTCGGCAGCTAAATCACGCACACGGTTTTCGTGTTTGTCGACTTGATAGGTGAATGCCAGCTCAGCGCCTTGACGCTTCATTGCGGCGGCAATGCCATAAGCAATTGATCGGTTGCTTAGCAGACCGGCAATCAGAATTTTTTTTCCAGCAAGAAATGCCATGCTTGTTCCTGTTTGGTAGGTAGTTAGTTAAATCGGTTAGCGTGTGGAGTTGGCGCGCGGGTCAAACACGTCACGCAAACCTTCGCCGAGCAGATTATACCCTAACACAGTAATTAATATGGCAAGTCCGGGGTAGAGCGACAGCCACCAAGCAAACTGGATATATTCTTTGCCATCTGTCAGGATGTTGCCCCAAGAAGCTTGCGGAGGCTGCACGCCTAGACCAAGAAAGCTCAACCCAGATTCGAGCAATACGGCGCTGGCGATGCCCAGCACCACGCTGACCAGTACGGGTGTCATACTGTTTGGCAGGCAGTGTTTAAAGATGATACGCCAATCACGCGCACCCAGTGCGGAGGACGCCGTGACAAATTCCCGTTGCGTCAAACTCAGAAACTCTGCTCGGACCAAGCGGGTGACGCTCATCCAGGAGGTCAGACCAATGACAATCATCACGTTAGTAATTGATGGGCTTAAAAACGCAATCACCGCCAGAATCAAGAAAAAGCTCGGGATGGATAGCATAATGTCGACTAGACGCATAATTAGCGTGTCTACCCAACCACGATAGTAGCCCGCCAGTGCGCCGAGGATCACGCCGATGACGGTAGAAATGCCGACCGCGACCAGTCCGACCAGTAAGGATACGCGTCCGCCAAACAGCATGCGGCTCCAGACATCACGGCCTAAACCGTCCGTGCCCATCCAATGTTCGCCTGAAGGTGCGACTAGAATTTGTTTGACTTGAATCGCATCCGGGTCATAAGGCGCAATCCAGGGGGCAAGCAAGGCCAGCAATAAAATAATGCCAATCAGACACAGTCCGCTAAGTGCTAAAGGGTTTTGCAAGATTTTTCGCATAAGGGTTTTCTGCTTAACGTTGTGGCATTACGCCCCGGCGTAATCGAGGATCGGCCCAAGCGTAAGCGAGATCTGCAAGCAAGTTGCCCATCAAGGTTAGCGCTGATCCAATCGTTAAGATGCCCATGACCACTGGGAAATCGCGCATCATGACCGCTTCATAAAAAAGCTTACCCATGCCAGGGATAGCGAATATGGTTTCAGCAATGACCGAACCGCCAATCAAACCCGGTAAAGATAAACCAACCAACGTAATCAGCGGTAGCAGGGCATTGCGAAGCGCGTGGCGATAGGTCACGGTGCAGTCACTCAGCCCTTTGGCACGTGCGGTGGTGACAAAGTCTTGGCTGAGGACATCCAGCATGCCGTTTTTAACAAACATGGTGACACCGGCCAAGCCTGTGATTGCCGGAATCACCACTGGCAAAAACAAGTGCATGAGTAGATCCTGAAAACGTTGCCAAGTATCCAGCTGTGCATAATTAAGACTGTGCAAACCAGAAATCGGGAACCAGGGATGAATCACGCCTAACCAGTACATCAGCAACAGCGACAACCAGAATCCCGGAATAGAAAAACCAATAAAATTAAACAAAGTGATCGAGCGGTCTTGCCAATGCCCGTAACGTTTGGCGGCGATCACACCCAGCGGTACCGCCAGGGTAAGTGTAAGCAATAGGCCAATGACATTCATGGTGAGGGTCACAGGCAGTGCCTCTTGAATCATGCCCGCTGTGGTGTTGCCATCTTTATCCGTCTCTTGCCAAAATACTGGCTTTTGATGGCTAGCAAACGAATGACCGAAATCTAAGTGCGCGATACGTTCAAGCCACAAGCCATATTGAACAATGATGGGCTTATCCAAATGGTAGAGCGCGCGTAACTTTTGACGAGACTCTTCGGATGACTTGGGGTCGAAAGCTGCCTCGGTGCTGGTAATGTCACCTGGTGCCAGATGCATGATAAAAAACGAAATCAGACTGATGCCGATCAACATCGGTATCATCCATAAAACGCGTCTGATCAGGTAATTTAGCATGCTTATTCTGCCTGTATTTGTGGGCGTCTGTAGGGCTCAGGAATAAACCATTTTTGTGAGTCATAACCCACACCTGCCGGTGGCACCGGGTTCATAATGCCCTGCACGCGCTTGTGTATGGCGGTGAGGCCATAGCCAGCGGAGAGGTAAACCAACGGGCTGTCCTCATAAAGCACTTTGGCAAATTCATGATAAATATCCATGCGCTTTTCAGGATCAAATTCAAGGCGCCCCTGTTCAAGTAGTTGATCCACAACTGGGTTGTGATAGCCAATAAAATTAAATTGTCCGGGATTTTGCTGGCTAGAATGCCAGATATTGTATTGGTCAGGGTCTAGCCCTAAGCCCCAACCCATCACCACCGCGTCGAAGTCACCAGGCTTAATAAAGTTGGTCAGTAAACTGGCCCATTCCAATGTGCGAATACGCGTATCGATCCCAACTTCTTTTAAGCGACGCTGAATAATCACCGCCGTTTTTTCACGTTGCTTATTGCCTAGATTGGTCAACATCTCAAAAGACAGTGTTTTGCCGTCACGCTCCACATACCCATCGCCATCGCTATCTTGATAGCCAGCTTCTGCCAGTAATTGCTTGGCTTTGGCTGGGTCGAATGGGTAGGGGGTCAGTTGCGGATTGCTCCATCGGGTGCCTGGTTTGTAGGGCGAGGCAATAGCGATTCCTAGGCCTAAATAGACGCCGTCAATAATCTCTTGTTTGTCGATGGCGTAGTTGATCGCTTTGCGTATGCGCACATCGTCAAAGGGCTTGCGCTTGAGATTAAAGCCGAGGTAAGTGTAACTATTGCCTAATTCTTTATATTGGTTTAATTGAGCTTGTAATGCCGGGCGGGATGGAATGATGCGCGCATAAGTGATCGGATCCATGTTCATGCTATCGATGTTATCGGCCATTAATTCAAGAAACTGCGCGGCCGGATCTGGAATAATCCGCTCGACCAGCGTATCAATATTCGCCGGGCCCAATACTGACTTAGGGTTCTTTTCTAGCTTGAGGTATTCGCCATGTCGCCATTCTTTTAACTGATAATAATGGCTACCTAATGGTTTTTGCGCAAAGCTAGTGGTGTGAATGTCTTGACCAGCCAATTTGTGTTTAGGCAAGACTTGCAAACTTGCCCAACTTTCTAATGCCGGCGCAAATGGTTGCGAATAATGCACAATGAATGTTTGTGCATCCGGAGCCTCGGCTTTTGTGACCAACTGGTAATCCGAGGCATACGGGCTGTGTGTTTTTTCATCAGTTACCAGTTGCCAGGTGAACAACACATCTTCACTGGTTAATGGTTTGCCATCTGCCCACTGTAGGCCAGATTTTAATTTGAAGGTAATTGTTTTGTTATCGGCAGCGACTTGCCACGATTCAGCTAACTCACCGGCCAAATCTAAATTTTGATTGTACTTTAACAGTGAATTAAACAAATACGCGCCAATCGCAAGCGAGGCAGACTCTCCGGCCACCATGCCTATCATGCTGCTAGGATCTGACGGCATTGCGCTAATCAGTGTGCCACCCGTTTGCGCAGGGGTTATGTGGGCAAACGTTTGGTTGTTTTGTCGGCCACTGTCTGCGCCGCAAGCGACGAGCGCGCCACACAACAAGCTGATAATGACACGATGGGTCATTGACGGAAGCCCTGTCGAGCAAATATAAGGCGTGTCTGACAATAATCGATGCGTCATGGCTTGGCGAGAATGATCTATTTAGTTTGTTTGGTTTTTTTATGTGTATTGGTCATGGTTTTTTTATCTGCAACCGAACTTGAACGTGTCTTGCTGTGGGCAGTCGTTTTTTTCGGCGCACTGTGTCGATTATTTTTTATCGTGCGTGAGTGACTCGTATCGCCGGCGTTTGGTTCCGGTTTTTCCAGCTGCAACACTTGGCCAAGCGCCAGATTTTTTGATTTTAACTTATTTTGTTGCATGATCTGTTTGCTGCTGATGCCATAACGTTTTGCCAGTTTTGCTAGGGTATCCCCTTGTTTTACCTTGTGCGAGAAGGTGCGCGATTGAGCGGTAGACGTGGTTTCGATGGGGACCTCAATCGGTAGTTGTGCCATTGCTGCAACATCAATGGGTCGCGTTAGACCGGATTGCACACTGGCGGGGACCAATAATGGTCTGCGAACGATCAGGTTACGATTGGGTTTCAGGTTGTTGCTGGCGCTCAGTTCATAAATACTGATGCCAAATTGGTTGGCGATCGCCCCCAAACGTTCCCCTCGTTTGGGTTGATAACTGTGCCAACTGGACAGCGGACGGCTGTAACCATTGAGATTATTGGTGAAGTTGCTGGCTGCCCAAGTGGGTAACAGCAGTTTCTGATAACTGTTTTCTGTAATGAGTACGGGGCGCGTAAAACTCGGGTTGAGCGCATTAAATTCTTCGAGTGAAATGCCTGCAAGCTCCGCAGCCAGTTTGGCGTCAATTTTGTTGGGAGCCTGCACCGTGGTGAAATAAGGCCGGTTGGGAATCTCATTCAGCGTTAACCCATAGTTTTCGGGCCGAAAAATGATATTTTTAATCGCCTGTAATTTGGGCACATAATTGCGCGTTTCATCCGGCAAGGACAAATGCTGGTAATCGGTTGGCAGTCCTAGCTGACGGTTACGCTCAATGGCACGGGCCACAGTGCCTTCACCCGCATTGTACGCGGCCAGCGCTAAATCCCAGGCCCCAAACATGGTGTATAACTTTTGCAGGTAATTGAGTGCGGCCTGCGTCGCCGCGGTGACATCTTTACGCGAGTCTTTCCAGTAGTTTTGTTTCAGGCCGAAGTCTTTACCGGTGGAGGGAATAAATTGCCAGATGCCAGAGGCCTTGCTGGTCGACAATGCCTTCGGGTTAAAGCCGCTTTCAATCATGGGTAGCAACGCAATTTCGGTTGGCATGCCTCTTTTTTCGACTTCTACCACAATATGATAGAGATACTTTTTGCTGCGCTCGAGCATACGAGAGACATAGTCCGGGCGCGAGGCATACCATTGCTCATGCTTGTTGGTGTAGGTGGAGTCGATATCGGGCATATTGAATCCATCGCGCACGCGATCCCACAAGCTTTCTTGCAGACTCAGCGAGTCTTCAAACTGATAGCTAGAATTGTAGCTCTCGGAGGCTGGCCCCCCATAAGTTTCATCATAACTCGCATTGTCATCCGACACGATTGCGGGCTCGACAGATTCAGCTGAGGCCCATATGGGAAACGCTGAAAAAGTGATCCAAAGCAATAATGTGTTAAAACGCATGACGGTAATACTTAATCCTGAGACGGTGTTTTATAAGGCGGTCGGATGCATAAATAGGTAGAGGCATGGATTAACCGAGCGGCCGGATGGCCAAGCCAACTGGCACTAGATTGTCTAGCGCGTACAAGCACCCAAAAGAGGACATCATTCTACGTTAATTTTTCGGTGAGACAAGCCCTTGTCAGCAGCCTGCATCTGTGGTTCAACGCTGGGCATCTAGAATAGGTTCCGTCGCGCGCGCAGTTCGGTAAAAACGTCAATTGCTGACCAGTCCATAAATGCGGGTTGTTTTGATAGCGCCTCACAACGCAAGAACGGATTTGTCGCTAACTCTAGCTTTAAAGCGGTGGGTAAGGTGGGTAGGCCGCGTGCACGCAAGCTTGCGGTTGTTTGCGCACGTTGCTGCAAATCCATGTTTTCAGGGTCTACGGTCTGAGCAAAGGCAATGTTGTGTGCAGTATATTCGTGCGCAGGATAAATCTGGGTTTCGAGCGGGAGGGCGGCAATCGTTTGTAGTGAGGCAAACATTTGTGCAGGGGTTCCCTCAAACAAGCGGCCACAGCCAGCACCAAACAACACATCACCACTAAACAGATGTTGTTGGTTGAGGTAATACGCAACATGGTCTAGCGTGTGGCCTGGTAGCGCAATGACCTCACCATACAGGCCTGAAAAATGCTCAAAAGTGAGCTGGTCACCCTGTTTCACGCGTGTCACCTGTGGCATTTGATAAGCCGCATGCGCACTGTCAGGCGCATAAACCGGACATTGCCAGTGTTGCTGTAATGCCATTGCGCCACCAACATGGTCGGCGTGATGATGGGTCAACAAAATTCCCTTGAGCTGCAAATTAGCAGATGCTAAGGCTTGCGCGATGACCGCCGCATCGCCCGGGTCAACCACCAGCGCAAACTGCGCTTGCCGAATCAGCCATAAATAATTATCGCTAAAAGCGGGTAGGGCAATGATCTCTATACTTGCAGAAGTTTCTTGCATCACGCATCATTGAAAATATGAGGGGGAATGTCAATACTCATGTATTAAGCATACCGCTCAACATTGGCACTTAACGGAGTCCATTTTGCTATCAACTCAGCCCGATCCACTTGATGCTGCGTCATTTGAAACCATGGCGCTGAGTCAGTACATTGCACGGCAAGAGATTCCGCTTTATGCACAAACGGTGGCTGATGTCTTCGGGTTTCATGCATTACAAATCGGTTGGCCGCAACATGACCTGCTTGAGCATAGCCGCATGCCCTATAAACACTCTCTGCAACTGACCGCGTCGGGCGGCGCATCGCTCTTGTGTGAGAGTGAGTTTCTGCCGTTCGCAGAGCAGTCAGTCGATTTGGTCTGCATGCCGCACGTGCTGGAGCAGTGTGCTGATCCGCAACAAACCTTACGCGAGGCATTTCGTGTCTTGGTGCCAGAAGGCACCCTCATTCTGACCAGTATTACGCCATTGAGTGCCTTAGGTTTGCGGGCGCGCGTGGGTGGGTTTAAGCAAGCGGGACAGTTTAAAAGATTGTTCACCGCTTGGCGAATCCGTGATTGGCTGAATGTACTGGGCTTTGAAGTAGTGTATCGCGACAGTTTAGTACATGCCTTGCCAGTTAATGACCCTTTGTGGCTTGCCCGGCAGTCGTGTCTGGAGCGGTTGGGTCAGCACTCCTTAGGCCTGACCGGCGGCGTTTATTTTTTGGTAGCCAAAAAACGCGTATTAAACATGCGTTTACTTAAACCTGAATGGAAAAAAACATCTCTTAACCATGCCTTACAAGTAAGAAAAGGCCAATCTAGCATACAAAAACAAGCGCAAAAGGAGTTAGAATGCGCAAATGTCGAATCAACAATGGATAGAAATGTACGCTGATGGCGCCTGCAAAGGCAATCCTGGCGTCGGTGGCTGGGGTGTTTGGCTTAAATCAGGGGAGCATGAGAAATCGCTTTTTGGCGGTGAGAAGCTCACTACCAACAACCGTATGGAGCTGATGGCGGTGATTCAGGGTTTGCAAGCCCTTAAAAAAACTTCACAAGTCAAGGTGTACACAGACTCAAGCTATGTGCAAAAAGGCATGACGGAGTGGCTGGCGGGCTGGAAACAAAAACAATGGCGAACAGCAGATAAAAAACCAGTCAAAAATGCGGATTTGTGGCAAATGCTGGATGCCGTGGCGGCTACCCATCAAGTGGAATGGATCTGGGTCAGAGGTCACGCGGGTAATGCAGGTAACGAGCGTGCCGACGCATTAGCCAATCAAGGCGTGCTGACTGTCGCCACCAGCTAGGAAAGTGCTCATGAGACAGATTTTTCTTGATACAGAAACCACAGGTTTATACCCTGACCAAGGCCATCGCATTATCGAAATTGCGGCGGTAGAAATTTTCAACCGTCGCGCGACACAGCGTCATTTTCACGTTTATATTAATCCCGAGCGCGAAATAGATCCCGGCGCGCAAGAAGTGCATGGCATTTCACTCGAGTTCTTGCAGGACAAACCTTTGTTTGCCAATGTTGCCGAGGATTTTATTGCATTTATTCGCGGCGCTGAGTTAATCATTCATAACGCACCGTTTGATCTCGGCTTCCTAAATATGGAGCTGGCGAAGCTGAATCAGGACAAACTGGAAACTCATGTTAGCGGCATTATTGATACGTTGAAAATGGCCAAAGAAATGCGCCCTGGCCAGCGTAACAATTTGGATGCGTTGTGTCGCCATTTTGGCATTGATAACTCTCAGCGAACGCTGCATGGCGCCTTGCTAGATGCTGAATTGTTGGCTGAAGTCTATATCGCCATGACGCGCGGCCAAGAGAGCTTATTGATGGAGCTATCAAGCCCAGAAACGCAGACCACGCAAACGCAACTGGCCGTTGATTTTTCTGCGCTTAAAGTGTTGGCCGCTGATGCGGAGGAATTATCAGCACATGCGCAATACATTGCATCATTGGCCAAGGCGGGAGCGTCGAGTTGGTAGTGTGTTAAGCCAAGCAGATTGGGCTTGGGCGACCAGCTTGTATTGCTTGAATGAAAACCAAAAGGCAGTGATTACCATTTTGAATTGGGTTATTTATGGGTAAAAAAACAATTATAGTGACTGGTGGGGCTGGTTTTATCGGCAGTAATTTTGTCAATGCGTGGGTCGGGAAAGCACTGGGTAAAGTGATTAACCTCGATAAATTGACCTATGCTGGCAACATGGAAAACTTGGCTGGCATCAGCCAACATCCCGATCACGTGTTTGTGCATGCGGATATTGCTGATCGCACCGCGGTGAAAGCCTTGCTCGACACTCATCAGCCGTTTGCGGTAGTGAACTTTGCTGCAGAAAGCCATGTAGATCGTTCGATTCATGCGCCAGACGCGTTCATTCAAACCAATGTTGTTGGCACTTTTAACTTGCTTGAAGAGGTTCGAGCCTATTGGCAAGCGTTGCCAGTGGATGCGCAAAGCCAGTTCCGCTTTTTGCATGTTTCCACAGATGAGGTCTATGGCTCGTTGTCAGCCTCTGATCCGGCTTTCAAAGAAAGCAATACTTATCAGCCCAATAGTCCGTATTCAGCCTCTAAGGCAGCCTCTGACCATTTGGTGAGGGCTTATCATCACACCTACGGGTTGCCGACCCTGACCACCAATTGCTCTAACAATTATGGTCCGTATCATTTTCCAGAGAAATTGATTCCGTTGGTGATCCATAACGCATTGTCTGGCAAGCCTTTACCTATTTATGGCAATGGTAGCAATATTCGCGATTGGCTATACGTTGAAGACCATTGCAGTGCGATTCGCGAAGTGTTGGCGCGCGGCATCCCGGGGGAGACTTACAACATTGGGGGCTGGAACGAAAAAACCAATCTGGAGGTTGTGCACACTTTGTGTGACATCCTCGATCAAGAGCGACCCAAGGCGCAGGGCAGCTATCGCGACCAAATGACTTTTGTCAAAGATCGCCCGGGCCATGATGCTCGCTATGCGATTGATGCCACTAAAATCGAGCAAGAATTAGGCTGGAAACCTGAAGAAACCTTTGAAACAGGCATCCGCAAAACGGTCCGTTGGTATCTTGAGCACGCCGAATGGGTGGCGCGGGTCACGAGTGGTGAGTACCAGCACTGGCTTAGTAAAAACTACCATGAACGTGGAGAGGAACTCGCATAATGGCAAGAAAAGGGATTGTATTGGCTGGTGGTTCCGGCACGCGCTTGTACCCTGTGACGCAAGTGGTATCTAAACAACTGCTACCTGTGTATGACAAACCGATGATTTATTATCCGCTGTCGGCTCTGATGCTGGCAGGTATTCGTGAAGTCCTGATTATCTCGACGCCGATGGATACCCCTCGCTTTAAAGAGTTGTTGGGCGATGGGACGCAGTGGGGCATGCGTATTGAATATCAGGTACAACCTTCACCAGACGGGCTTGCGCAAGCATTTATTTTGGGTGAATCTTTTATTGGCAACGATACCAGTGCTTTGGTGTTGGGCGATAACATTTTTTATGGTCATGAGCTCGGAGAGATGGCCATGGCTGCTGGTCGCCGTGAGCAGGGCGCAACCGTGTTTGCTTATCCGGTCAATGATCCGGAGCGTTATGGTGTAGTAGAGTTTGATGCAGCGGGTACCGCCATTAGTCTAGAAGAAAAGCCGACGCAGCCCAAATCGCGTTATGCGGTCACCGGCCTATATTTTTATGACCAACGGGTGGTCGACATAGCCAAGCATCTTCAGCCATCACCGCGCGGCGAGTTAGAGATTACCGATGTGAACAAACAATACCTGGCGTGGGGTGACCTCAATGTTGAGGTGATGGGCCGTGGCATGGCTTGGTTAGATACCGGTACCCATGAATCTTTGCTAGAAGCCAGTGGTTTTATTCAGACGATCGAGAAACGGCAGGGCTTGAAGATATCTTGTCTTGAAGAAATTGCGTATAGGCAGGGTTTTATTGACGCTGAGCAGCTAGATAAACTTGCGGATAAATATGCCAAAAACGGTTACGGGCAATATTTGAAACAAATTCTTAAAGAAAAGGTTTTTTAATGCAAGTCATTGCAACGTCTATCCCAGACGTATTGATTCTAGCGCCCAAAGTATTTGGGGACGCGCGCGGTTTCTTTCTAGAAAGCTTCAATGCGCAGACCTTTAAAGCCAGCACCGGACTGGATGTGCAGTTCGTGCAAGATAACCATTCGCGCTCAGGCCGAGGGGTGCTGCGTGGCCTGCATTATCAATTGCATCAACCGCAAGGCAAACTTGTACGTGTGGTGCAGGGCGAAGTATTTGATGTGGCGGTGGATATGCGACGCCAGTCGCCTACTTTCGGTCAATGGGCTGGGGCGCACTTAAGCGCAGACAACCAGCGTCAGTTGTGGGTGCCGCCTGGCTTTGCACATGGCTTTGTTGTGCTCTCTGACACCGCTGACTTTCTATATAAAACCACCGATTATTACGCACCACAGCATGAGGCTTGTCTACAGTGGAATGATCCGACGGTTGGCGTGGACTGGCCTTTAGCAACACCGCCAAGCTTGTCCGCCAAAGATCAGCAGGGCTTGTCTTGGTCTGACGCGCCTAAGTTTGATTAACACTGACGATTGATTGCGGTACTGCCATGAAAAAAATTCTGTTAACCGGGGTGACCGGCCAAGTAGGTCGTGCCTTGCAACGACATCTTGCACAATTTCCGCTTGCTGGCTGGCAAGTTGTTGCTTGCGACCGCCAGCAGATGGATTTAACAGCCCCTGAGCACATCCGCACCGTCGTGCGTGAGGTTGCGCCTGCACTCATTATTCATCCTGCCGCCTATACTGCGGTAGACCATGCAGAGTCTGAGTCTGCATTGGCTTTTGCGATTAATGCCACGGCACCCAAAGTGTTGGCGGAGGAGGCTGCACGACTCAAGGCCGGCATGATTCATTTTTCAACGGACTACGTTTATGACGGCACAAAGGCCTCCGTTTACGTCGAGACCGACAAAGTCAATCCGGTGAGTGTGTATGGTGCCAGTAAGCTGGCTGGGGAAGACGCGATTCGGCAAGTGGGATTACCACACTTAATTTTGCGCACAAGTTGGGTGTATGGTGCAGATGGAAAAAACTTTCTCAAAACCATCCTGCGCCTGGCACACACCCGTGAGTCAATGCGGATTGTTTCGGATCAGCACGGGGCGCCCACTTCGGATGCCTCGATTGCGCAAGCTGTGCGGCAATTATTGGATGTTTGGGAAGTCGAGAATTCGGATCACACTGGGGTCTATCATCTGGTGAATCGAGGGGAAACCTCTTGGTTCGGCTTTGCCAGTGCCATTGTTGACAAATATCAGCAGTTGGCGACCGATTACAGCTGGCCTGCGCTTGCGGTGAAAGAAATTGCGCCGATTGCGGCTGCTGAATATCCTACGCCGGCCAAGCGCCCGTCAAATTCCAAGCTCTCCACAGAAAAACTCGCACAAACTTTTGGGGTGATGTTGCCAGCGTGGCAAGAGAGCCTAGACCAAGTGATGCACCGGCTGACACCCGGTGTCAATGTTTAGGGGAATCTCAAATTAGATCAAACGCATCGGTCCAGCTATTGGGCGTTTCATATAGCCTGACTTTTACCAGTTTGAGCTGATTGCCAAAGGTATCCTGATATTGTGCCTTAAGAAGCTTAAATGCTTCAGCGGCCATATTTTCAGCTGTAGGCACTGACGGAAAAATCACCGTTTTGTGGCTGGGTAGGGAATTTAAGAAGTCCAACACCACGGTATCCCCCCGATAAACCAAAAAAGCATGGTCCCAGCGGTCAACAATGGTTTCGCGAGCAATGCGTTTAACATCTGCAAAATCCATCACCATGCCATTTTCGGAGGCATGCTCGGCATCAATGATCTCACCCGAGAGGGTAATCTCTAAAGCGTAGCGATGGCCATGCAAGTTGCGGCATTGGCTTTTATGATCTGGAATGCGATGACCAGCATCGAATTCTAAGCGTGTAGTAATTTCCATGTCAGCATTATATCAGACACCTTGATGCATGCCGTGCATGTTGCTTTGCTGACGTTTAAAGAACGCAGCTGCACTGACTGTTTAATTAATACAAATCGTCAATATTCATGAGTGCATCTTCATCAGCCGAGTAGTGCTTGTGGCTTTTTTCGTAGTTGCCATAGCCAGTCTCAAAATCATCGACCTCATCGCCAGCAAAGTCTTCCAGCATCTGGTCAATCTTTTTAAAGTTTTCGTTAGGTGTTGTTTTTTGTAACATGGTGATCTCCCATTACGTCGTTAACTTACTCAAACGTGTCAGTCGTGAGTGTTCTCAAGAATTCATTAGCATAGACTATGCCAATCATGATATTTGTTCCTGACAATTTGAATATCGGCCGCGATTAAAAAAAGTAAAATATTGAACGCTTAGTTAGAACAATCCTGTTAAGTGGGTGTCTGTGAACACATACCATAACAACAACCACTCATTTCTGGAGAGATGCAATGCGCAGTTTGATTTTTATACTTCTTAGCTTGGGAGGCTATTCCATGGCACATGCCGATTGCCTGCCGTCATACCAACACCAATTTAAAACTTTGCAAGGGCAAACTGTCGATTTTTGTCAATTTCAGGACAAACCTGTACTCGTGGTGAACACGGCGAGTAAATGCGGTTTTACGCCACAATTTGAAGCTCTTGAAGGCATGTATGCCCAATATAAGGACAAGGGCTTAGTGATTATTGGATTTCCGTCCAATGATTTCAGGCAAGAGCCAGGTAACAACAAGCAAATTGGCGATTTTTGTAAACTCACTTATGCCGTCAAGTTCCCCATGGTTGAAAAATCCAGTGTCACAGGCGGAGCGGCGAATCCGCTATATCAGCAGCTGATTAAACAGACGGGCCAAGCACCACAATGGAATTTTTATAAATATTTGATCTTACCCGGTGGCCAAAAAGTGTATGCATTCAATAGTATGACCCAGCCTGATAGTGATGAGATCATGAGTAAGCTCAAACCTTACCTTAAATAAGACACAGTGTTTTAATGGGGGTTTCCTGGTGAATAAATCGGCAGGGAACCCTCTCAAATAAAACGATATAAAGTTTTTTTTATGTTTTGTCATGAAAGCCGTTGACAAGACTTCTGGCCATCATTAATATGGCGCCTTCTTTGAATTGCACTGCAAAACAAAGAAATGCAATACCAGAGATTCGGGGGTATAGCTCAGCTGGGAGAGCGCTTGCATGGCATGCAAGAGGTCAGCGGTTCGATCCCGCTTATCTCCACCAAGTGATTGAAAATATTGAATTTTTTCTAAAATAAATATTTAAATTATTTGAAAAACTGGTATAATGCACAGGTGGTAAATTTCTTAGGTCCCCATCGTCTAGAGGCCTAGGACACCTCCCTTTCACGGAGGCGACCGGGGTTCGAATCCCCGTGGGGACGCCAAAAATCACTCAGTGATTTCTAGCATCAAATTCTGTATTAAAAAATTCTGTATTTCTTTTTATGTGTTCCATGTATAGCCAGTTTTTCGTGCCTGTGCACTGATCATTCGCACCTCGTCGAATCTCTTGGTCTCGATGTTGCACCAGTAGCTAGACAGCTAGCCATTCCTCATGCCTTTTATGAAGATCGCTTTAAGAGATGGCAGGGGGCGTAAAAGATGGTAGGTCTGGATCGCTATCAGCCACGCATTCATCATGAATTTCAACAGGGCTTGATTGGGCGCTGTAGACATGGATCGCTTGAATGATTCTGTCTACATGCTGTTGATCCGTGCTGGTTAATGCTGTCACTTCGCCTTCCGGCAGAGTGAGGATAATAGAATATCTCGGTCTTGCTGCTACACTAAAGATGATCCCTAACAGCACAAAGCACCCGCCGAGCGCAAATAAGTCATCCTCATTTAAAATCAGCAAAACACCAATAAAAAGATGCAATATGGCTAGGCTAAAGTCTGGTGAGGATTTTTTACAGGTAAGCGTCGAGATACGTTTAATCTCATAGACTTTGTCTAGTACGACAAAACGGGTTTGAGAAACAGTGACGCCTTCTTGACTGAAAAATGCTTTTTTATCCATGGCTGGGTCTCTCATTTCATAGGCGTAAGGTGAAGAACGAAGACCTTTTCGTGGATTTTAAAGGACTACTGAAGCATGCATGTGAACTTTTGCATGTGTTAAAAGAATGCCTCCATGCATTAAGGACGGATGGACCGATGCGTTGAGGCCAGTGTCGGCGCAATTAATGCACATCGCAAGGCTGCGTATTTTTCGGTTTGGCTAGGCTGATCGTGTACAGCGTGCATAGCGCCAATAAAAAAACCCGGCAGCGCCGGGTTTTTTATTGCTTTTTAATTAGCCGCGAATATTGCTTTGCGCAGAAAATTGAGACAGCTCAACGTAGGGTTGTGGTTGCCAACCGTTCGCGCGGTGTTCGGCAACGACATTGGTAAAAATACCGCCTCGGACATAGAATTTTGCTGTTACGCGCATAAATTTAGGATCAGTGGCACCGACTAAGGTGTCAAGAATCTGATTGGTTACGGCCTCATGGAAACAGCCCTCATCGCGGAATGACCACATATAAAGCTTGAGGCTTTTTAATTCGACGCAAAGTTTGTTCGGAATATAGTCCAGATAAATCACTGCAAAGTCAGGTTGCCCTGTTTTTGGGCACAGGCAAGTAAATTCTGGGATTTCCATATGGATATGGAAGTCACGGTTAGTATTGGGATTTTCAAAGGTTTCCAGCGTTTTTTCTGGTTGGGCCGTCGGTTTGCCGCCTAGTAAATGTTCGTTCATCGCGCTCATGTTTCTTGAATGTATCAGGGGGAGAAAAAGGGTTATTATAACGCTTAAGCAAGCCATCAAAATCTAATAAGCGTTAATCTTACTTTGCGTCTGACACATTTAAAACTGGCGGGGTTCAAATCTTTTGTTGATCCAACCACGATTCATTTGCACGGGCAACGTGTCGGTGTGGTTGGCCCCAATGGCTGTGGCAAGTCAAATGTCATGGAATCTGTACGCTGGGTGCTGGGTGAATCGTCGGCCAAAGAAATGCGCGCCGATGCAATGGATGCGGTGATTTTCAATGGCTCCGGCAATCGCAAACCAATCTCGCGAGCCAGTGTTGAGCTGATTTTTGACAATAGCTTAGGTGGCGCGCATGGTGAGTGGAGCCAATATGCCGAAATTTCGGTCAAGCGTGTCATTGAGCGCGATAAAGGATCCACCTATTACATCAACAATACTGCTGTGCGTCGACGAGATGTGGCGGATTTGTTTTTGGGAACGGGTTTAGGCGGCCGAGCGTATGCCATCATTGGTCAAAACACCATTTCTCGTATCGTCGAAGCCAAGCCAGAAGAGTTGCGCGTCTTTTTGGAGGAGGCGGCCGGTATCAGTAAATATAAAGAGCGTAGGCGTGAGACGGAACTTAGGCTGCGCGATACCCGCGAAAACCTAGAACGCGTAGAAGACATTTGTCGCGAACTGAACAAGCATATCCTCAAACTAGAGGCGCAAGCGGTCGTCACCCACAAATTTCATGCCTTGCAACAGGCTTTTAAGCTGGCGGAGGCGCAATGGTGGTGGCTGCGTAAACGTGATGCGGTGATGGCTTATGATGGCGCCTCGCACACAGTGGATCAGGCAGTCAACGCGCTTGAGGCACAAATGGCGGCTTTGCGTAGCAGCGAGTTGCAACTGGAACTGAGTCGAGCGCAGCTACAGGAGGCATCAAGTCAATTACATACGGCGCAGGCTGCTTTTTATGAGGCGAATGCGCTTGTGTCCAATTTGTCTTTGCAGGTCAAGCAATCGGAAGAGGCACGCGACAGATTGCTGCAACAGCAGCAACAATTACAGGCGCAGCGGGAGCGGGGCACGCAACAGCAGCAGCAGTTACAAATGCAAATTGCTGAAAAAAATAATGCAAGTGTGCAGGCTGAACAAAAGGTGGCCGAACAAACTCAGGCGCTTGTCGCCTTACAGCAAGCACTGCCCGCCGCGCGCACGCAACTTGAGTCCATGCAGCTGGCGGCTAATCAGGCGCAACAAGCAGTGCAGCAGTGTAGGCAACAGAGCGACCTAGAGCAGCACAACGTCAATTTTCTGCAACGGTCATTGCAAGAAGTTTTACAGCGTTCGCAACAATTACAAGGCGAGTTAGAGCAATGGGCCTTGCCTGATATGCAGGCGATGCAAACTCATCAACAACAGCTGCTCGAGCAACAAGCCGCGCTGGCGCAAGCTGAACAGTTGTTGAGCGCGGCGCGCAGCCAAGAAAGCGTCAACCAGTTAGCCTTGCAGCAGGCGAGGCAGGCATTGCAGCAGTCACAACGAAACTTAAATCAATTAGAAGCAGAAATTCAATCATTGCTGAAATTGCAACAAAGTTTGCAACAAGACCAGCAACTAGGGCCATGGTTAGAAAACACCGGCATGCAGGCGGCGAAACGATTGTGGCAAGTCGTGCAAATTGATGCCTACTGGCAATCCGCCTTAGAGGTTTTTTTGGGCCATAAACTAAATGCCTTCGTCGCAGAAACAACGCTGGATTGGTCGCAATTACCGCATCCACAGGCTGCGTTAGCCGTTGTGCAATCTGGGGATATGGTTGAGAAGCTGCCTTCAGATTGGCAAGGCTTACCTAGCGTATTCAGTTTGTTGACCATTAAGCAGCCTGCGCTCGCCGGTGCCTTGCAACATTGGTTGGCAGGGGTGTATGTGCTTGAGGATCTGCGGCAACTGGAGATTTTTCAAACGCAATTGCCGGTAGGCGCGTGTTTACTCACCCCATCGGGCGATGTGTATCAGCGTTATAGTGCAGTGTATTTCGGACGTCAAAACCAGATGCAAGGGGTATTAGAGCGTCAGCAACAACTCGAGGGCCTGCAAGCGCAGCACTCGCCGGCACAGCATGCACTGGTTGCGGCACAACAGTCTGTGCAAACCTTGGAGCAGGCGTTACAAGATACTCGCCAACAGCAACAGCATGCGCATCAGCAGATCAAACAATTCACCACGGAGATTCATGCAGGTCAAATGCAGATCGCTCGCATGCAACAGGCACATGATAATGCCATGCGCAGACAAGCCACGCTGCAAGCTGAAATGGCTGACACTGAGGCCAAGCAAACTAAGTTGACCCAAGAGATATCACAAACACAATCACGCCTGATGGCGCATCAAACACAGATTGCTGATCTCGAGCAGAGGGCGCGCGAGGCGCAAACCCAACACCAGTTGGCTGAGCAACATTTTACGCGTCTGCGGGATCGTGTGCAGCAAGCTGAAAAATTACAGCAGTCGCAGTCATTTGAGCACACGCTGCTCAAAAATGTCCTGAATGACTTACAGCAGCGCTTGTTGCAACATATGCAAGAGACGGAGCACTTGGAGCATCGGCTGCGCGAGACTGTGCAAGCATTAGCGATCAGTCATATGGAGACGCTGAAAACCCACTTAGCACAAGCGCTCACTCAGCAGCATGATTGTGAACAAACACTGGCGCAAGCGAGAAATCAATTGGCGCAGCTAGAAACTGGCTTGCAAGCCAACGAGCGCGCGCGGATGCAGATTGAGCAGCAATTGCATCCTTTAAGAGATGCCTTGGAGCAGCGCCGCCTGAAGCAACAGGAATGCCGTTTACAAGTCGAGCAATGCCAACAGGCTTTGAACGAGACCGCGCTGGATGAGGCTGTGATTCAAGAAGGTTTAGCGGTAGATGCGCAGGCCAGCGTCATGGCGCAGACGACGCAGCGGTTGCAGCAGCAGATTCAACAATTGGGGCCGGTAAACATGGCAGCAATTGAGGAGTTGGCCACTGAAAAAGAACGCAAAGGTTATCTGGATAGCCAACTGCGTGATTTGATCACTGCGACAGAAACGCTCGATGAAGCGATTCAAAAAATTGACCGTGAAACGCGCGGAAAATTACGTGCCACTTTTGAAGAAGCCAATCAGCAATTTAGTCGATTATTTGAGACACTGTTCAATGGCGGTAACGCCAAGTTAGCGCTGCTGGGCGATGAAATTTTGGATACCGGTATACAAGTATTTGCGCAACCGCCCGGCAAAAAAAATACCACGATTCAGTTACTCTCTGGCGGTGAAAAAGCGCTGACGGCGATGGCCTTGGTGTTTGCGCTTTTTAAATTAAATCCGGCACCCTTTTGCCTGATGGATGAGGTGGATGCTCCGCTGGATGACAGTAATACCGAGCGTTTTTGTAAGTTAGTGCGCGAGATGTCCGAAAAAACCCAATTTTTATTTGTGTCGCACAACAAAATCACGATGGAAATGGCACAACAATTAATTGGGGTGACCATGCAAGAATCCGGCGTATCGCGGATTGTAGATGTCGATATCGATGAGGCCATCCGCATGCATGCGGCTTAATCTCAGTTTTGTTGTATGATTACGCAAGCGTTATTAAGGATTGTAAGGTCACATGTCTGATTTGTGGATGATATTGGTGTTGCTCGGGGTCAGCATCGTTCTGGCAGTGGTTGTTTTTAACTGGTGGCAGGAAAAAAAGTATCGGAAAGATGTTGAGTATCGGTTTAGCCATACACGTGGGGATCTGCTGGATAACGAACCTACTGCGAAGCCGCGCGAAGCCCTGAATCAGGAGGCAACACAACCGGCAGGCGCTCATCAATCAGCGCCCATCCAACCCTCTATTTCAGAGGATGTCGAGGGCTGGATGTCTGAGCCCCGCGTGCGTCAATCGCCCAAAGTTGAGCCGGACTTTTTAACTGACGATCAAGCGCATCGCAATGTCAGCGCCGCAACCACTGCATCCTCTGACAAAAACGGTTTAAATTTACAAGCATCCGCGTCAGTGCCTAAAACCGCACCGATCAAAACAGCAGCAGTCCCTGCTGCCCCTGCAAAAGCCCCCATGACAAAAGCCGAGCCGGCGATCTCACCGACGGCTTTTCCAACCGCGCCGGTCGCCCAAACCTTTGATGCGGTGAAGCCAACCGCTTTCGATGCCGTGCCTGCAGACGATGCGGCAGATGCCTATGCACCGCAAATCGCGGCTGATGCTGGGGTGACAGACGCCCCATTATCGGCGTCGCAAACTTCTATTCTCCCAGCTGCCGTGCATCCCTCAATGGATTGGGTTGGTCTGATTGATGCGCCTCTAGGCGTTATGTTGGCAGAACTCGAAGACATGCAGGCGGAAGTGAGAACCTTTCCGCAATATGCCACGTTGTGGGCGCAAAGCGCGACCACGGGCGATTGGCAAGATGTCTTAAGTTTAGACGCCAAAGCCATGCGCGATCAAACACCTGCCAGTCAGGTGGCTTGCAGCTTGCAACTGGCTGATCGAGGTGGCCCGGTGGATGAGGAAACCCTGATCCGTTTTAAAAAGTCTATGGAGACATTAGCGCGCGCGCTCGGTTTGACGGTCGATTGGCAAGGGGGCTATGAGCCTTCACAACAAGCGCAATCCATTGATGGCTTCTGTATTGAAGTAGACAAAGCAGTCGAGTTTCATGTGCTGGCGAACCAGGGCATGTTCCATGCCACTAAGCTACGTGGCCTGGCAGAAGCTTGCGGCATGCACCTGAGTGCAGATGGGCGTTTTGAGTTATTTAACAATGACGGTCAGCTCGAATTTTCGGTGCGTAACTACGAAGGTAAACCATTTTCAGCCGACATGTTGAAAACGGCAGTGATGACCGGGGTGACTTTTCAGTTGGATATTCCAACCACGCCGCACAGTTTGCAAGTGTTTGACCATATGGTCGACATTGCCAGTAGCATGGCGAGTAGTCTCAATGCCAGCGTCATTGATGTCAACCGCAAGCCGATTGGCGAAGTGCAGCTGGATAAGATTCGTCAGCAACTGAAAAACATCTCAAACGCCATGGCTGCGCAGGGCATCGTCCCCGGGAGCAGTCACGCCAAACGCCTGTTCTCCTGATGAGCGCGTTACAAGAAGCGGCGCTGCTTTTACAAGCGCTCAAGCAGCGCATCGCCGACTATGATTATCACTATTACGTGCTTGACGCGCCACAGGTCAGTGACAATACCTACGATGGTGTTTTTAGGCAGCTGCTTGAGATAGAACAGCAATTTCCCGAACTTTTGACTGCCGACTCCCCCAGCCAACGCGTGGGTGGATCAGCTGCGTCGGCTTTTGATAGTGTGCAGCACCGGCAAGCCATGTTGTCACTCAATAATGCCTTTAGTGACGAAGAGCTAGAGGCGTTTGATCGTCGAGTCCGCGAAGGCACCGATCAGTTACAAGTTGAATATGCCGTAGAACCCAAGTTTGACGGCTTGGCCATTACGCTCACCTATGAAGATGGACGCTTCGTGCAGGGTGCAACGCGGGGTGACGGGTACACCGGTGAAAATGTCACGCATAACTTGAAAACCATCCGCGCCATTCCCAGTCGTTTGAATACCGCACATCCTCCCGCCTTGCTTGAAGTGCGCGGTGAAGTCTTAATGTTAAAAAAAGACTTCGAGAAACTTAACCAGCAACAAGCGGCCGCCGGCGCCAAACTGTTCGCCAACCCGCGTAATGCGGCGGCTGGCAGCTTGCGCCAACTTGATTCCAAGATCACTGCAAAACGACCGTTACATTTTTTTGCCTATGGCTTAGGCGCCAGTGAGGGCGTACCCGATTTACGATCGCATGCCGAGGCGATGCAATATCTGGCTGGGTTACGCTTTCCTGTTTCACAGCTGCGCGCGGTTAAAACGGGTGCGCAAGGCTTGGCGGAATATTATCGCGACATTGGCGCGCAGCGCAGTCAGTTACCCTTTGATATTGATGGCGTGGTTTACAAAGTGAATAGCTTCGCCTTGCAAGATATGCTTGGGTTTGTCTCGCGTGCCCCGCGCTGGGCGATAGCGCATAAGTTTCCCGCAGAAGAAGCGGTCACGGTGGTCGAAGACATTACGGTTCAGGTGGGCAGAACCGGCGCCATCACACCGGTGGCTCGACTCAAGCCCGTATTTGTAGGCGGGGTGACCGTCACCAATGCCACGTTGCACAATGAGGATGAGCTGCGCCGCAAAGATATTTACATTGGCGACACGGTGATTGTGAGGCGGGCAGGGGACGTGATTCCAGAAGTGGTCTCGGTCTTGCCTGCGCATCGTCCAGCAGATGCGCGTGTGTTTACCATGCCGACACAATGCCCAGAGTGTGGCTCGCACATTGTTCGTCCATTAGACGAGGCCATTGCACGCTGCACCGGCGGCTTAATTTGCCCTGCACAGCGCAAACAAGCCATTACCCATTTCGCTTCGCGGCGTGCCATGGATATTGAAGGGCTCGGGGAGAAGCTCGTCGATCAACTCGTCGAACGAAACTTAGTGCACCATTTGGATGACGTCTACCGTTTAACCCTGTCCACCTTGTGTGGTTTAGAGCGGATGGCGGAAAGGTCCGCGCAAAATGTGCTCGCTGCGATTGAAAAAAGTAAGCAGGCAAGCCTGCCACGCTTCATTTATGCACTTGGAATCCGTAATGTCGGGGAAGCCACTGCCAAAGACCTCGCTCAGCATTTTGGCACGCTCGATGCCCTGATGGCGGCAGAAGTTGAGGCCTTGATGCAAGTCAATGATGTGGGGCCGATCGTGGCTGAGGCGGCGTATCAGTTTTTTCAGGAGCCGCATAACCGTGAAGTCATCGCTGCCATGCAGACGCTTGGCGTACATTGGGCAGAGATGGCTAAAACCCCTGTTTCTGCCGAGTTTGCTGGAAAAACTTTTGTGCTGACCGGGACATTGCCCACCCTGAAACGCGACCAAGCGCAGGCCATGATCGAAGCGGTCGGTGGTAAAGTCAGTGGAAGTGTCTCGGCCAAAACCAGCTTTGTGGTGGCGGGGGCCGAGGCGGGTAGCAAGCTAGAAAAAGCACAGCAATTAAACGTAGCTATTCTGGATGAGGCTGCTTTGATTGCGATGCTGCAATCTGCTGAAAACGCTCACATCACAACACAAAATACCGCCGTCACCACACCGAAACCTTCTACCGAACAGCAAGGATTATTTTAAAAATGTATTCAAAGATAACTTTAACTTTATTAGTTAATTTACTGATTTTAAATGAGTCTTTTGCAAAGGATTCCGCCTTAGAATCTTGTGATGTTGCAATACAGCAGCGTCAATATGCACAGGCGATTCAAATCGCTGAACAGCATGCCGGCGAGGCTGCGTTCTGGCTTTGTAAAGGGCGTGCGCAGTCTGCCCTCGCACAACATCCAGCGGCGCAAGCAAGCTTTCAGAAAGCGATTGACCTGAAGCCGCAAGGCCTTGAGCTAATCTCTGCGCATCTATTGTTGGGCAACGCGCAGCTTGAAGGAAAATTGCATCGCGCAGCCCTAGAAAGTTACCAGCAAGCCGTCCATTTGAGTGAGCAGCAGAACATGCGTCGTTATGCGCGCGTGGCGCACAATTTGATTGGTGAAGCTTACTTTGATATGGGCGAGCCTGCAGAGGCATTGAAAGCCTTTGAAACAGGTGAAAAGCTGGCGATGAATGATGATGAGCGCGCGGACAGTTACGTGCACGAGGCCACGGTTTACCAACAGTTGCAACAAGTGGATAAAGCCATTGAGTATCAGTTAAAAGGCGTGATGATGCTTCGCAAGTCGGGTACGCCAGACCAGTATGCAGAGGCTAGCCTTCGGTTGGGTCAGTTGTTTTTTGCCAAGAAAGACTATGTGGGCGCTGACAAAACCTATCAACGCTTGATGGAATATGCCCACGACAATGGCGGCGATTTTTACGAGGCAAAAACAGCGATTTATTGGGCGGAATCTAAACGTGCACAAGGCGACATGACGGCAGCTGCACAATTGCTTCAACAAGCCGAAACTATTGCCGCCAAACTGAATGATGCCGAGTTAAATGGGCTCTTAGCCAAAGCAAAATAAACGCATGACCTGCTTTGCAGCAGGTCTGCCAGCCCACACAGTTTGATCAAATACCAATAGCGTAGCAACGCATACGAAATTTCAGGCTGAACCGGGCTTGAGGCGGCCAACTTGAGAAGAATCCGTTGCCACAATGCCGCTATTTCACCCATTTTCAAAAGATTTACTTTTTGTGCGGAATCCGCTGTAAGGTTTGCCTGTCATACGCGACTAACGATGACACGCTATCATGCACACAGGAAATCTTATGTTACTCGACAATAATAGACGCAATCCCAGCGGGATTTTACCCTCAGAAATTACATCACAAGATTTATTTGAACAGCGTCGTACGGTGTTAAAAGCGGCCGGCGTTGCCGCGGCCAGCTTGTTGTTGCCCGCGCAAGCACATGCCGCACAAACGCTAGACTTTCAAAAAACGGCTTACGGCAAAGACGAAAAGCTGACCAGTTATGAAGATGTGACCAGCTATAACAATTACTATGAATTTGGGACGGGTAAAGAGGACCCCGCGCGCGAGGCCGTACTATTTAAGCCGACCCCTTGGACGATTAAAATCGAGGGTGCTGTCAAACAGAACAAAACCATCAGTATTGAGCAGTTAATGAAACTCGCGCCGCTAGAAGAGCGTATTTACCGCATGCGTTGTGTCGAGGGTTGGTCCATGGTGATTCCATGGGTGGGCTTGCCGTTGAAGGCACTGGTGGACTGGGCGCAGCCCACTGGCAATGCTAAATACATCGAATTTGTGTCCTACAACGATCCACGTCATATGCCGGGTGCCCGAATACCGGTGCTTGATTGGCCGTATCTTGAGGGTTTACGCATGGATGAAGCCATGCAACCCCTGACCCTCTTGGCGGTGGGCTTATATGGCAAAGTACTGCCGAATCAGAATGGGGCACCCGTGCGCTTGGTAGTGCCATGGAAATACGGATTTAAAGGCGCCAAAGCCATCAGCACCATTCGTTTTGTCGAACAGATGCCACGCACCTCATGGATGAAAGCCAGCGCCCGTGAATATGGTTTTTATGCGAATGTGAATCCTGCGGTAGACCATCCGCGCTGGACGCAGTCCTCGGAGAAACGGATTGGCGCTGGGGTGTTTGCTGGCCGTATCAAAACGAAAATGTTTAATGGTTACGATGAAGTCGGGCAGTTATATGCCGGGATGGATTTGCAGAAAAATTTCTAATATGACGGTCTTGCAATGGGCCTCTGCGTGGTCCGCCAAACAATCGATCTATGCGCTGAAGTGTGTGATTTGGGTGGGCGCGTTGATCCCAATTTGTCGTTTGGTCTATTTGGGATTCAACGATGGGCTGGGCGCAAACCCAGTTGAATTTATTGAGCGTTCGACCGGTAGTTGGGCGTTGATCTTTTTATTGCTCTCTTTAGGTGTCACGCCCCTCAAACTATTGACTCAGCAGGCCTGGTTGATCGCCGTGCGCCGCTTGCTTGGTTTGTGGATGTTTGCCTATGCCGTGCTGCATGTCACCAGCTATGTTTGGCTGGACTATCAATTTGACTGGTTAGACATCGTCAAAGACATCGTCAAGCACCCCTATGTGCTCGTAGGTGCGGCGGCTTTGCTATTAACGCTGCCATTGGCTGCGACCTCCAACCAGCGTGCCATTCGGGCGCTCAAGCAACGTTGGAAACGGTTGCACAAGATCGTTTATGTTATTGGCATATTGGCGCTGTTGCATTTTTGGTGGCTGGTAAAAAAAGATGTCACGGAGCCTGTCATTTATAGTGTGGTGTTCGCCATGCTCATCGCGTTGCGCTGGTTACCGCTAACCAAAAAAACAAGCAAATAACCCCGTGTGTAAGGAATGCTGCGCTCGTTAGACTAAGGGAGACAACCATCATCCAGAAAAGGTCGTCTCTCATGTTTCAGCACTTTGCTCGTTTTTATCAGTCGCTCGTCACCTCCCTTAATGATCTCAACACCTGGCTGCCCAGCCTCTTGCTAAGGCTGGTGTTAGCGTGGGAATTTGGCGAAGCCGGATGGGCCAAACTGCATGGTCAAAACTGGTTTGCCGAAGTACAGTTTCCGTTTCCATTTAATTTATTGCCAGCATCCCTCAACTGGAACATCGCAATGACGTTTGAGCTTGTCGGCGCGGCGGCTTTGATATTGGGTGTGTTTACGCGCTTTTTTAGTCTCAGTTTGATCGTCATCACGCTGGTAGCCATCGCAAGCGTACATTGGCCAGAGCATTGGCGGACTGTCGGCGATATTCTGATCGGTTATCGATTCGAGGATACGGAGGGGGATGGCTTTGGCAATTATAAATTGCCGCTCTTGTATTTGTTGATGCTGCTACCTCTAGTCACGCAAGGGGCGGGCAAATGCAGCGTTGACCGATTATTGTCACATATGTGTGACGCTCGGCGGTGAGGATTCAAAATCTCCGCACATAACCATCAATTTGTCTTGACATCAATTTGCTTTTTGACACATCATCGTAGGCACATAAGGGAATCGTCAGGCTCGATTGACGCCCAATTAAAATTCTTCGGGGGTGTGACATCTTAACAACCGACGGGCAGAGGGTGCCCAAGGGTCGGCAGTTAGATTTTGCACTGCGGTTGTGAAAGTATGCGATGTCTATAGTAAATCTCGTGCCAAGTGCAGTAGCGTTGGCAGATGTTGTTTCGAGAATGTCATTGGATGTGAGTGTTTCATCGGGCTTAAACACTTCATTCGATCATTGGCGTTCTTTGGTCGATCATTCTAGTTTTTATATGGCGGTCGAAACTGATCGCCATGGCCATTGCCTGTCGATATTAGCTAGCCATACAGTCGTGCCAGCGAATGATTATTGGACAGTGTTGCCACTGGTTGTCCACGACTCATTCAAAGCAATATTGGCGCAGCCTGCGCCTGACATTCATCAACGCACGATACAGATCGCTTACCATGACAGCCAACAACGCTGGCTAGAGTGCAACGTCCATTATTTCAACACCCCAACAAACGAACCTCGTTGCTTGCTACTGGTGCGTGAGACGACCAATGAGCACCAAGCGGTCTTGGCGTTTCAACAAGAAAAGTTAGGTGCCATCGCCTATGAGCGTTTCAAGTTTTCGATTCTTGAACTGGTGTTGAAAGAACAGGATCCGCTCAGGATTTTAGAAAAAATTGTGCGTGATATTGAGGCGATGCATCGCGATGTCTACTGTGCGATGGTGCTCACGCAAAACTTGGGTAAGTTGGTGCAGACTGTGATCGCACCCTCACTCCCCCCCGCATTACTGCAAACATTGCGTCACTTGCAACTCGAGGCAGGTAACGGATCACTTGCGACTTCCATTGTCATGAAACAACGGGTGATTGTTGAAAATGTCATGACGCATCCGTATTGGGTAAATCACCGCGAGGCGGCTTTGGCGGCTGGGGTTGAGGCCGGTTGGTCAGAGCCAATTTTAAATGCCGATGGTGACGCACTGGGTGCGTTTGCCATCTATTATCGCCATGCGCAAACACCCAGTGCGCTTGAACAGTCGATGATTGCGCAAGCGACCAAGTTAATGAGCATTGTCGTCGATCGCCATTTATCCCAAGAATCTATCCAAAGCTTGGCTTATCTCGAGCCAGTCACTGGCTTACCGAATCGCAAGCGTGTGTATGAGGTGCTGCATGCCTTCAATGCACAGCCAAAAACTAGCGATGCTTGGGGCGTGATCTATCTCGATTTGGATCATTTTAAATGGATCAATGAAGCGCATGGGCACGACATAGGCAATGCCCTATTAAAGCAGGTCGCTGAGCGTCTGCAAAAAGTGGCTGGCGCACATTTTATTGCTTGCATGGGCGGTGATGAGTTTACTGTGGTGATGACAGACTTATCGTCACAACCGGATAAAGCGCTGTTGCAGCTGTGGACCATGCAGCGCAAGCTGCAAAAAATATTTGATCGACCGTTTAAAATCAGCGGTCAGAAATTAACCATCACTGCCAGCATGGGCTTATGCAGTTTGCATGAGGCTGCGTTGGCCGATGCCGACTATGTGAAAGCGGCGGACATCGCCATGCATAAAGCCAAGCAATCAGGGCGGAATCAGGCTTGCGTGTATGAGCCAGGCATGCAAACTGAAATTGCGACACAAGTGATGCTTGAGACCGAACTGCGCGAGGCCATTGCACTGCAACAGTTTCGTTTACATTATCAAGTGCAGGTCGATCACACGGGGCGCCCATTTGGTGCAGAGGTGCTATTGAGATGGCATCATCCGCAGCGCGGCCTGATTTCACCCTTGCAATTTATTGCGGTGGCTGAAAGCAGTGGGCTGATCATCGACATTGGCATGTGGGTGCTCGATCAGGCTTGTGCGCAAATTGCGGTATGGCAGGGCGCGTTAAAAACCCGTGAGCTGAGCTTATCGGTCAATATTAGCGCGCGGCAATTTAGTCAGACTAATTTTGTGTCTATGATTAAATCGTGTATTCAACGCCATCAGATCAACCCCAATGCCCTCCGCTTGGAGCTGACCGAAAGCGTATTGCTAGAAAATGTCGATGATGCAGTACGTATCATGGCTGAGCTCAGTCAGCTGGGTATCCAGTTCTCGCTAGATGACTTTGGCACGGGCTACTCCTCACTGCAGTATTTGAAAAAACTACCGCTGTATCAACTCAAGATTGATCGATCATTTGTGCATGACCTCGTCACGGATAGTCATGACCGTACCATTGTGCGAACCATTATTGCCATGGCACAGAGTATGTATTTGAGTGTGATTGCCGAGGGGGTTGAAACGCAGGCGCAGATGGAGCTGTTATTGAATAATGGCTGTCGCCGTTATCAAGGGTTTTTGTTTGGTCAACCGATGCCTATCGAGCAATTTAACGATTGCTTGCAGCAGGTATTGGTGTAGCGGATTTGACGGGCGCGGCTGGTAAGGGTGCCGGTGTTTCCACTGCTTCGATCGCTAGTTCCTGCCGATTAGCCACACGACTGGCTTGTTGCATACTGCTCTCTGCGGTCAATATCCGAACAGTCACACGCGAGTTAAGCCGTTGCGCTAAGCTGTTATCACTGCTTGAAACCGGCTTGGTGTCAGCCATGCCAATCGCAATCAGCTGTTTGCTGGCGAGCCCATTGCTGATCAGTGAGGCGGTTATTTGAGCTGCTTGCGCGGCGGTGAGCGCCCAGCGTTTGCGCTCAGCATCCGCTTGCTCATTAAATAATTGTTTATCACTGTGTCCCTCGATTTGGATGCTCCGGTATTCATTTTTGAGTAGATCACTTAATGCATTGATGACGGGCGACGCTTGTGGGGTATAGCTACTCTGGTCTTGATTAAACAACAGACTGTTTTCGATATCGACCTCAATGCCCAGCTCAGACTGGTACACCGTGATGTTTTTTTGCTCAATCCATGGCGTAAGCGCCTGTGCAATACGCTGGCCGATCGCACGCACTTTTTCTTGATCGCGCAGTTTTTTTTCTTGATACAAATAGCTCAAGGGTAACGGTTTGAGCACTGAACTCTGGTTTTGCAAGGTGGCTTGTGTTTGTGCCTCTGGGGCCTCTGTCTGGCCGGGTTTGCCTTGAAAAGCGGTCACCACAGCGCTAGAAAGCGCGCGGTATTTATTGAGATTAATGGTCGAGGTGGCGTACATCACCACAAAAAAGGCAAACAATAAGGTAATAAAGTCGGCGTAAGAAATGAGCCAGCGGTCATGGCTCTCATCGTCTTCATCCAGGATACGGCGGCGATACATTAAGATTCCCGCAGATGCAGATAGGCCTCAAGCCGCTCACTGACCAGTTTAGGATTGTCACCGCGCGCAATGGATACCCAGGCGTTAAGTAACATTTCGCGTCTGGACATTTCGTGTTGCACATGGCCTTTTAATTTGTTTGAGATGGGCAAAAACACCAAGTTGGCTAACGCCACGCCATAAATAGTGGCTACAAATGCAACCGCAATTCCGCTACCAATTTTTGCGGGGTCAGACAGGTTTTCCATCACATGAATCAAGCCCAATACTGCGCCTAAAATACCCACGGTAGGGGCATAGCCGCCGGCTGCTGACCATATTTTAGCAGCCTCGCGCTCTTGTAGTTCGTAGTAATACATATCAATCGCACACACTTCGCGAATGCGGTCTGCAGGTGTGCCGTCTACCAGCAGCTGTAGGCCTTTGCGCACAAACGGGTCTTGCTCTCGCTTGATATAGCTTTCTAAAGACAACACGCTTTCTTTGCGCGCTTGTTGGCTCCATTGATTAATTTTAATCGCGAGTTTTTTTCGGTCGTCATGTGGATGCACGAACACCAGACGCAACATGCGCAGGCCGCGCATGAATAATTTGAATTCGGTTTGCAACAGAACAGCGCCAGTCGTGCCGAGGATGACCACCGCAAACGCGGCGGGTTGCATCAAAGAATTAAGGTGACCGCCATCAATGACTTGCCCAAACACCAAACCGGCGAGGGCAATCACAAGCCCGGCGATACTTCCCCAATCCATTAAGCCACTCCGGTCCAGGATTTATCCCGCATAGACGCCCGTAAACGCGCGACCGCTTGGCTATGCAATTGGCAAACACGTGATTCTGACACGCTCATGATGGCGCCGATTTCCTTGAGATTTAACTCTTGCTCGTAATACAAGCCCATCAACAATTTTTCGCGTTCCGGCAAATGATCAATAGAATCAATCAGGGCTTCGCGGAAATCGCTTTCCAGCAAGGATTTGACCGGATCATTGTTGTCATCATCCACGTAACGATCCAGAAAGTGCTCACCGCCATCGTCATCTTGAAAGTCTTCGTAGTAAATCAACTGATGGCCCTGGCAATCGCTCAACACATCGTAGTAGTCCTCAAGGCTGAAGTTCATGTGTTTGGCGATTTCAGACTCGGTAGGCGGGCGGCTGAGTTTTTGTTCGAGTTGTTGTACGGCAACCTCAATATCGCGCATGTTTTTGCGGATGCCACGTGGTAACCAATCCGCACCACGCAGTTCATCGAGCATCGCGCCGCGCACTCGCTGTGAGGCATAGGTTTCAAACTGCGCCCCATGCGTATCTTCATACCGCTGGATCGCATCCATCAAACCGATCATCCCAGCTTGTATCAAATCGTCCAACTCAACACAGGAGGGCAACTTTGCTTTTAAGTGATAAGCCATTTTTTTGACCAGGCCGCTATGCTGTTTAAGCATCTGATCTGTATTTTGAGTTTTGCCTTTAGCGGTATACATGTTTTTCCTCTTTAACTTTAGGCAACAGCCAGGGATGGCGCGGTGGTCCGTTGTTTTTCGAGACGATGTGCCACGGATTTAAATGCCATTGCTGTTTGCTGCTGTTTGACCGCTTCAGGCTGGGTACGAGCGTGCTTAACCGACGTTGGCACGGGTTCGTCTGCCGGGATGGCGCCAAGAAAATCCAGCGAAACACCTAAAAACTGCTTGCAGACCTGATTGAGACGCATAAAGTATTGTTGTCCTTGATCAGGCGTTGACCCAGTGACAACGACGCTCAATGGGATCTGACCATGCTGTTGGCTAATGTGCTTGATCGTCGCATAGGCGTCCTTGATCGCATTGTCGCTTCTGTCTAATTGAATGACGAGCTCATGCGTGGCCATCAATGGCAGCATTAGGCGGTGATCTTGGGTATTCAGTTGAGCTTCAATCATGACGGTGTCGTAGTCATAGGCTAGTTGATTGACTATACCGTCTAGCTGCGCACTTATATCTTGAGATAAGGGCAAGGTTAACGGGTCATTTTCGGTTAAACAGGTCAGGTCATAACCTTGCGGGTGCTTGTGAATTCCGCGTTTTAATGTGCCACTTTTGGCTGCAATTGTCGCCAGTGAATGGGGGACGACGGGGACGCGGTTTGCATGCACCAACAGCAGTCGGTGTTCAGGCACCAGCATACTCATGCTAAGTTGATGCATCCAGGCGGTCGCAGGGCGACCGTTAGCACCAATCACGCTGATGATGCGTGCGGAGGATTTGGCCATGATGCGACGCAGGCCATCGGCTTGGTCGCGATAGTTAAACATGGTGTTGCTCCTGGCTGGCGCTCTGCATCATGCTAGAAATCACCAACGGCAATTCTTCATCTAAATACTGGTAGGGTAGGCTGGCCTGATGCGGCGTCAATACGCGTTCAATTAATGCGGGTTTGTCTGCGAGCTCAATATCCTCAGGCACGCGTTGGCCACTGGTGGTGTAAAACAGACGCATGCGTTCACGGATCAACACATCCAATACATTGCCGATGGCGGCAGCCTCATCCAACTTGGTCACAATACATCCGGCGATATCGTGTTTTTTATAACTACGCATCACATCGGTGAGGGTGTCTCCTGTCGAGGTTGCATTCAGACACAGCAATTTCTGAATCGGGCTCTCGGCACGGCTGAGCATCGACAATTGCTCGGTCACGGCTTGGTCACGCTGGCTAACCCCAACCGTGTCGACCAAAATCATGTGTTTGTTTTTAAGCTCTTTAAGTGCGATCCGCAAATCATCTTCGTCTTTGACTGCATGTACCATCACGCCCAAAATCTTGCCGTAAATCCGTAGTTGCTCGTAGCCGCCGATGCGGTAACTATCAGTGGTGATCAAGCCCAGATTTTGCGTGCCATGTTTCATCACATAGCGCGCAGCCAATTTGGCGGTCGTGGTAGTTTTACCGACACCCGTCGGGCCAACCAACGCATAAATCCCACCGCGGTCTAACAAGGCATCTTCGTCATCCAGGGTATGCAGATTGCGACTAATCACCTCTTTGGCCCACATCGGCGCTTTGTTGACATCAATGTGTTGAGGCATTTTTTCCGCAATCTGACGTGACAAGGAGGCGCTAAAGTTGGCAGAGAGCAGGGTGCTTAACACTTTGGATTTGGCAGGACTATGCTGCAAATGATGTTGCCAGGTCATCGCGCTCATTTGGGTTTCAAAGTGACTGCGCATCTGGCGCATTTCCTGCATCATGCCCATCATTTTGTCTTCCAAGGTTTGGGTGGCCACTTGGTAGGCTTGTTCTTGGTGCTCGCTATGCTGTTTTAGCATATCCATAATGGCCATTTCATTGGCCACCGGTTCGTCTGCAGGCGCACTTTGGTTTTTCTGCATAGCAGCCGACGTCGTCTGTAGTTGCGGCTCAACTTGACGCGGCTGATCTTTTGCCGTGACAAAATCTAACAGGCTACGGGATTGATCCAGACCGCTGTCAGTGTTACTGGCGGTGGTGTCTGCGGCAATGTCGGTTTCTAGCATGGCCATGATTTCGGTGCCGCCATTGACGCTGCGGTTAGCAACAATAATGGCATCGTCACCTAAGGCCTGTTTGACTTGCGCCAACGCTTCGCGTGCATTTTTGCCAAAAAATCTTCTGATATTCATATTATTGCGCTCCGATTAAACTGGTGACACGAATGGACTTGTTGTCTGGCAGCTCGTCATGCGACAACACTCTGAGATGCGGGACAGTTCTTCTTAAAAATCTGGATAAGGCTTGTCGCAGTGGGGCAGCCACTAACAAGACCGGGGTCAAGCCCATTTGCTCTTGTTGTCTAGCAGCCACTTCGGTTTGCTGCGATAGTCGCTCAGCAATGCCCGGCTCGATGACGTTCTGGTTAGATTGATTATTTTGCAGCGCTTGCAACAACAGGCGTTCTAATTGACCATCGAGCGTCATGGCGGTAATTTCGTTACTGTAGGGGAACAAGTCCTGCACAATTGCGCGCCCTAGCTTGATGCGTACCATCGAGGTCAAATCATTGGCATCTTGGGTATATTGCGCGTGATCTGCCAAGGTCTCTAAAATCGAGCGCATATCACGAATGTGCACCCCCTCATTGAGCAGGTTCTGTAGCACTTTTTGCAGGCTGGAGAGGGTGATCATTTTAGGGACGATCTCTTCAATCAGCTTGCTCGCATCTTTACCCAAATGGTCCAACAACTGCTGCACTTCTTGGCGGCCCAGCAATTCGCCGGCGTTGAGTGAAATGATATGGTTAAGGTGGGTAGCGATCACGGTTCCAGCGTCTACCACGGTGTAGCCTAGGCTTTGTGCATACTCTTTACGGTCAGATTCAATCCACACGGCAGGCAAACCAAATGCCGGGTCAGTGGTTTTGGCACCTTCTAGATCACCGGTGACTGCACCTGGGTCAATCGCGAGCATTTGACTGTAATTTGATTCGCCACTGGCCATTTCAACACCCTTCATCGTAATGCGATAGGCATTGGGTTTGAGCGTCAAATTGTCGCGAATATGCACTGTAGGGGCTAAAAAGCCAATTTCCTGTGCAAACTTCTTACGGATACCTTTGATGCGTTTCAGCAATTCACCGCCTTGGCCTTTGTCGACCAGTGGAATCAATCTGTAACCCACTTCAAGGCCAATCGTATCCACGGGCAACACATCATTCCAAGTGGCTTCTTCGGCCTCGCTGGCTGGTGCTAGCTTGTCTTCTGCTTGCGGCTCAATCACCGCCTGTAGTTTGGCTTTGTCTTGCTTTTGTTTGAGGTTGTATGCCATGCCACCCAAGAGTGCGCCCAGCCCTATAAATGCCATGTGCGGCATGCCTGGGATCAACCCAATACCACCAATAATGCTGGCAGTGACGGTCAGCACGCGTGGGTTCTCGAATAACTGGCTGATCAACTGACCACCGATATCTTCATTGTTCGCCACGCGTGAGACCACCACACCGGCTGCGATGGAGATGACCAGCGAAGGAATTTGTGCCACCAGGCCATCACCAATGGCGAGCAGTGTGTAATTTTTAACCGCATCGCTAAAGCTAAGGTCATGTTGCAACATGCCGACAATCAACCCGCCAACAATATTGATGATAATAATGAGGATGCCGGCAATGGCATCGCCACGCACATACTTACTGGCACCATCCATCGCGCCATAAAATTCGGATTCTTGACCGACCTCTTTACGACGGCGACGCGCTTCGTCCTCGCCGATCAAACCTGCATTGAGGTCCGCATCAATCGCCATTTGTTTGCCTGGCATGGCATCTAAGGTAAACCGCGCCCCCACTTCAGCAATCCGGCCCGCACCTTTGGTGATCACCGTAAAGTTAATAATCGTCAGGATCACAAAGACGACTATACCGACCGCATAGTTGCCGCCAATCAAAAAATGCCCAAACGCTTCAATCACTTTGCCGGCTGCGGCAGGGCCGGCATGACCCTCGGTTAACACGACGCGGGTTGACGCCACATTCAACGCCAAGCGCAACATGGTGGTCATCAATAACACCGTTGGAAAGGCAATAAAATCCAGTGCTTTGGTGGTTTGCAGGCCGATCATCAGCACCAAGATCGATAAGGCAATATTAAAGGTAAAAAATACGTCGAGCATGATGGCCGGTAAAGGCAGAATCATCATCGCCAGCAACAATACAATAATGAGTGGCGCGGCGATGGCTCGACCGTCCATTTTTCCCATCCATTGTTGCCAATTATTCATTGTTCACTCCTAAAGCATTGATGACGCAATATCGCCAGCACTGGCAGGGGCTGCCGCCAAGGCATGGGGATCTAATGCATCTGGTACAGGTACGTTTGCTGGCATGGCCGGACGCACGCCACCATGTTGTTTAAACACGCGTAGTTGAAACACATACGCCAAAATTTCAGCCACGGCGGCATACAAGGTTTGCGGAATCTCTTGCTCCAGCTCGGCATGGGCATATAGCGCACGCGCTAGTTTCGGAGACTCTAGCGTCATGACCTCATGTTCAGCCGCAATGGACTTGATTTTCTGCGCAATCACGTCAGCCCCTTTGGCGACGACAATTGGCGCGCCGTTTTCACCTTCTTTATAGCGAATAGCCACTGCATAGTGGGTAGGGTTGGTAATCACCACATCGGCATTCGGCACATTACTCATCATTCTTCTGCGCGCCATTTCACGTTGTTGCTGGCGAATACGCCCTTTAATCTCAGGGCTACCTTCAGACTCTTTGGATTCGTCTTTCAGCTCTTGCTTGGTCATTTTGTGTTTTTGCGCATATTGATAGAGCTGATAGGGCACATCAATCACTGCGATCAATACCAGTGCCGAAGCAATGGTCAAAAAGCCAGTCACCATATAATCACTCACGGTGCTAATGCCAGACTCAATCGGCATGTGCGACAGGCTCAGCATTGGCTGCAAATCCTTTTTAACAATGGAGTAGCCCACGGAAGCGACCAAGATTGTTTTTGCAATCGACTTAAGCAGTTCGACTAACGAATTTTTTGAGAACAGGTTAGCCAACCCTTTGATCGGATTGAGTTTGCCAAAATCAGGCACCACCGATTTTTGTGACATGACCCAGCCACCGACCAAAATGGGCGCTGCGACTGCCACTGAGACAATAATCACCGCCAGTGGTAGAAACGCCCACATGGCTTGTTCAATGACTTTAAGCATGTGCACGATGAGCAATTGGGGTTCAAATGCCATGGCGTGGTCAATGCTCAAGCCTTGTCTCAACACGTTTTTCATGGCGTCACCCATGGGGCGGCTCAGCATCATGATCGCCATACCGCTGGTGAATAGCACAGCACAGGCAGCTAGCTCGCGGGAGCGGGGAACGTCGCCGTCTTCGCGTGCCTTTTCCAATCGCTTGGCGGACGCTTCCTCGGTTTTTTCCATATCGCTGTCTTCAGCTGCCATGACCTCAATACCTTTGTGGGTGGTTACAACACGATTGTTGTATTTCTTGAGAGTGATTATTGGCTAGAAAAACGCTTTTTTATGTCTGGAATAAAAGGGCTAATAGGCCGCTTTCTATCGATTGTGGAAAGGTTTGTGTTAACGGGTGTAAAAACATTAATTAATTTTTGTTTTAAAACAGTCACTTATAAAAATATTGAATTTTTTTCATCACTGCCCCCTAAAGTTTTAGTGTGGGCAGACGTTAACCGGAATAAGACAAAAAGTGTTTTTGTGTGTCTGAACCGCTGATGGGGATACAAAAACCCGATGTTTACGGAATACAGCCGTAAAACTTTAATTATTTATTGAATTGGATTGTTGAAAATGCTGAGAGCATAGACACTTAATAATTATTGCATTACATTAAATTTGCATCGTAACTAATTGATATTGATAGTTATGGTGATTGCCGTGTAGGGGTTTGTAAGACAAACGCCTACACGGCTGTTTTCGTCTGTCTTACAAAATAAACCGACAAACCCTGATTGTTGCAGTTCATGATTGCGCGCAAAGTACGCCTAACGCTCAGGCGGACTTAAATTTACGCAAAAAAACGGAGAATAAGATCATGAACATGCAAAACGATTTACTCGCTGAAATCAAGGATGCCAATCTGAACTATCTGATGTTGGCGCAACAACTGATCCGCGCTGACAAAGCCACTGCCATTTTTCGCCTTGGCATCAACAAAGAAATTGCCGACCTGCTAGAAAATCTGACCAACCTGCAATTACTCAAATTATGTAATACCAATATGTTGCTCACACGCTTTCGCTTTGATGACAGCGAAATTCTTGGCATGTTGACCAGCTACTCTAAAGATCCAGCGCAAGCACATCTGCATACCGCTGTGTTGATGTCAGCCCAAGCGGCGGACTCCACTGTATAACAGTGTAGACATTTTCATCTGGCAATTAAAAATAGAAAAGAGGGTTATCATGCAAAAGAAGAGTGTAGTAAACGAAGCAGAACAAATTAAACTGGCGATGCAAATGATTGAGTTAGGCGCTCGCCTGCAATTGTTAGAATCACAAACGACGCTGTCCCGTGAACGTTTAATCAAGCTGTATAAAGAAATGAAGGGCGTTTCTCCTCCAAAAGGCATGTTGCCGTTCTCTACCGACTGGTTCTTGACCTGGCAGCCAAACATTCATTCCTCAATTTTTTATAACATCTATCGTTTTATGGTGGATTACGCCGGTGTCGATGGCATTCAGGCGATCATTAAAGCCTATACGCTTTACATGCAACAAGTGCAAAACCCTGATGCAGACCAAAAAGACGAACCTGTGTTATCTCTGACCCGTGCTTGGACCTTGGTACGCTTTATTGAGAGCAAAATGCTCACTACCAAACTGTGTCACTGCTGTGGCGGCCAATATATCGTCAATAGCTACGATTTAAACCAAAATTATGTTTGCAACCTGTGCCACGTACCTTCACGTGCCGGAAAAACCAAAAAAGCCAAAGAACTCAACTATAAACTGGTATCAATGACTGCTTAATCGGTTAAAACAGCGTCATCTTGTTTATGAACTGAAAGACTGCGCATGCACTTAATAAAATTGTCGGCAGAGATGTTGCCATCCCCCGCGTGGATGCATCGTCTCTTGCCCAAACGATTATGGTGTCAGGCATTGTTGATCCAATGTGTGAGTATATTGTTGATGACGGCCATTGCGCCTAGCGTGATCAACAGTGTATTTGCATTTGAATTACGTAGTGTAGGGCTCCACTTAGACTCACTCTGGTTTTGGCTGTTTCCTCACATTGGCTTGGTCACTGCGCTGGCAACTCTCGCGCGTATGCCAAGCTGGTGGCGTTGGATTCACGGCTTTTTTCCCTTGCTCGTCGTGTTGATGCAACAGCTTGTGTTACCCGCGAGCGTTTATTTTGCTGGCTTCGTCATTACCTTGGCGCTTTACTGGTCAGTACACAATACCCGTGTGCCGTTTTACCCCTCTTTTCCAGCTACCTGGCGGGCATTGCAACGCGTGCTTGAACAGCATGCGGGTGATCGTGCAATGAAAGTATTGGACATTGGCAGCGGCATCGGCGACATCGCCATGTTTTTAGCCAAACAACGCATCCATGATCAAGTGTCCGGCATCGAAATCGCGCCTCTGCCATGGGCGGTGAGTGTGGTTCGGGCTTTATTTTCAGGCACCAGCGCCACCTTTACCTTGGGTGACTATCGGAGTCTAAACTTTGCTGAGTTAGATGCCATTTTTGCCTACCTTTCTCCAGCCGTCATGCCAGATGTGTGGCAAAAAGTGCAGCGCGAAATGCGGCCCGGTAGTTTGTTCATTAGCTCCGAGTTTCCGGTGCCCGATCGTAATGCCGATCATATTATTTTCCCCAACCCTCAATCGCCAGCCTTATACGTCTATCTCCAATAGGCGCTATCGACTCCCCCCGCGCTAAGCGGTAGATGAATGCTTTCCAGTTCATTGCGCGCGTGATATAAAGGTATGCGTTCACGCAGATTGAATGAATATTCAGTGATGCAATCGCAGTCATGTGGACGTAAATCGCCACTTATTCGCGGTGTGAAGGCATAGACATCAACAGCTGACATCTAAAACACGGGCTGTTTTCGGGGGCAATGAGATTGGGCGATTCGCATCAAATAGCGGAAGTGCAACACTTTCATCGCATTTTGTTAGAGGGCGTTAACTTAGCCATTCTTGCAGAATCCGTTGAAGGCATCGTGCTTTATTGCAATGCCAGTGCAGCGCGCTTACTGGGATATGATGCAGAAGACATCATCGGTCAGCCGCTGATTCGTTTTTTGCCGGACCCAGTCCACCGCTTTCAAAAAAATCAGTTAGCCACACAAAAAGTGACTCACGGTCCGATACATTATCAGACGGTTTGTGCCGGGCGGCAATCGCCCACAATCAAAGTCATGGTCACTGTGTTACCCATCCTCAAGCCAGGCGGTGAGTTGCTGGGTTTTTCATCGCAACTTCAAGTGCTCGAAGCCTCGCTTATTCAGCAAAACACCATCAACGAGCTGACCCGATACAAGCAAAATTTGGCGGCGATCGTCGAGTCTAGCGACGATGCCATTATCAGTAAAACTTTGGATGGCATTGTCACCAGTTGGAACAAGGCCGCCGAAAAGATTTTTGGCTACAGCGCCGATGAAATGGTTGGCCAGCCAATGCTTAAGATTTTCCCTCCAGACCGGATGGATGAAGAAACACATATTTTAAGCAAACTCAAATCGGGCGAAAAGGTCGACCATTTTCAAACCATTCGCTTGCACAAGTCTGGTAAGCAAGTGCACATCTCAGTCACGGTGTCACCGATTTATGATGCTGAGGGCAACATTGTTGGCGCGTCTAAAATTGCCAAAGACATCACCGAAAAACTCAATACTGAAAAGCTGGTGTGGCGGCAGGCCAATTATGACGCTTTGACCAACTTGCCGAATCGACGCTTGCTCATGGATCGATTGGCGATGGAGATTAGCCAGGCCCACCGAGAGCTGCATGGCTTGACCATTATGTTTATTGATCTTGACCACTTTAAAGAGGTCAACGACTCGCTGGGCCACAATATTGGCGATGAATTATTACAAAAAGTCAGTCAGCGTATCCGCGAATGTTTTAGGCAATCTGACATGTTGGCAAGATTTGGCGGGGATGAGTTTGTGGCAATCATGCCATGCTTGGACCAGCGCAAAGATATTGACATCGTTTGCTCGAAAGTACTCAAAACGTTAAATGATCCTTTTACTTTAGAGGATGGCAACACCGTCTACGCATCTGCCAGTATTGGCGTGGCGGTTTACCCCATGGACGGCGCGTCGGATCAGGAAATGATTAAGCATGCCGATCAAGCCATGTATGAAGCCAAGCGAAAAGGGCGCAACCAGACCAAATACTTTATCCCTGCCATGCAAGTGTCGTTAGATAAACACCATCAGCTCGGCGTAGATTTACGCTTTGCCTTACAAAACACCGAATTTTTTCTCAATTATCAGCCGATTATCGATTTAAACACGCATCAGGTGGTGAAAGCCGAAGCGTTGATCCGCTGGAAACATCCGGTGCTCGGCGTGCTTGGGCCGATGGAATTTATCCCGATTGCTGAAGAAACCGGCATTATCCACGCCATAGGTGATTGGGTATTCAGAACAGCCATTCGGCAACTCAAACACTGGCAACAGACCTTTCAATTGCCACTACAACTCAGCATTAATAAGTCCCCGCTGCAATTTAACATGGGCCATGATGTGCCGCAACATTGGCTAGCGTATATGCAAGAGGTGGGCTTATCTGGCGAGTCTTTGATCGTCGAAATTACCGAGTCGACCATGATGACGCAACAAGACTCGACGCAAAATAAATTGCTTAGCTTTGCACAGGCGGGGATTCAGGTCGCGATTGATGACTTTGGGACGGGTTACTCCTCACTGGCTTATCTCAATCGCTTTGATATCGACTACATTAAAATTGACAAAGCGTTTGTCCAAGACATGAAAAAAGACGGTCAAAGCTTTCATCTGTGTGAGGCGCTGATCGTGATGGCACATAAGCTCGGGTTGAAGGTTGTGGCAGAAGGCGTCGAAACCCAAGAGCAGCATGCGCTGCTGTCTGCGATGCAATGTGATTTTGGACAAGGTTTTTTCTACGCCCGGCCATTGTCACACGATGACTTCGAGCATTTACTCAAGGCCCAGAGCAATCCCAGCCTCACCGCGGCCTAAAACCCTAGACACTGGCAAGTCGATGCCAGCGTAAAAGGGTATGCTGCTATTCTTGACCCTGCCGATTTAACTGGCTAAAGGCCTTTTATTTCAATAAATGAATCTGGTGGTGCGTTGCTATGCTTTCCACAGTTAACTGCTAAAAGTGGAGTCAAAGCATGTTTGTCATTATTGGATATGTCGTCGTTTGTGGCATGGTGTTCGGGGGGTATGCACTCGCAGGCGGCCATTTAGGCGCCTTGTGGCAACCGCTTGAAGTCATGATGATTTTTGGCGGGGCGTTCGGTGCCTTTATTGTCGGCAACGACAGCAAGGCAATCAAAGCGACGGTCAAGTCGCTCCCCACCTTGTTTAAGGGTTCCAAATACAACAAACAGTTATATCTCGATTTACTGGCGTTGCTGTTTGAGATACTGACCAAAATCCGTAAGGATGGCTTAATGTCGATTGAAAAAGACATTGAGGATCCTGAGTCGAGTGCCTTATTTGGCAAATATCCCACGATTTTGCATGACCATCACTTGGTTGAGTTTATTGCCGATTATCTACGTCTGATGGTGTCTGGCAACATGGACGCCTTTCAAGTCGAAAACTTGATGGATAACGAGCTAGAAACCCACCATATGGAAGGCCACGTGCCCGCCCATTGTATTGCCAAATTGGGGGATGGTTTGCCTGCATTTGGCATTGTTGCCGCGGTGATGGGGGTAGTACACACCATGGAAAACGTGGCTTTACCGCCCGCCGAACTCGGTATTCTGATTGCTCACGCGCTGGTGGGTACCTTCTTGGGGATTTTGCTGGCTTATGGTTTTGTGGGGCCTTTGTCCGGCTTGTTAGAGCAAAAACTAGAAGAGTCGAGTAAGAGTTTTCAGACGGTCAAAGTGGTGTTGCTGGCAAGCCTCAACGGCTATGCGCCGCCGATTGCCGTGGAATTTGGCCGCAAAGTGTTGTATTCAACCGAGCGCCCAGGATTCACCGAGCTAGAAGAGCACGTCAAACAGGCTAAATCTAAATAAGTGCACGCATAAGACCGCCGGGAGAGCGTCATGGCAGAAGAACATATTGCCCCGATTATTGTTAAGAAAATCAAAAAGAGTGGCGGTGGCCATCACGGTGGTGCTTGGAAGATCGCCTATGCTGACTTCGTGACGGCGATGATGGCCTTTTTTCTGCTGATGTGGCTGCTAGGGTCTACCTCTAAAGCGCAAAAAGAAGGCATTGCAGAATACTTTCAAACCCCTTTACACATGGTATTGATGGGGCCATCCATGGGCCAGAGTGACTCCGCGCTCAAAAATACCGGTGGCAAAGATGTCACCAAAAAGCAAGGGCAAGTCAAGCCAGTAGAAGGGGACCCCGGCAAACTGAAGACGGTTAAGCTTGAAGATGTTAAAGAAGCGCTAAAACAAGCCGAAAAAGTTAAATTAGAGGCATTGAAAGCCAAGATTGAACAAGCCATCGAAGACAATCCGACCTTGCAGCAATTTAAATCACAACTCAAGCTGGACATCACCAGCGAGGGATTGAGAATTCAGATTATCGATGAGCAAAACCGCCCGATGTTTGAAAACGCCAAAGCTGAGTTACAACCGTATGCTAAACAAATTTTGCGCGAGATCGGCAAAACGCTCAACGGTGTCGACAACAAAATTAGTTTGTCGGGCCATACCGATGCCGCGGGTTATGCGAACGGCGAACATGGCTACAGTAACTGGGAACTCTCAGCCGATCGGGCAAACGCCTCCAGGCGCGAGCTGATTAACGGTGGCATGGATGAAACCAAGTTGATGCGAGTGGTCGGTTTAGGCTCCGCCATCATGATGGACAAAGAAAATCCGTTTAATCCGATTAACCGACGCATCAGTTTAATTGTCATGAACAAAGACACTGAAGAGCAATTGTTGAAGGATAACGACCAGATTTCTGTTAGTGAGCATGACCAATCACAAGTCCAGGCATTACAGAAAACTCCAGACAAGCCTGCACCATAAAACAGGCTGACTGAAAAGCGTGCAAGAAGTAAGTCATTTTTATATGGTTTATTTCTTGATTGAAAAAAAGGGAAATCAGGCAAGATAGGACCACTATGAAAACATTGCCCATAGAAGAATTAAGAGAATTACTGGCCGCGGTATCGCGTCATGGTGACTGGCATCTGCTCGAGATCGAAACCGACTTGCAACAAACAGCCTTTTTACTGGATGAAGCGATTGAAAAACTCAGTGGCAGCTTTATGACGGTATACGCCCAATTGCAGGAACAGCAAGCTGCCGTGCAGTTGTTGGTCGAGGCCGGTAAATTACAGCCCGAAGAAATGCAACAGTTGCAGGTGTATCAAGACAATATTGGCCAAGAGGTTAATAAAGTGGTGACCGGCATGCAGTTTCAGGACATGACCAATCAATTGTTGCAACGCACGATACACCGGGTCAATGGCTTAAAAGAGTTGCTGCACGAGTTGTCTAGCCATCAGTTTCCGATGGCGGCCGAGGATGAACACGAGGAAATCGGGCGATTTATCATGCAACTCAATCAGAACTTTGATCAGGGTAGCCAGCATTTGACCGGGCATTTACGCAAGTCAGTGAATCAGCAAGATCTCGCGACAGGCGATATCGATTTATTTTAATACAGCGGCGTTTTACAAAATTAGTGAAAAAGGCGAATCAAACATGGCGAAAACAATTTTAACAGTAGACGATTCCGGCTCATTGCGTCAGATGGTGGCTTTTAGTCTGAAAGCGGCTGGTTATGATGTGGTGCAGGCGGTAGACGGTCAAGATGGCTTAAACAAAGCCAAAGAGAAAACTGTAGACCTGGTACTGACTGATCAAAACATGCCGGTAATGGATGGCCTGACACTGATCACCAACTTACGCACGCTGGCGTCTTATCAAAAAGTGCCGATCTTGATGCTGACCACAGAATCGTCTGATGAGATGAAAGCAAAAGGCAAGGCCGCAGGCGCGAATGGCTGGTTGGTAAAGCCGTTTGATCCAAAACGTTTGATTGAAGTTGTTCAAAAAGTAATCGGTGCCTAAGCATCGCTGGTTAAGGGACTGGAGTAAACAATGACCGTGGATATGAGCCAGTTTTATGAGGTGTTCTTTGATGAAGCCGAAGAGTTATTGGCCGAAGCAGAGCATCTGTTGCTTGGTATCGATGTAGAAGCACCTGATATTGAGCAGTTAAACGCAATTTTCAGAGCGGCACACTCTATTAAAGGGGGCGCCGCTACGTTTGGTTTTATGGACATGGCAGAAATTACCCATGTGCTAGAGAACCTGCTCGACAAGCTTCGCAAAAATGAGATGGCACTCACCACCGAGCATGTGGATGCATTTTTGGCCGCCAAAGATGTGATCAAGATGCAAGTGGATGGGCATCGTCATGGTTCAGAAGTCAATGCTGAACAAGTCAGCGATGTCGCCATGATGTTGAAATCCTTGTCAGAGGGCAAGGGTGCGATTCCTGTCGATCCGGTGATTGCAGCCGCGACGCCTGAGCCAGAAGTATTGAAGATTGCCGCTGAAAAACCCGCATTGACCATTTCGGACGAGGAAAAAGCCAAAGGCTTTACCCTCTATGACGTCGGTTTACCTCCGGTCACCGAAAAAGATTTAGCCAACCTAAAAGACGAGTTGGCTTTGTTGGGCGAAGTCGCGGCGTATGTTCGCGGCGAAAATGCGCACGCCTTGATCGTGAAAACGGATTCGAGTGCAGATGACATCGTGTCTATCTGTTCATTTATTGTGGATGCCGATGCCTTGGTGATCCAAGTATGCGGTGCACCAGCCAGTGAACCAGCCGTTGCTGAAACCGCGCCGCCTGCCGCAGCCACCCAGCCGGTGGCAGCCGCGCCAGTTGCTGAAGCTGACCTCGGCTACGGTTTCTTCGATGACGATCCAATTGTCGCGCCGCCTGCGCAAGCTGCTGCAACTGTTACCGCAGAGGGCAGTAAAGACAATGGTAAGGTGCAAGTGGCCGAAGAGATGGGCTATGGCCTGTTTGCGAGCAACGGTCAGGATTCGCAAGAAGAGGGCTATGGATTCTTCGCCCCATTTAAACCACATCCAGATGCGCCGAAAGCGCAAATGATTGGTGATGATAATGCAGCTGCAGCCGTCGCAAAAACCAACGCAGAGCCAGTGGCGGCAACGCCTGCTGCCAGCGTTGCAGAGGCTGCACCTAAAGATGACCGTCGCCAACAAGGGCGTCGTGAATCTGACAAGCCCGCAGCCACACAAAACGCAGAAAGTACGTCCATCCGCGTGGGCATTGAAAAAGTCGATCAACTCATCAACTTGGTGGGTGAACTCGTCATTACCCAAGCGATGATTGAACAGCGCGTCAATGCCTTAGACCCAGTGGATAACGAAGCATTAATTAACAGCGTCGGCCAGTTAACCCGCAACACACGTGATTTGCAAGAATCTGTGATGTCGATTCGTATGATGCCGATGGACTTTGTGTTCTCACGCTTCCCACGCATGGTGCGCGATCTGGCTGGCAAACTGGGCAAAAAAGTCGAGTTTGTGACCAGCGGTGCCACCACAGAGCTCGATAAGAGTTTGATTGAACGTATCGTCGATCCATTAACCCATTTAGTGCGTAATAGCGTCGACCATGGCATTGAAAAACCGGAGGTGCGCCGCGAGAGAGGCAAGCCTGAGAGCGGTACCTTAACGCTGTCTGCTGCGCACAAAGGCGGCAGTATTGTGATCGAAGTGACCGATGATGGCGGTGGTCTCAACCGTGAACGTATATTAGCCAAAGCGGCCTCTAACGGCTTGCCAGTCAACGAAAGCATGACTGACGCCGAAGTCTATAGCCTGATTTTTGCACCTGGTTTCTCCACAGCAGAGGTGGTCACAGACGTGTCTGGCCGTGGGGTGGGCATGGATGTGGTTAAACGAAACATTACCGCCATGGGCGGCAATATTGAGATTCGCTCAGCGCTGGGTTATGGCACAACGATCTCAATCTCACTGCCATTGACCTTAGCCATTTTGGACGGCATGTCTGTTTCACTCGGCAAGAGTGTCTACGTGGTGCCATTGAACCTGATTGTCGAGACCCTGCAGCCACGCGCTGAGGATTTAAAAACCGTCACTGGTGAAGGCTTGATGGTGCATGTGCGTGGGGAATATTTACCCATTATCGCGTTACACGCCTTATTTAATCACCCGACCCAAATTACCAGCCCCACCGATGGTGTGTTGTTGATTTTGGAAGCCGATGGCAAGAAATCTGCCTTGTTTGTTGATCGTTTGGTCGGCCAGCAACAAGTGGTGATCAAGAGCCTGGAGACCAATTTCAAACGGATTCCTGGCGTGTCTGGCGCCACCATCATGGGCGATGGCTCAGTGGCATTGATTCTCGATGTTCCAGCCATTATCCAAATGGGGCAAACCACTAATTATGTGACGGGCGGAACCGCATTTTCCAACCAAAACTTTTTAACTTCACAAAACACCATCAATGCATAAGGAGCATATGCAATGACTACAACGACAGAAATGAGCAACGCCTTGGGCGGCAACGCTGGCAATGCCTTAAAAACGGCCGCAGGTGAGTACCTCACCTTTGTGTTGGGCAGCGAGCAATACGGCATCGAGATTCTTAAGGTGCAAGAGATCCGTGGCTACGACGCGGTGACGCAAATCGCCAACATGCCTTCTTTCATCAAAGGCGTCATTAACTTGCGCGGCAAGATTGTGCCGATTGTGGATCTCCGCATCAAGTTCAATTTGGGCAAAGTCGAATACAACGAATTCACGGTGGTGATTATTCTAAATCTCAACGGCAGGATTGTTGGCATCGTCGTCGATGGCGTATCCGATGTGCGTGAGTTGCGCGAAGAACACCTGCGTGAAGTGCCATCACTGGTAACGCGCATTGATACGAAATACATCGTGGGCCTCGCCACCATTGAGCAAGAAATGCTGATTCTGGTCGATATCGACAAACTAATGACCAGCGAAGAAATGCAACTGATGGAAGCCGCAGTGCATTAATCCACCACCATTAAAATAATTAAACAGTGCTTGGCTGCAACATCACAAAAGCACGATAACTATTCGAAGAGATATATTTACAAGGATATCAATTATGTTTTCTACCATCGTGAATAAGTTGGCAGCCAGCACTCGGGAGTATCGCAATGTCTTGGATCAAGTGGCTGAATTTAGCGCCCTCAAATCCGAAATCAACAAAGCGCGTGCGATCGTCGAACTCAATGCCAAAGGGGATATTAGCCACGTCAATGACAACTTATGTCGTTCGCTTGGCTATAGTGATAAAGAGCTGGTCGGACAACATCATCGTGCGTTGCTGACCCGTGCACAGTCTGCGAAACCGGAGTATGAACAGTTCTGGTCTGCACTACAGAGTGGAAAATCGCAAGTCGGTGCGTTTAACTTGTGCGATAAAGCCGGCCATGAGGTCTGGTTCCAAGGCTATTATGCGCCCGTCATGAGCGGCGGCCAGTTGGTCAAAGTGGTTGCCTATCTGACGGATATCACCACCGATAAACAACGCAACCTCTCACTGCAAGAAGAAGAACAAGCGCTCAATCAATCATTTGGTGTGATGGAATGCGACCTTCAAGGCCATATTCTTGAGTGCAATGACCTCTTTTTGAAACCGCTCGGATACAGCCAAAACGAAGTAGTGGGCAAACATATCTCCATGCTATTGAAGCCGAATACTGCGCAAAGCCCGGAATACAAAAAACTATGGGAAACTCTGAACAAAGGCCAGAATGCCAAGCTAGAAATTTGCCGTGTGGCAAAAAATGGCAGCGAATTCTGGTTTAGCACCAGTTATGTGCCGATTGTAGGCGCCGGCGGAGAAGTGGCAAAAGTCAAAGTTTACTCTTACTGCATCACTGAAGAAAAACAAAAACAATTGAATTTTCAGGGGCAAGTCGAGGCCATTAACCAATCACAAGGCGTGGTCGAATTTGACGTCAGCGGCAATGTGCTCACTGCTAATCAAAACTTTCTGGCCTTAACCGGGTACAGCCTGAGCGAAGTGGTGGGTAAGCCACATAGCATGTTTGTCAGCGAGCGTTACAAAGCCACTCAAGAATACAAAGATTTCTGGGCAAAATTACAGCGGGGCGAGGCCGATGTCGGCGTCTATCACCGCTATGGTAAACAAGGCCAAGATATCTATTTGCAAGCTTCCTACAATCCGATTATTGGTTTGGATGGTAAACCCGTAAGCGTAGTGAATTTTTCGACAGACATCACAAAAGCGGTATTGGCTGATCAAGCGCAAAAGGTTAAGGCCCGCGAAGCGACCATGATTAAAAATGCACTTGAAGCCTCATCAAATTGCTTAATGATGGCGGACAAAGACGGTATTATCACTTATATGAACCCAGCCGCGCTGACACTGATGCGCGAATCCAGTAAAACATTCAGACAAATGTTCCCGCACTTCGACGCTGAAAACTTGGTCGGGCAAAATTTTGATCTGTTCCACAAAAATCCATCGCACCAACGCAACTTGCTCGGGCATTTAACCGGCAAACACCAGACCGAACTGGGCGTTGGCGATATGTTTTTCCGCCTGACTGCCAACCCGATTTTTGACGTCAACGGAGATCGATTGGGTACCGTGGTTGAGTGGGTAGATTTGACACAAGAAAAACGCGTCGATAACCAAATCAAAGAAGTATTGAAGCTGGCAGTAGATGGGGATATCACCTCGAGATTGGACACATCCACCGCGCATGGTGCAGCGGTTGAAACCATGAGCGCAATTAATCAATTGCTCGACATCATGACCGATATTCTGGGCAATGTGCGTGAGGCTGGTGAAACCATCAATACCGCTGCGCAGGAGATCTCTAGCGGTAACAACGACTTGTCTAGCCGTACCGAACAGCAAGCGTCGAATTTGGAAGAAACTGCGTCCAGTATGGAGCAGTTGGCCTCAACCGTGAAACAAAACGCCGAAAATGCGCGTCAAGCTAACCAAATGGCTGAAGCAGCTTCACAAGTCGCCATTCGTGGCGGTACCGTGGTAGGTAATGTGGTCACCACCATGAGCGCCATTAATGACAGTGCCCGCAAAATTGAGGACATTATCTCAGTGATTGATGGCATTGCCTTCCAAACTAATATTTTGGCACTCAACGCGGCGGTTGAAGCTGCACGCGCTGGTGAGCAAGGCCGCGGCTTTGCAGTAGTGGCGGGTGAGGTGCGCAACCTGGCGCAACGTTCGGCCAGTGCTGCCAAAGAAATTAAAGAGCTGATTTCAGACTCTGTGAGCAAAACTACCGATGGAACCAAACTGGTGGAGAGTGCCGGCCAAACCATGCAAGAGTTGGTGACTTCGGTGCAGCGCGTGACCGATATCATGAGCGAGATTACAGCAGCGTCTGCCGAACAAAGCTCAGGCATCAATCAGGTTAACGATGCGGTCAATCATATGGATGAAGTCACCCAACAGAATGCCGCCTTGGTGGAAGAAGCCGCCGCAGCCGCAGAATCACTGGTGGAGCAAGCCGGTAATCTGATGGATACCGTCAATAGATTTACCATCCGCGATGGCGCGCATTCCTCACGCAACACAGCGGTGCGTGCGCCGGTGGTGAGTCGTCCTACCAAACCTGCTGCAGCCATTAAACCAAAAGCGGTTACTCAGGCACCAGCCAATAGTTTCAAAGCGGCGCCTGCGGCCAAAACTGGCACCGATAACCAAGACTGGGAAGAGTTTTAGGCTACGTTTCACCCAAGAAAGCTTATTTCTGTGAAAGGAAAAGCCCATGACGCAAAGACTTCTGAAAGTGGTGCATGCCCTGATTGAAGGTTTAATGTTATGGGCTTCTGCCATCATTGGTTACCCGTTATGAAATGCAACGCTTTAAAACATGCAAAAAAAAGCGTGAAAGTTCTTAATGAACAAAAATCACATTTGTACGAATGATCCGCACCTCGCATGGGGCAACTCGCTGATAGGGTCAAAAAACGCTAAAAATGCGAAAAAGGCCCATCAGTTCGCGATAACTGCCACCAAAGTGGCTCAGCGCGGCAGAGATGCGCTGATTGCAGTGTTTGAAATAATGCATGGAATCGGTCGCAGCGTTACCAAAGGAGCTAAATATTTCAACCCGACCTCCGTTAATAAAACAAATATCGCGCGCAAATGCAGGTGGTTGAAGGCTTTGGTGTGGGTAATTTTGATCTGCCACTGGCGCGCTGGCCAGGTAAAAAAGGTGAGATCAATACGACAACCGAACAAGTGCGTAGCAATCTTAAAGAACTGATTACCGATGTGAATCAGTTAACCGAGGCGCGAATGAGGGGCGTATTACAGTGCGTGTGGATGCTGACAGACATCAGGGTGATTTCCGTAAGATCATTGACGGTGTAAATCACACCCTCGATATCATCGTCGAGCCGATCATCGCAGTGACCGAGGCAGTGGAAACCATCACCACCGCGGCCAATGAGATTTCAAGTGGTAACGCAGACTTGTCTTCCCGCACCGAGCAACAAGCTTCTAGCCTCGAAGAAACCGCAGCCAGCATGGAAGAGTTAGCCTCAACCGTGAAACAAAACGCTGAAAACGCTAAACAGGCAAACCAACTGGCACTGACCGCCTCTGGTGTCGCAGTGAAGGGCGGCGAAGTGGTGAACGAAGTGGTCGCCACCATGAGTGCGATTAACGAAAGTGCGAAAAAGATTGAGGACATTATTTCGGTCATTGACGGCATTGCCTTCCAGACCAATATTCTGGCCTTGAACGCAGCGGTTGAAGCGGCGCGTGCTGGTGAACAAGGCCGTGGCTTTGCGGTGGTGGCGGGGGAAGTACGCAACTTAGCACAACGTTCAGCCAGTGCTGCTAAAGAGATTAAAGAACTGATTACCGACTCTGTGAACAAAACTACCGAAGGCACCAAACTGGTTGAGAACGCAGGCAACACCATGGAAGAAGTGGTGTCATCGGTGCAGCGTGTGGCAGACATTATTAGTGAAATCTCGGCAGCGTCTAACGAGCAAACCACTGGCATTGATCAAGTGAACCAAGCCGTGACCAGCATGGATGAAACCACGCAACAAAACGCGGCACTGGCGGAGGAAGCAGCCGCGGCAGCGGAATCACTGGTCGATCAGGCCAACCAACTGGGTGCAGTGATTAGCCAATTTAAACTGGAAGGCCGTGCGAGTGTTGCCCACGCAGTGGGTGCCGGGAAGTCACGTGGAAACGCGAACAGTGGACGATCCACTGGTCGGGCGATCGCACCACCAGCTGGCCACTCAAATAAACCACAATCGACAAGCACGCCATTGAATCCCTCTGCCAAAACTGGCACCGATGACAGTGATTGGGCATCCTTTTAAAACGCGCAGCTTCATCACAAAACCGGTAGCAAATGCTGCCGGTTTTTTTGTATCTAGTGCGCATACTTATCGTTTGTTTTGCGGTTGAACTGAGCCATAAAACGCCGTTTGATTATTGAATATCGCGCAAAGTGAATTTGGCATAATCAGGCGTATGTAAGTGTAATGATTCAGTCAACATCGATTAGGAACAAACATGACTATTGCAAAACGGATGTACCTCTTAATCGCCACGTGCGCCTTAGCATTGGTGATTTTGATTGGCGTCACTTTGAGTGAGATTATCAAGGTGTTTGAGACGACCAATCAGGCAAACGTGAATATCATCCCAAGTATTTTAGAGCTGTCAAAAGCGGAGAATTATTATCAACGCTTGCGTCTCAACGTGCTGCGTCACGTGAATGCAACCACGCCTGCTGAAAAGGAAAAGCTAAGCGGTCAAATTCAAGAACGCAAAGCGGTGGTAGACGAGGCAATTAAAAAATACGAAGCGTTGATTGTCGATAGTCAAGATCGAGCCATGCTGAATGCCGAAAAAATCATGTTCAATCAGTACTTTGAGCAAATGGCCAATGTCATCCGTTTATCGGACGCAGGTGCCCCAGAAGCCGCGCTCACATTAAAAGAAGTCGATAAATTGGCAATCCAAATTACGGACAAACTCGATGAACACATGGTGTTTAATCAGAACACTGGCTTAGCCATGGCAGAGCATGCTGCTAGTATTAAGACGAGTGCGGTTTGGCAGTCTGCCATCATTGCTTTGTTGTGTTTAGGCGCCATCATCACCCTGGGCATGATGATCACCAAACGCTTGCGTGCGCAATTAGGCGTTGAGCCTGACGAATTGAGTCAGATTGCCCGCAATCTGGTTGAGGGCAATTTGAACCAGAAAATCACCTTAGCGGCGAATGATAAAACCAGTGTAGCCTCTTCAATCGTTAGCCTGCAACGCACCCTGGATGGGTTGGTTCAATCACTTAACTACGTCAGCCAACAGCACGATGAAGGCGATATTGACTGCACGGTAGACCAAACCCGCTTTAAGGGTGGTTATGCTGAGATGGCAGCCGGCATCAACAAGATGGTGGCGGGTCACATTGCCATGAACCGAAGTGCCATTGAAGTGGTAAAAGCGTTTGGTGAAGGCAATCTTAATGTGCCTTTAGAGCAGTTTCCAGGCAAAAAAGCATTTGTGAATCAGGCGATTGAGCAGGTCAGAACCAATATTAAAGCATTGGTCAGTGATGTGAATGCATTGGCGCATGGCGCTGTCAGTGGCAATTTGTCAGCGCGCGCCGATGCGAGCAAATACCATGGCGATTTCAGTTTGATTGTACAGGGCATGAATAACACACTGGATGCGTTGATCACGCCATTGAATTTGACGGCGCGTTATATTGACGATATTGCTAAAGGTGACATCCCAGCCAAAATCACCAATGAATACCAAGGTGATTTCAATACCATTAAAAACAATTTAAACCAGTGTATAGACGCGATTAACGCACTCATTTCAGAAATGAATCACATGAGCTCAGAGCACGATATCGGTGAGATTGATGTGCGGATTGATACCAGCAAATTCCAAGGTGCCTACCAAGTGATGGCGATTGGCGTGAATGACATGGTGGCTGAACATATCAATACCAAGAAAAAAGCGATCGCTTGCGTGAGCAGCCTGGGCGAGGGGGATTTTGACGCGCCGTTAGAAAGCTTCCCACGCAAAAAAGCCTTTATTAATGTGTCGATTGAGCACATTCGTCAAAACCTGAAAGCGTTGAACGAAGATACTTTAATGCTTGCAGAAGCCTCTAAAGAAGGGCGTATTACCGTGCGCGCTGACGCAGCGCGCCATCCGGGCGGTTTCCGCGACATTATTCAAGGCTTTAACGATACGCTGGATCTGATCGTCGAGCCGATCATCGCCGTGACCGAAGCGGTGGAAACCATCACCACCGCGGCCAATGAGATTTCAAGTGGTAACTCAGACTTGTCAGCCCGTACCGAGCAACAAGCCTCTAGCCTCGAAGAAACCGCAGCCAGCATGGAAGAGTTAGCCTCAACCGTGAAACAAAACGCTGAAAACGCTAAACAGGCAAACCAACTGGCACTGACCGCCTCTGGTGTCGCAGTGAAGGGCGGCGAAGTGGTGAACGAAGTGGTCGCCACCATGAGTGCGATTAACGAAAGTGCGAAAAAGATTGAGGACATTATTTCGGTCATTGACGGCATTGCCTTCCAGACCAATATTCTGGCCTTGAACGCTGCGGTTGAAGCGGCGCGTGCCGGTGAACAAGGCCGTGGCTTTGCGGTGGTGGCGGGTGAAGTACGCAACCTGGCACAACGTTCCGCCAGTGCTGCCAAAGAGATTAAAGAGCTGATTACCGACTCTGTGAACAAAACCACCGAAGGCACCAAACTGGTTGAAAACGCAGGCAACACCATGGAAGAAGTGGTGTCATCGGTGCAGCGTGTGGCAGACATCATCAGTGAAATCTCAGCAGCGTCTAACGAGCAAACCACTGGCATTGATCAAGTGAACCAAGCCGTGACCAGCATGGATGAAACCACGCAACAAAACGCCGCGTTAGTCGAAGAAGCAGCCGCGGCAGCGGAATCGCTGGTCGATCAGGCCAACCAGCTGGGGGCAGTCATTAGTCAATTCAAGCTTGAAGGGCGCGGTCATCAACCGGTGAATAGAGGCAATCGAGCTACACACACGACCACATTCAGAACCGAGTCAAATGTTGGTCAAAGAAGTACGGAGGCCCCGTCAAAAAAGTTCTCTTTGGATGATGCAAATGCGGCACATGCCAAATGGAAAACGCGCTTGATTGATTATATGAACGGTCGTGAGCGTGAGCCGATTAATCCAGTCGAGGCCGCAAGTGATCATAAATGCGAGTTAGGGCAGTGGATTTATGGCGAGGGTAAACAGCAACATGGACACCGTAAAGAGTACCGCGAGTTGAAAGAGGCGCATGCACATTTTCACCAAAGTGTGGGTGAGATTGTGAGCTGCGTTGCCCAACGCAAGATCGATAAAGCGAAATTTTTATTAGGCGGGGATTTTGCCAGAAAATCTAAACAGACCCATGCCGCGATTGATCAATTATCTCGTTTGATTGCAGGGAGTGGTCATGGACATTCACCGCCGCTCGTTCGGCCGGCTATGTCTGGGGCATTTAAAAAAACAGGCACGGATGACGGTGATTGGGAAACGTTTTGACCCAACTAGGCTACTGAATGAACCGGTTGCGATTGCAACCGGTTTTTTTACATTTAATTGATTAAATAAACAATTTAGTGCTAAAGATTGATGAAAATCCGCCGTAAAAGTGAATAAGTGGTAATTAATAACCACTGATACCCCTGTTCAATTTTTATGGAGACTTTATGAAAAAAACTTTAAACACAGCCCTTACGATCGTTGCGTTATCTGCTTTCTCAGCGCCTATTTTTGCTGCTGAAGTGTGTACCGTATCGATGATGGGTCGCGTTTGTTATGAAGAGGGCAGCCCAGAGCTGACTTCTGCACACATGAAAGGCGATGCCGTTGCTGAAGCAGGTGCTTCTAAGAAAAAAGTTGAAGTGGCTGACGCTTCAAAAGCGAAGAAATAATTTCGTTGACTAAGTGAAAATCCCCCAGCAGTTTGGGGGATTTTTTACGCGGTCTCGCAAAACAATGACCCGGGGTAGCAGTAGGAAAACTTTAGTCGGAAAAGAAGGGCGAAATGCTGCTTTATTTGAGCATGACGAATCAAAGCGTTAATAGACAATATAAGAGAGCCTAATTAGGGGCTAAAAAATACAATGGATTTGGAGTCTACATTATGACCGTTGCTAAAAGAATATATATTCTGATTGCCGTAGCAGCTGCAGGCTTGTTCCTGCTAGCCGGCATCAGCTATTTTCAAACTGAACGTGTATTTAAATACACTAACTTTGGAAACGAAATGGCTGCCCCAAGTATCGAGGTGCTTGATGACTCACTGCGTGAGTTTGAGAAGCTGAATAGCTTGATCTGGCAGCACATGCTCAATACCGATAACGCCAAAATGCAGGTGATCGAAAAAGAAGTGGCCGAAACGCATGGCAAATTGATGGCCGCGTTAAAGCGCTACGACAATTACATCAGTGATTCTGAAGACAAGCAGTTTTTGGATAAGGATTATGCTGCCATTAAGGCCTACGATGTGTTGGGTAGCAATACTTTAACGCTCTCCCTCTCAAACAAAAAAACCGAGGCGAGAGACGCGTTGTTGGCAAACCAAGCGGTGATTGAGGGCGTACAAAACGCCATCCGCGAGCACCGTGTGTTTAATAACAAATTGGCCAAAGACAGTGCGAGCCAGGCAGCCAGTGTTAAACAAACCGCATTATTTATGTTGATCGGTATTGCGCTCACTGCATTGGCGTTTGTTGTGTCCATCGGCATCTACATCAAACGTAATATATTCAAGCAACTAGGCATGGAGCCTGCAGATTTAACACAGATTGCGCGTAACTTTGCCGAAGGCAATTTAAATCAGAAGATTGTGTTGCCTGAAGACGACAAGTCGAGCGCAGCTTACTCGATCCGCGTATTGCAACGCACGCTAGATGGGTTGGTGCAATCGCTCAATTACGTGAGCCAGCAACATGACGAAGGCGATATTGACTGTACGGTGGACCAAACCCGCTTTAAGGGTGGCTATGCTGAGATGGCAGCCGGCATCAATAAAATGGTCGCAGGCCACATTGCGATGAACCGCAGCGCCATTGAAGTGGTAAAAGCGTTTGGTGAAGGTAATCTGGATTTACCGCTGGAGCAGTTCCCAGGTAAAAAAGCATTTGTGAATGAAGCGATTGAGCAAGTGCGTGGCAATATTAAACGACTGGTCAACGATGCGGATGCCTTGGCACATGCAGCGGTAGAAGGTAATTTGTCTACTCGCGCAGATGCCAGCCAGCACCAAGGCGACTTTAGAGCGATTGTGCAAGGCATGAACGGCACCTTGGACGCGGTAGTGAAACCCCTAAACGTGACCTCCAACTATCTGGATAATATCGCCAAAGGCATTATTCCAAGCACCATTCAAGAGCAATATCCTGGTGATTACAGCTTGATCATCAACAACTTAAACACCTGTATCGCTGCGGTGAACGCACTGGTAGCAGATGCAAACAAACTGGCCCAAGCAGCACAAAACGGCCAATTATCGACCCGCGCAGATACCGCGCTGCACAACGGCGATTTCCGTAAGGTGATCGAAGGCTTGAATGGCACGTTAGAAGCCGTGGTGAAACCATTAACCGTGACCTCTGAAACGTTGGATCAGATTGCCAAAGGCCAGATTCCAGACACGATTTCTGAATACTACCCTGGTGATTACAGCGAGATCATCAACAACCTGAACACCAGCATTGCAGCGGTAAATGCGTTGGTGGCGGATACCAGCATGCTGGCAGAAGCCTCTAAAGAAGGTCGAATTACCGTGCGGGCCGATGTCGATAAACACAATGGTGATTTCCGTAAGATTATCGAAGGCGTAAACAACACGCTGGACATGATCGTCGAGCCGATCATCGCAGTGACCGAGGCAGTGGAAACCATCACCACCGCGGCCAATGAGATTTCAAGTGGTAACTCAGACTTGTCTGCCCGTACCGAGCAACAAGCCTCTAGCCTCGAAGAAACCGCAGCCAGCATGGAAGAGTTAGCCTCTACCGTGAAACAAAACGCTGAGAACGCTAAACAGGCAAACCAACTGGCACTGACCGCCTCTGGCGTGGCAGTGAAGGGCGGTGAAGTGGTCAATGAAGTGGTCGCCACCATGAGTGCGATTAACGAAAGCGCGAAAAAGATTGAGGACATTATTTCGGTCATTGACGGCATTGCCTTCCAGACCAATATTTTGGCCTTGAACGCAGCGGTTGAAGCGGCGCGTGCCGGTGAGCAAGGCCGTGGCTTTGCGGTGGTGGCGGGGGAAGTACGCAACTTAGCACAACGTTCCGCCAGTGCTGCTAAAGAGATTAAAGAACTGATTACCGACTCTGTGAACAAAACCACCGAAGGCACCAAACTGGTTGAAAACGCAGGCAACACCATGGAAGAAGTGGTGTCATCGGTGCAGCGTGTGGCAGACATCATCAGTGAAATCTCAGCAGCGTCTAACGAGCAAACCACTGGCATTGATCAAGTGAACCAAGCCGTGACCAGTATGGATGAAACCACGCAGCAAAACGCCGCATTGGTGGAAGAAGCCGCCGCGGCAGCTGAATCGCTGGTCGATCAGGCCAACCAACTGGCAGAGGTGATTAGTCAGTTTAAACTGGAGGGTCGTGTGGGCGGTGGCTTTAGCCAAGCAAAACAGAGCACCAGCTTTAAAAGCCATACGAGTCACACGCCATCTGCCAGCCGCGGAAACACGCAAACGAGTCGTCCGACAGGGCGCCCAGTAGCACCGCCAGCGGGTTATGTAGATAAACCACAATCCTCACCAAGTGCCACCAAGGTATCAGCCAAAACGGGCACCGATGATAGTGATTGGGAAGAGTTTTAACAAGGGGGTTAAAACCACTGAACCGGCTGCTGATGCAGCCGGTTTTTTTTCGTCCATCTGTTACAAACCCACAGCAGCAAATCCATGGTGGCTCAATACGCAGATTCAGATTTCTTTAGCCCTGCAATTACACTAAAAGAGCCGAGATTCCCCTTTTGACAGGCAATTCAATTCTGCATTGAATGTTGAATAATCACCGATATAGGCCGTTAAAGAAAACATACAGGCAAGTCTTTAGGATCAACACAATGAAGGAGTCGCATATATGTCCTCGCTACCGTTGAGTGCATGGACGGGAAAATTATCCCGCATGAAACTGACATCGCAGTTAGGGTTGATGCTGACTATCCTCAGTGCTGGCATCATTGCCACCAGTTATCTGGATAACATCAGTGACCGTGAAGTGGCTATCAATGGTGCGCATTATCAGCAAATCATCAATCACAAAGATTTGATTGCGGATATTTTACCGCCGCCTGAGTATCTGATCGAATCTTGGTTGACCGTGCTTGAGATGGTCTCATTAAATAATCAGTCCTTGCAAACCTTGATCGACAAAGGCAACACGCTGCAAGCTGACTTTGAGCAGCGTCATGTTTATTGGCAAAAGCAATTACCTGAATCCCCCTTAAAAACCAGCACAGTAGGCCCATTGTTTGACACTGGCGTTGCGTTTTTTAAAGTGCGTGATCAAGAGGTCATTCCAGCGATCCGCAGCGGTGATAAAAAGCAGATAGACCAAGCACTGGATCACTTACAAGTCGCCTATCAAAAACATAGAGCCGCCGTCGATACAGTGGTGAAACAAGCGAGTGAAGGCGCTGCTCGTATTGAACAAGAGACACCCGTATTGATCAACCGCAACGACTGGCTGAACTATGGCTTGAATATCGGCTTGATCCTATTGACGGCCGTTGTTGGCACATTACTCATCTCGACCATCAGACGGAATGTCGGTGGTGAAACTTATCAAGCGCTAGATGCGGCAAAAGGCATCGCCCAAGGTGACTTTAACGGTACTGCCATGGCAGATCGCATGGGTGAATCGAATGTGATTCATGCATTAAATCAGGCAAAAGCTACCCTGAAAGCCCTAGATGCGCAAATGGCTCACGTGGAAGCGGAGCATGCCAAGGGCAATATCAAAGCGGTGATTGATGTGAGCCAATTCAGTGGTGAATATCGCAATATGGCGCAAGACATCAATCGTATGCTGGCGATGCATGTTGAAATTTTGCATAAAACCAGTGCCTCTTTGCATTTGCTGGGGCAAGGGGATTTTAGTGTGCAGCTGGATCCGTTGCCAGGGGATTTAGGCATCCTCAATGCGAGCTTCGATAACCTGAAAAACAACGTCAAAACGCTGCTTTCTGATTTGTCACACATGGCCGCAGCGCATGCACAGGGCGAAAGTGATGTGAAACTGAATATCGACCAACTGGATGGTGACTTTAAAGAGGTTGGCCAAGGGGTCAATGATATGGTTCAAGCCTATGTCAACGACACGGATCAGTTTATCGCGGTGATGGATAACATCGGTCGTGGTGACTTGACCGCACAATTACAAGCCATGCCAGGCCACAAAGCGGCGATGAACAAGAGTGTTGATCGCATCCGTGGCAATCTGAAGGGTATTGTCGACTCTGTGAATTGGGTGAACGACGAGCACGAAAAAGGCAATATCGACATGACCTTGCGTGCAGACATGTTTAAAGGTCAGTTTTCCGTGCTGGCTTCAAGTATTAATCAGATTGTTGCAGGGCATATTAGCCTAAACCAAAAAGCCATGGCCTGTGTGCAAGCTTTTGGTGACGGCAATTTTGATGCGCCGCTGGAGCAGTTTCCTGGTCAAAAAGCCCAAATCAACCAAACGATTGAACAGGTACGCGCCAACCTGAAAGCATTGAATGCTGACGCGCAGATGTTAGCTGAAGCGGCCCGTGAAGGTAGGGTGACAGTGCGTGCCAATGCCGCGCAACATCCCGGCGACTACCGCAAAATTGTTGAAGGCATGAACCAGACGCTCGACATGATTGTGGAGCCAGTATTAACCGTGAAGGCAGCGGCAGAATCCATCAACATCGCCGCCAAAGAAATTGCGCAAGGCAATGCTGACCTCAGCCGTCGCACAGAAGATCAGGCCGCAAACCTTGAGAAAACCGCTTCTAGCATGGAAGAACTGGCATCCACCGTGAAACAAAACGCCGAAAACGCGAAACAAGCCAATCATCTTGCCGCGCAGGCATCCACCGTCGCGGTCAAAGGGGGCGATGTGGTCAATGCGGTGGTGACGACCATGAGCGACATTAACGAGAGTGCGCACAAAATTGAAGACATTATCACGGTCATCGACAGCATCGCTTTCCAGACCAATATTCTGGCACTAAACGCCGCGGTTGAAGCCGCCAGAGCAGGCGAGCAAGGTCGAGGTTTCGCTGTGGTGGCCAATGAGGTAGGCAATTTGGCACAACGTTCATCGGTGGCTGCACGTGAAATCAAAGAATTAATTACCGACTCTGTCAACAAAACGGCAGAAGGTAGCCGTCAAGTCGAGCAAGCGGGCAACACCATGCACGAGATTGTAGATTCGGTGAAACGGGTCAGCGTCATCATCAGTGAAATCGCGTCTGCTTCAAACGAGCAAAGCGCGGGCATTGCCATGGTCAATGACGCAGTGATTCGCATGGATGATGTGACGCAGCAGAACACAGCGTTAGTGGAGCAAGCCGCCGCTGCTGCAGAGTCACTGATGGACCACGCCAATGAGCTGGCAACGGCAGTAAGCGTATTTATTGTGGAGGGACAGGCAACAAACCAGTCTCGCCATCAAGTAGGAAATGCAGGCTGGAACGATGAATATCGTCAGGTCAGCAACGGTTAGGGCAGCGGAATGATTGCCCTTTAATTAAGTAGTACTTTTTTATCAGGAGTAATGAAAATGGCAGTGATTGATCGAGTATTAATTGGTGAAGGTTTGGTAATCGAAGATCGCCCAGAGGGTGGCTTGGATTTGAAAAATGTGGCACACATTGACTTAGTGATGGGCCCACGCGGTAGCGCTGCAGAAGACGCATTTTGTCGTACGCTCACCGACCAAAAACAAGGCGTTAACGGTTTATTGGCGATTGCAGCGCCAAACCTGATGGTCAAACCAAACACAGTGATGTTTAACAAAGTGACCATCAAAGACGGTCGTCAAGCCACACAAATGTTTGGCCCAGCACAACGTGGCGTGGCCATGGCAGTGATGGATTGCGTTGCAGACGGCACGATTCCATTGGAAGAAGCAGATGACGTATTTATTTGCGTGGGCGTGTTTATTGACAGCAAAGCCGACATGGATGACCGTATTCAGGACTGGAACTATCGCGCAACTAAAATGGCGATTAAATCTGCAGTGAACCGCGAACCTAAGGCGGCTGACGTAGTGAAACAATACAAACAAGCCTTGCATCCATTTGCTGCACAAACCCCTGAAGCGCAGAATCGTCGTGCAGATGATCAAGCGGCTGCATTAGCGATCTCACAAATGCAAGAGCGTAGCAAATATGCACGCACCAGCGCTGAAGCCAAAGCCAAAGAAGAAAAGCAGATTGAATTGGCTATTTCTCAAATGAAAGACCGTATCGGCACCACCAAGGCATAACTGCCAGGCGATGTTAACCCACGGATTTGCATAGGATAACGAAGTGAATGCACTCAAAAAACAAGAACAGGAAGAGCGCGAGTTTTTGTTTACGCGCGATGATTTTGTCAGAATTAAAAGTCTGATTTATCGCCATGCAGGCATTTCATTATCCGATGCAAAGACCGATATGGTGTACAGCAGGATCGGCAGGCGTTTACGCGCTCTGGATATGCTTAGTTTTAAGCAGTATCTGGATACGCTAGAAAATCGTAATCAACCGGAGGAGTGGCAGGCGTTTACGAATGCACTGACCACGAATCTAACCTCATTTTTTCGGGAAGAACATCACTTTCCGATATTGGCAGAGCATTTAAGCAAACTGGCTGCTCGCAAACCAGCAAAACCGATCCGTATTTGGTGTTCAGCGGCATCCACCGGCGAAGAACCTTATTCGATCGCAATGACTGCCTGCGAGGCCTTTAATTCACTCAAACCACCCGTGGAAATCATCGCTACAGACATTGATACCAATGTGCTGGCGACAGCCGCGGCAGGGGTTTATCCTTTGGATCGAGTGAAGAAAATGGACGACGGCAGGGTGCGTAAGTTTTTTGAACGCGGCACTGGGAAACATGATGGATTGGTCCGCGTTAAGAAAGCCGTTCGTGAGTTGATTCATTTTCATCAACTCAATTTGCTGGATACACAATGGCCGTTTCATGATGGCTTTGATGTCATTTTTTGTCGCAATGTCATGATCTATTTTGACAAGCCGACACAAGGCAAAATTATCGAGAAATTTGTGACCTTGATGCACGAAGACAGCTTGTTGCTGGCCGGACATTCAGAAAACTTTTTGTATGTGTCTGACCACCTGCAATTGCTGGGGAAAACCGTTTATAAATTAAAAACCAGTGGCGCGGCACGTTCCAGCCTATTTACGCATCGGAAACCGTCATGAGTGTTATGCAAGAAGAAATTTCAACCACCCTGTATTTTGACAGAACGTTTAACACGAACGCCGCCAAAATATCGCCAGGGGAGTATTACTACACCGACAAAGACATGCTCATTGTCACCGTGCTTGGTTCCTGTGTGTCGGCGTGTATTCGCGACAGCCGGACTGGCATTGGCGGCATGAATCACTTTATGCTACCGGATGGGGCAGCCGCGGATAAAGATAGTCCGGTGTCTGAGTCAATGCGTTATGGCACCTATGCCATGGAAGTGTTGATTAACCAATTGTTACGTAATGGGGCCAAGCGGGAAAACCTTGAGGCCAAGATTTTTGGTGGCGGCAACGTCTTACGTAGCTTTACCACCAACAACGTCGGTGATCGAAATGCCTCCTTCGTCAAAAAATATCTCAAAGAAGAGGGCATCAAAGTGACAGGCGAAGACCTGCTGGATATTTATCCACGCAAAGTCTATTTTTTTCCTAAGACCGGTAAGGTCTTGGTTAAAAAGCTGAAACAACTGAACAACTACACATTGGTCAAACGCGAGCAAGCATACTCCAGCAAGTTGCAGACAAACGATGTGGGTGGGGATATCGATTTGTTTTAAATAATAATTAAAAAAAGGATATGCCATGAAAACAAAAGTACTCGTGATTGATGACTCGGCACTTATACGTAGTTTGCTGAGTGAAATTATCAATGACACCAAAGATCTGGAAGTGGTGGGGACCGCGCCTGATCCTTTGGTGGCGCGGGAAATGATCAAACAATTGAATCCAGATGTGTTGACGCTTGACGTCGAGATGCCACGCATGGATGGTTTGGATTTTCTGGAAAAACTGATGCGCTTGCGTCCGATGCCAGTGCTGATGGTGTCTACGCTGACCGAAAAAGGCTCTGAGATTACCTTGCGAGCTTTGGAGCTTGGTGCCACCGATTTTGTCACCAAACCTAAGATGGGCATCGCGCAGGGCATGCAACAGTATGCCGATGAAATCACCGATAAAATTCGCACAGCTTCACGGGCAAAAGTCAGTACCTTGCAAAGCATCGCCAAGGCCTCAAACACCCAAGTGCAACAAAGCGCCATTCGCAACCCCTTAATCAGTAGTGAAAAGTTATTGATTATTGGTGCGTCTACTGGCGGCACCGAGGCCATTAAGTCGGTGTTGATGCAAATGCCATCGGATTGTCCGGGCATTTTAATCACCCAACATATGCCGGCAGGCTTTACCAAATCCTTTGCCGAGCGCCTCAACACCTTGTGCAAAATCGCAGTGAAAGAGGCCGTAGATGGTGAACGTGTGTTACCAGGCCACGCCTACATTGCCCCAGGCGATCAGCATTTATTGCTAGGCAGAAGTGGGGCAAACTATGTGACAAAACTGTCCGATAGCGAACCTGTGAACAGACACAAACCCTCAGTGGATGTATTGTTTGACTCAGCAGCCACTCATGCGGGTAAGAATGCGGTTGGTATTATCTTGACCGGGATGGGCAAGGATGGTGCGGCAGGTATGCTGCGCATGAAAAATGCCGGTGCTTATAATTTTGCGCAAAATGAAGAGAGCTGTGTCGTCTATGGCATGCCGCGCGAGGCAGTCGCGCACGGCGGCGTCCATGAGGTAGGGCATCTTAAAGACCTACCGCGCATGGTGCTGCATTATTTAGCTACTAACAGTGATCGAGCCCTGCGTGTATAGCGTAGCGGTGAACAAACAGATAAATCCCGTGTTTATCAGCACTAACATGATCAATCGCTTGTTAGATAATGAACACTACGGGATTGGTAACTAATGATAGCGGAGTAACAAATGGGCAACCCTAATACTAAATTTCTAGTCGTGGACGACTTTTCCACCATGCGAAGAATCGTGCGTAACCTGCTCAAAGAGTTGGGTTACAACAATGTGGAAGAGGCTGAAGACGGCGCAGATGCGTTAAATAAGCTACGTAATGGTGATTTTGAGTTTGTGGTCTCAGACTGGAATATGCCCAACATGGATGGATTAACCATGTTGCAAAATATTCGGGCAGATAACAAGCTGTCAAAACTGCCGGTGTTAATGGTCACCGCAGAAGCAAAAAAAGAAAACATTATTGCCGCGGCGCAAGCCAAAGCCAACGGGTATGTGGTTAAGCCATTTACGGCGGCCACCTTAGAAGAAAAACTATCCAAAATCTTTGAAAAATTGGAAAAAGGCGAGGTGTAATCATGACCGAAGCTGTCAATCCGAATCAGGCCAACATTGTGGTGGATATTGCTTCCACCATGATGCAAGATCTGAACGGAAACCAACAGGAAGAAATGATCAGCCGTATCGGCCATATGACACGCTCGCTGCATGATAGCTTGAGTGGCTTGGGTTATGACAAAGTGCTTGAGCAAGTGGCGCAAGAAATTCCAGATGCGCGAGACCGTTTGAGCTATGTCGCTAAAATGACCGAGCAAGCCGCCGAGCGTGTTTTGAATGCAACGGACCAGGCCACCCCATTACAAAGCGAATTGGCAGATCGTGCAGCGTCACTAAAGCTACGTTGGGAAGAGGTGATGCAACGTGCCGCACTTAAATCAGAGTACGATGCCGTCGTCCATGAAACATTGGCTTATCTATCATCCGTCAATGAGCACACCGGCACGACCAAGTCGCTATTGATGGACATTATGATGGCGCAGGACTTTCAAGATTTGACCGGCCAAGTGATTAAAAAAGTCACTAATTTGGCGCAAGACCTTGAGCGCCAACTGGTTCAAGTGTTGGTGGATTTTGCACCGCAGGTGAAAAAAGATGAAGAGTCGCTGCTCAATGGACCGCAGATCGATCCACATAACACGGTGGATGTGGTGGCAAACCAAGAGCAGGTGGATGACTTGCTCGACAGCCTCGGCTTTTAGCGCATATTATTTTTTAAAAAAGGCATCCATGGATGCCTTTTTATTTATCATAAACCGATGCGTTGTTCTGGTTGCAAATTGGCTAACTCTTCATCCGAATACATTCGCCCACGCGTAATAAAAGCCATGCCGCTACCGCAATCTAGCGAAAATGAGCCACTCGAACCTGGCATCGCATCCAAAATAGTGTGTGTGCTATGCATAAAACTAAAGTGGCTATCGCTCATGTAAAAAATTGCGCCGCCGGGTAAATCACCCAGTTTTACATCTGCTGGACTGGCTTTAAACTCACCGGCTGGCAGGCACATTGGGCCACTGCCTTCGCAGCAACCGCCAGACTGAAAAAACACAATAGGCCCATGCTGTACAGTGAGTTGCTCAATTAAAGCCACTGCGGCTGGTGTTGCAGAAACACGCGCTGTCATCTTGCTACTCCCGTGAATATTCATATGATGATAGATAAAAAAAGGAGCGAAAAATTCGCCCCTTTTTAAACTTGGCGATTTAACCCGCCTCAAGATGGGTATTAAAAGAAACCCAATTTTTTCGGGCTGTAGCTGACCAGCAAGTTTTTGGTCTGTTGGTAATGATCCAACATCATTTTATGTGTTTCACGTCCAATGCCAGACTCTTTGTAACCACCGAAGGCTGCATGCGCTGGATAGGCATGGTAGCAATTGGTCCATACGCGACCTGCTTTGATGCCACGACCCATACGATAAGCGCGGCTTCCATCACGGGTCCAAACGCCTGAACCCAAGCCAAAGATTGTATCGTTGGCAATGCTCAATGCTTCAGCTTCATCTTTAAAAGTCGTCACTGCTAACACGGGGCCAAAAATCTCTTCTTGGAAGATCCGCATTTTGTTGTGGCCTTTAAACAGCGTTGGCTTGATGTAATAGCCTTCAGCCAGATCGCCTGCCAGAATATTGCGCTCACCGCCACATAGCTGTTGCGCACCTTCTTGGCGGCCAATATCCATGTAAGACAAGATCTTGTTGACTTGATCTTGAGACGCTTGCGCACCGATCATGGTGTTTGGATCCAGCGGGTTACCTTGCTTGATCGCCGCAACACGCGGTAATACACGCTCCATGAACTTGTCGTAAATCGATTCTTGAATCAACGCGCGGGAAGGGCAAGTACAGACTTCGCCTTGGTTAAATGCAAACAATACCAAACCTTCAACGGCTTTATCCAAGAAGTCATCATCCGCATCCATGATGTCTTCAAAGAACACATTCGGAGATTTGCCGCCCAACTCAAGGGTGGCCGGAATCAGATTGCTCGCAGCGGCTTGTGCAATATAACGACCGGTCGCCGTGGAGCCTGTAAAGGCGATTTTGGCGATACGTTTGCTGGTGGACAATGGGGCACCCACCTCACGGCCAAAGCCGTTGACGATGTTGATGACGCCTGGAGGGACCAAGTCTGCGATGACTTCCATCAAGATCAATAAGCTGATGGGGGTAAATTCAGCCGGTTTCATGACGACCACGTTACCTGCAGCCACTGCTGGCGCTAGTTTCCAAGCGGCCATCAAAATAGGGAAGTTCCAAGGGATAATTTGCCCAACCACACCCAATGGCTCATGGAAATGATAAGCCACGGTGTGTTCGTCAAGCTCACTAATACTGCCTTCTTGCGCACGCAACGCTCCAGCAAAATAGCGGAAGTGATCGGCAGCCAGTGGAATATCCGCATTCATGGTTTCACGGATGGGTTTACCGTTGTCAACTGTTTCTGCAGTGGCAATCAGCTCGAGATTTTGTTCGATGCGATCGGCAATTTTCAGCAATAAGTTTGAACGTTCAACGACTGAGGTTTTACCCCATTTATCGGCCGCAGCATGCGCAGCATCCAGTGCCAGTTCAACATCCTCTGCACTTGAACGTGCTGCTTGTGTATAAGGTTTGCCCGTGATGGGTGAAATCACATCAAAATACTCACCCTTGACCGGAGCGACCCATTTACCACCGATAAAGTTGTCATATTTGGCTTTGTATGGGACGGTGACGCCCATGGCCTTTAGAAGATCCAAACTCATAGTTACTCCTGTGCTTTTTCTATTAATATCGTAGCAGAACTGCTCTCCAAACCGCTTACACCTAATCGCAATTTACTATCGCGATAAAGATAGGTTAACACCTTATTTTACAAGGCTTTGGCCTAAGTTTGTGTGCTAAACATTAAACCTTCATAGTCACAAATGCAAGCCTTTTTCGTTAAGTTTTTGATGATTTATAAGATAGCAGAGTAGGGCTTGTAACCTGATTTAGAGCGGCTGTAATAGTCGTTAATCGCATTTAAAAATCCATTAAAATTGATTGGCGGCTGTGATATTTATGGGCTATAATCGCGCCTTCTTTCGGAGAGATGGATGAGCGGTTTAAGTCACCACCCTGGAAAGGTGGCATAGGGGTAACTCTATCGAGGGTTCGAATCCCTCTCTCTCCGCCAAATATAAAAAGCACCCAACGGGTGCTTTTTGTTTTGTGTGTCAGCCCAGTTTACAGCGGCTTCTTTTTATCAATTAATTTATCGGCTTTGGTGGTTTCTGTTGCCATTGGCTTTTTACCGCTGACACTCACGTCTTTTTTAAGATTAGCCAGCGTCGCTTGGCCAATGCCCGGCACTTGATCTAACTCGTCAACAGATTTGAATCCGCCATTTTTTTTACGATACTCCATGATGGCTTGGGCTTTGGCGGGCCCTATGCCATTCAGCGTTTCAAGTTCCGCTTGACTGGCTGTGTTGATATCTACGCCAGCAAAGGCTGCCGGTAACCACATGAAATACATTAGATAAGCGATTAAGGTTTTTTTCATAGTTCCTCCGTTTGGTCTAAATAAAAAAACAGGCTTCATGGCCTGTTTTTATTCTACGCAAAGCATTGAGTGGAGTAGAGAATCGGAACCTTAATTTAATAACTTATGTTAAATATTATTAATTATTGCGTTTAAAGCAACAAGGGGATCGGGTGCTTGCGTGATCGGCCTACCAATCACCAAATAATGCGCTCCCAGCGCTAATGCGGCTTCTGGCGTCACGATACGGGTTTGATCATCTTGATTTGCGTCGACTGGTCGAATACCAGGCGTGACCAAGCAAAAGTCGGAGCCAAGCGTCTGTTTAAGCACACTGGCTTCTTGCGCTGAACAAACCACACCATCTAAGCCAGCTTGTTGCGTCATGTTGGCTAATGCCAGCACATGCTCCGTTAATGGACGCTGAATACCGAGGCTACCTAAAGTGGCTTCATCCATACTGGTGAGTACGGTCACTGCAATCAGAAGAGGCGCTTGGGAACCATAGATTTTATCGAGGCCTTCTCTCGCCGCCACCATCATGGGGATGCCGCCACTAGCATGTACATTGAGCATCCATACCCCTAGGTTGGCGGCCGCCTGACAGGCTTTGGCAACCGTATTCGGGATGTCATGAAATTTGAGATCCAGAAATACGTCATAGTCACGTTTAACTAAAGATTCAACGAAAGCGGGGCCAGCGGCGGTAAATAACTCTTTGCCTACTTTCAACTTGCAAAGTGTTGGATCTAAGCGATCGACGAGTGCATTGGCAGCGGCTGCTTCAGCATAATCAAGCGCCACAATAATTTTGCTATCAGTCATATTCAGAGTCAGTTGAACAATAAAGTTGGGGAAAGCGAATCACTTGCGTTTGAGCAGTTTGATATCTCGGATTGTCGCCTCGGAAGGCTCGGGCGGGAGTGATTCCCAAGCGTTGCAAGCAGGGCATTGCCAGTGGTATTGTTTTGCACGAAAGCCGCACTGATCACAGTAATAGGCAGCGCGGTCACCAATGGCGTTACGTACCGTTTGCTGCATCAACTGTAAATCATGCTGTTCATCATCCAGCATGGCACGGGCTTGTAATAGTTGATCCAGTGACTTGAGGCTCGGCTTGCGGATTAATTCAGTGCGTGCCAGTTTTGCGGCTTTATCGGGGCCCTCAGCTTGCAAGGTGGCCTCGTAAAGCACCGACATCATGCTACTGATTTGGTAAGTTTCAAGGTATTGATGCAACTGATTGAGACCCTCACTTAGGCCTTTTCCTGGTGTGTGTGTAGACTCAGGCTCGGTTTCACCATACAGCAATGCATAACTTTTGAGCATTTTTTGCGCGACTAAGCCGAGGTGCTCAGGGGCTTGCATTTCAATCCGTTTCCAAAAGGCAATGGCATCCGTATGATGACCTTGTTGGGCTGCGATATCGCCCAGCAGCACATTGGCTCGCACGCAGTTTTTGTTTGCATCGAGCGCAAGCAACAGCTGCGTTTTGGCTTGCGTCCAATCTTGGCTAATCATTGCATTTGCGGCGAGCTCACAATAATATTGCGCGACTTCTTTGCGATACGATATCCCAGACGAACGCTCTAATTCTATTGCCATAGCAATGGCTTGAGACCACTCGCGTTCTTTGACATAAATCTCTAGCAGATGACGTAGGGCAGCCTGCTCGTAGCGAGTGTGACGTAAGGTCTGAAAAATTTCTTCGGCGCGATCATATAAACCGGCTTTAAAGTAATCTTGGGCCAACTCCACTTTAATGGATGTGGATTGCTGCTCGGTCAGCTCATAGTTTTCTAGCAGGTTCATGTGCAGGTGAATGGCACGGTCTGTTTCACCCGTTCTGCGAAACAGACTACCAAGCACAAAGTGCAGCTCTAAAGAGTCTTTATTGAGATACAGCGCCTCACTGAAAGCATCTACCGCTTTGTGGTACTGGTCTGCAATAAGCAGATTCAGTCCTTTAAAATACGTCGCGGGCAAGGAGGTGGATTCAGCAATCAGTTGCTTGATGTCCACACGGGCGGCAATCCAGCCCAACGTAAAAAACAGCGGCAGGATCAATAGCCACCAATATTCAAATTCAACCAACATAAGAGGTCTCTTTTCAGGTCAGGCTATATTTTACCCAAGCAATGGGCGATACGCTATGAATAGCGTGAATGCCGGATAAAAAAAACGGTATCCGAAGATACCGTTTTTTAGGACTGCACAATCAAAAAATTTTAAGATTCGATAGCATCTACGCGGTCACGCAACTCTTTACCAGCCTTAAAGTGAGGAACGTATTTCGCCGGCACTTGCACCTTGGTGCCCGTTTTCGGATTGCGTCCTAAACGAGGCGGGCGATAGTTAAGGCTAAAGCTACCAAAACCGCGTATTTCGATACGCTCCCCAGTCGCCAAGTTTTCTGTCATCGCATCGAGGATGGTTTTGACGGATAACTCGGCATCTTTCAGCACTAATTGCGGAAAGCGCTGGGCAAGCAAGTCTATCAGTTCAGATCTTGTCATGATCTAAAGCCTTCTTATTTTTTGCTATCCAGTTTGGCTTTCAACAAAGCACCCAAGTTGGTGGTACCTGCAGAAGCTTCGTCGATCATCACGTCGTCAGCTTTTGCTTTCTTGGCTTTTGGTTTGCCAGATTTGTCGTCACCAATCGGAGCGCTGTTACCGCTAGGATCTTCAGTTAACTGTTTTACGCCCAGAGAAATACGCTCTTTCTCAACATCAATACCCAAGATAACGGCTTGCAGCTCATCACCTTTCTTGAAGTTGCGAATGGCTTCTTCACCTGATTGTGTCCATGACAGGTCAGACAAATGTACCAAGCCATCGATGCCACCTGGCAAACCAATGAACACGCCAAAGTCAGTGATAGACTTGATTTGGCCAGCGACTTTGTCGCCTTTCGCATGGGTTGCAGCAAAGTCATCCCATGGGTTTGGTTTACACTGTTTCATACCCAATGACAGACGACGACGGTCTTCGTCGATCTCCAAGATCATCACTTCAACTTCGTCGCCCAATTGTGCGATTTTGCCCGGGTGAATGTTTTTGTTGGTCCAGTCCATTTCAGAAACGTGTACCAAACCTTCGATGCCTGGCTCTACTTCAACGAATGCACCGTAGTCAGTCAGGTTAGACACTTTACCGAACAGGCGTGTGCCTACTGGGTAACGACGGCTCAAAGCAACCCATGGGTCATCGCCTAATTGTTTGATACCCAGAGAAACACGGTTTTTCTCTTGATCGAATTTCAGGATTTTGGCTTCAACTTCTTCACCAACAGTCAGCACTTCTGAAGGGTGCTTGACGCGGCGCCATGCCAAGTCAGTAATGTGCAACAGGCCATCAATACCACCCAGATCCACGAACGCGCCGTAGTCTGTGATGTTTTTAACGATGCCTTTGATCACTGCGCCTTCAGTCAGGCTACCCAGCAATGCTTCACGGTCAGCGCCCAGTGTGTCTTCCATCACTGCGCGACGTGAAACCACGATGTTGTTACGCTTACGGTCCAGCTTGATGACTTTAAAATCCCACTCTTTGTTCTCGTAAGGGGTGGTGTCTTTTACTGGACGAATGTCTACTAATGAGCCTGGCAAGAAAGCCATGATGCCACTCACAGAAACGCGCAGACCGCCTTTGACACGGCTGCTCACAAAACCTTTGACCACGCGGCCTTCGTTCATGGCTTCTTCCAGATCCAGCCATGCTTGCATTTTCTTCGCTTTTTCGCGAGAGAGTTGTGTAGAACCAAAACCATCTTCCAGTTTTTCGATCGCTACTTTAACAAAGTCGCCAACGGCAACTTCAAGTTCGCCTTGCGCATTTTTAAATTCGCTAGCGTTGATAACGCTCTCGGATTTTAAGCCAGCGTTCACGATGACGAAATCATTGTCTACAGAAACCACTTCGGCGGTGATTACTTCACCAGCGCGCATTTCCTGGCGTGCCAGGCTTTCTTCGAAGAGGGCTGCAAAAGATTCCATGGAAGAAGATGTATTAGAAATAGAAGCCATTAAAAAATTGTCCAATTTTTACTCGAATGAAAGACAGACATCTTTCAGCGAGCCATTGCTACGTAGGGATACGCCATCAATGGAAAAGGTTAAAAAATATTGCTCAAGGGTTACTTGAGCAATCCGAGTCCGAAACTATACACAAAAAATTTATTGAGTTCAATGACTTATGCAATCTTTTATCATGATTGCAACCCTTTTTTAAAGGCTTCAACCACGATTGCGACCGCCTGTTCAATGTTCTTGTCCGTCGTGTCTAACAAAATGGCGTCGGGTAATTGTTTTAACGGGGCAGCGACGCGCTGGCTGTCACGCAAATCCCGCTGCTGTAAGTCTGCAAGAATCGCCGCGTAATCAGCGCGTTCACCGCGTTGCAACAATTGATCATAACGGCGCTGTGCGCGCGTTTCGACTGCGGCGGTGAGAAAAATCTTTAAACAAGCATCCGGAAAAATCACGGAACCAATGTCGCGCCCATCGCCCACCAGACCCGGCGCTTGCCTGAAGTTTCTTTGGGTTTGCAGCAAGGCAGTGCGCACCTCTGGATGCACCGCCACCTCAGATGCCCCTTTGCCCATCTGCTCACTGCGAATCTGTGCACTGACCTGCAATCCATCTAGTAATACTTCCCCATGCGCAAAGCTGATATGCATGTCAGCGGCTATGCTTGCCACCTTGGCCGCATCAGACCAAGCGATATTTTGATGATGCGCTGCGTAAGCTAGCAAACGATACAGCGCACCAGAGTCGAGGTAATGAAAGCCAAAATGACTCGCGACACGTTCTGCAACGCTGCCCTTGCCAGAGGCAGAGGGGCCATCAATCGCAATAACCGGTGGGAGAGAGGTAATTTCCATAAATTTAGTTTATCAATCTGTTTAAAACAATGAATTGGATTTAATTTAACCTTTTTTTTATCATGACTACATAGAGTTTAAGGGGTCTGTCATGATTAAAACCGCTTCATTTGCCATGTTGCATTTCAGCGTTGCATTCACCATCGCCTATCTGTTCACTGGGAGCCTGTTGGTCGGTGGGCTCATGGCTCTAGTAGAGCCCGCTTGTAATACGGTTGTGTTTTATTTTCACGAGCGCGCCTGGCAACGGCATCAGCACGGCCATGCAGCAACGGCTGCTGAGCCGGATGAACACGAGTGGGCTTATGCCGCGTAACGATGAGCCATCTACATCAGCGCACGATGCTGGCAAACACTTTAAAGTAATCCGGAAACGTTTTTGCCACGCACTTTGGGTCGTTGATCGTAATCGGTACGCCGGCCAAGCTGACTAACGAAAAGCACATGGCCATACGGTGGTCATCATAGGTGTCAATGATGGCGTTGGGTGTGAGCTGTGTTGGCGGCGTAATTTGAATGGAATCCTCACGCTCAACGACCACCGCGCCCACTTTGCGTAATTCAGTGGCCATGGCGGCAATCCGATCTGTCTCTTTGACGCGCCAACTGGCAATATTGCGCAGGGTGGTGGTGCCTTTGGCAAAAAGGGCCATGACGGCCAAAGTCATGGCCGCATCAGGAATATGATTGCAATCGAGGTCAATCGCTTTGAGCGGCTGTGTTTTTTCTGCGCGCACGTGATTTTCACCGTAAGTGAAGCGGCCACCCATTAAGCTGGCCGCCTCCGCGAAGCGGATATCCCCTTGAATACTATGCTGCCCAACACCATTCACCGTGACATCGCCCGCCACAATGCCTGCAGCAATAAAATAGGAGGCACTAGAGGCATCGCCTTCGACATAAAGCGCGCTTGGCGATTGATAATGGGTTGCGGCAGGCACATAGAACCGCTGCCATTGGTCGCGTTGCACCGTCACACCAAACTGTTGCATCAAGTTAAGTGTGATTTCAATATAAGGTTTTGATATCAGCTCACCCACCACCTCAATGGTCGCTGCTTGTCCGGTGAGCGGCAGTGCCATTAATAAGGCAGTCAAAAACTGGCTTGAGACATCCCCACGAATTTGTATGGCTTGGCTTACGTCCAGTTGCGCCGGTGAAATTTGTAGGGGAGGGTAGCCCGAGTTTGACTCATAATTAATATTCGCGCCGGCCTGCTGCAAGGCATCGACCAAGTCACCAATTGGGCGCTCATGCATACGCGGCACTCCATGTAGGTGGTAATGCCCCCCCATAAACGCCAAAGTAGCAGTCAATGGCCTAAAAGCGGTGCCTGCGTTACCTAAAAATAAGTCTGCTTGTTTGTTAGGAAAAGAACCCGCGCATCCGGTAACTTGCCAGGCATGCTCCCCAATATTTTTTAACTGCACGCCCAGTGTCGACAAGGCTTCTAGCATCCGAGCTGTGTCGTCTGAGGCAAGTAAATCTCGAATGACAGTATCACCATCAGCCAATGCAGCCAATAACAAGGTGCGATTAGAAATACTTTTAGAGCCGGGTAGGGTAATCGCGCCTAGCGCGTGGTGTGCAGCAGGTAAATGCAGTTGTTCCATGGCAATCTTAAAGAAGGCGTTATTGAATTTTTGATTTAGCCCAGTCGTTGCGCGCATGGCTGGCATGCGCAAACAGGGCATGTAAGGCGTCCCCATCGTTTTGTACCAATAGGCTGGTCATCTCGGTCAGGGCTTGCTGGTAAATTTGCAGCTCGCGTAACAAGGCGGTTTTGTTGGCGAGCGCAATATCTCGCCACATTTCTGGATGGCTACCTGCAATTCGCGTAAAGTCACGAAAGCCACTTGCAGCAAATTTAAACAAAATATCGGCGTTATCACGTTTGGCTAAATCCTCAACCAAGGCAAACGCCAATAAATGCGGTAAGTGACTCACCGCAGCAAACACATGATCGTGAGCTTCTGCCGTCATACTCGACACGATCGCGCCGCAATCCTGCCACAAGCGGGTAACCTTCGCCAAGGCCTCTGGCGCAGTTTCATTCTCTGGGGTCAAAATCACATTTTTGCCGACATACAAATCAGCCATGGCGGCAGACGGGCCGCTTTTTTCAGCACCGGCAATCGGATGACCACCCACAAATTGGCTAAATTGAGGGCCGAGCTCCGTTCTGGCATAGCCCATCACATCTGACTTAGTGCTGCCAGCATCCGTCAATACGGTGGAATCATTCAAAAACGGTCGAATTGCACGAAGAATCGCAGGCGTTTGTGCAACAGGCGTTGCGATAATGACCAGGTCTGCCGCTTGCATGGCGCTTGATAAATCGGTTTCTATTACGTCAATCAAACCCAATTGATAAGCTTCTTGCAGACTGTTGCTATGACGACCAACACCGACTATTTGCGGTGCTTGAGGCAGCTTTTTAAGCGCAAGCGCCACTGAGCCCCCGATTAAACCAACCCCAAAGATAACAATTTTTTTAAACATAATTGAATTGTACCATGGCATACAATTGGGCCCGAAGTTTGGTCCGCAGGCTTTTAAAGCGTATAATCTGAGGTTGCATTGGGGCTGACCCGGTTTCGACGTGGGTTACAAAGCAGTGCAGGGCATACCGAGGATTCAGGTTCCCTCGTAAATCCATCTGAACAAGTATAGTCGCAAACGACGAAACTTACGCTTTAGCCGCTTAATCCCGGCTGAACGCTGCACCGAAGAGCCTCTCGGTCGGGCCGGGTAACCGGCAGCAGCGTCATTTAGAGAGGATCGTGCTTTATCGGGTTGCTTGGTAAGGCATTAAATCTAAGGCAGCTCGCTAGCCATCTGCTTGCTCGTTGGTGTGTGTCTAGTTAAATTCAAACAACACAGCTAAGTATGTAGAACTGTCTGTGGAGGATTTGCGGACGGGGGTTCGATTCCCCCCAGCTCCACCAATATTGTAGTTGCTTGATGTAGTCACTTAAAATCGATTTAAACCACTGATTTTATTTAGTTTTATGAGCGTAAACAAAAGTTCACCTTCGGGTGGCTTTTTGTTTGGCTAGAACTTCTTGTATGAAAGGCTTTTTTGTTATCGATACTTTTTACCGATGACATTTTTTGAGTTTTTCGCAAAACCTGCGCTTGGCATGAATGTTCATTTGATCAAATATCATGGTCTTCCATGCAAACTTAGCCCTTATACGAGCTTCATCCGGTAAGTATTTTTCAACATCTATGTTTTTTTTTCGTGTTTGCTTTCTGTAAGGTGACAAAGCGATCGTTTTAATTTTGTGCAGTTCTTGATTTGGAACTGCCAACTTGCCATTCACCCAGCGCTGGACAATAATCGGCTTCACATCCATCAACTGTGGCAGTTGTTGCATGCGCAGCGTTTTTAAATGTTCACCAACTTTGACGTACCAAAGCAGTGTAAGCCTTGAGTTTATTTTTATGAGCGCTGACTTGTGCTGCATTGACTTTCCCCTTAACACCAATGAACAATGTTGCTTATTATTAACATATGATTTATTTTTGTAAATAAATAATTATTGATGAGCGTACTTTGAGTGTCAAACCTCTATTTATTGCCAACAAATGACACGGGTTTTAATTTATTCGTATAATGTATATTATGTTAAATTGTAGTTTTAATTATTTTGGGTCATATTTTAAGTTCATCCACCCTATTAAGGGTCGCGGCTGCTGCACAGATTGAAACTGCATAATAAAAAAAGGCCGTCACGGCCCTTTTTTATTATAACCAGCAATCAAAGTTTATTTGGTTTTGCGACGGCCTACAAAGCCCATCAAACCCAAACCAGCTAACAGCATGGCATAAGTATCCGCTTCAGGAACTTGCGCCACAGGGCTAATATTGAAGCTAACATTGAAGTCACCTCCTAAAGAACCAGCCAATTTACCACCAGCGGTCAAAAAGTAAGTGCCGGCAGCTAAATTAGTGAATGTAGACACTTCGTCGCCATTGGCATCAAAGAAACCAAAGTTCAAAAATGTCACATCATACTGTGCATTGTTACCTGCAGTGATTTCGCTGATGCTGTAAGAAAAATCAGAGATCTGTGTCAGGTTGATTTGATAGGTGTCATCAAAATAAGCACCTCTCACATTTGACGGGCCACTTGTTTTGACTGAATCAGCTTCCGCTGTCAGGCGAATGAAGTCGATGCTTTGGCTGGTGGTATAAGGACCAAAGTCTTGCGCTTGTGCTGCACCCACTGCAGCAATGCTCAAGAAGCCAACCAGTGCTAATTTTTTAAAGGTATGAACCATTACAACTGCTCCAGAGATAAATAATAACTAAAACGATGTAATCATTATTTGTGAAACGGAGAGGACACACAATAGTACAAACGGGCCAGTTCTCGTATCACTTGCACCATCATAAAAGTGAAATATTTAAGATTGATGACACTGTGACTAAATGGTGCTCATCAATGCTGCGGCGTTAATTTAAATGTCAAAATCCGGTCGCCTTGTTTAAAGCCAAATAAGGAATTTCCACCGCTGGCAACGGCAATATATTGCTCACCATTGACTTGATAGGTGATTGGCGGCGCGTTGACCCCAAACTCAGATGTGTATTGCCACAACGATTTGCCAGTTTGGCTATCATAGGCAGCAAACTTGCCATCGCCCTCACCACAAAATAACAGGCCTCCTGCGGTGGCTAACACCCCGCCCACCAACGGTTGGCTGGTTTTGTGTTGCCATGCAATGTGGCCAGATTGCAAGTCAATGGCGCTTAATAAGCCCCAGCGTGCATCATCGGTGGGTTCACTGGCGGCATAACGAATCGGTTTATCGCCAGGTTTGACCTCGGTCTCATGCACCGTATATTTGATCGGGCTATGAATGGCCGCGACGTAGACACGTTGTTGTTGTTCATCAAGACTGACTGGCGACCAGTTGGCGCCGCCAAGGATACCCGGATAAATGACGGTGCCCTCGGCACTGGGCTTTTTGAATAAATTGCGTTGCGGCACAAAAGGGTCCGATTTGGCAAGAAATTGCCCAGTCAAGCGGTCATGAATATAAAACCACCCTGCTTTGCTGGCTTGGCCTACCGCAGCAATGGTTTTGCCTTGATGTTGATAATTAAACAAGACAGGCGGGCTGGCGAGATCATAACCCCACAAGTCATGCGGCACTTGTTGGTAATGCCATTTGTATTTGCCGGTTTCGGTATCTAATGCCACCAATGAAACCGTGTAGAGATTGTCACCCGGCCTTGAAACATCGTTCATTTGCGGGGAGGGATTACCTGTGCCGAAATAGAGCGTGTGTGTGGCTGCATCAATTGCTGGCGTGCTCCAAGCCGACCCACCGCCAAATCGAGCGGAATCTGGAAAGTCTTTCATGGCGGCTTTTTCAGCGGCTACATCGCGCTCAAACTGGCTGCCATCCGCCGTTTTTGTAGTGAACTGCCCTTCCCAGCCTTGCTTAGGAATGGTATCGAATTGCCACACTTGATGGCCATCTTTGACATCAAATGCCGCTAAAAAGCCAGGGCGTCCATAGCGTCCGGTGACACCAATCACGGCGCCGAGCGGCGCATCACTACGCGGATTATCAATATGCAGCCCATAACCCACGCCAGTGATGCCAATAATGACTTTATGTTTGTAGACCACCGGAGCCATCGCAATGCCTACACCGGTGCCGCCTGTCACTTTGCGGGTTTTATTCGGGTCATTACCGCTCAGGGTGTCTTGATGTTCGGTATTGACTTGTTGACCTGCAACGTCGATGTCCCATACTTTTTGTCCCGATTTTGCATCTAGGGCAACCAGTCGAGCATCCACAGTGCCCATAAATACTCTGCCCTCAGCCACGGCAACACCACGATTGGCCGGGCCACAACACATCGGCCAGTCGGCTTTGCGAACATGCGTATACTTCCATAATTGTTTGCCTGTGCGCGCGTCGAGTGCAATCACATGGTTGAACGGCAGGCTGATGTACATGATGCCGTCGACTACAATCGGCGTCGCTTGAAAAGTCGCTTTCACACCAGTATCCACTGACCAAGCCGGCTGCAACTGTGCGACAGTGTTGCGATTAATCTGCGACAAACCTGAAAACCGTTGTGCTTCTGGGCTTAATCCATAGCTCGGCCAGTCGGTAAGCTTTGCCGCCGGGGCTTCAGACTTAGGCAACTGTGCACATGCCACTAATAAGCTACAGGTGGCAACGGAAATAACAGAATTTAAAAAATAATTTGACATGTTTTTTAAACAAAATATGAAATGACTATACAGGTTAGTATACACCTAAATGCAGGCGCGCAAAGTGCTGGATGACATGCTGCCGCTTTATCTATTAAGCTGCGCAAATGCAAGTGCATAAATATTTTTTTTAATGAAACTAAACTAAGCGGTGAATAGACATATACTGCAATAATAATTAATCGCAGCAATAACCATCATGACATCAACCACCTCCATCGCACTACAGCTCGCCGAAAAAGGCTTACTTCCAGACAGTATCATCCGCCAAGGGATTCAAAAACTTTGTAAAACCAGATTGCTGGAAATTGCAGAGAACAATTGTGAGCAAGCACAATCTTCGTTAATACAGTTTGTGCAGCAAATGAAAGTGGCTGACATTGCGCCATTACCCGAAAAAGCAAATGCGCAACACTATGAAATTCCGGCAGCGTTTTATCAGTATTGTCTCGGCACGCATCGTAAATACAGTAGTTGTTTTTGGATGCCAGACACCAAAAGTTTAGACGAAGCAGAGCAACTCGCATTGGCCCAGACCAGTGCCCATGCACGCTTGGCAGATGGTCAACATATTCTTGAACTTGGCTGTGGCTGGGGCTCTCTTACATTATGGATGGCTAGCCATTACCCGAATGCCCACATTACCGGCGTCTCCAATTCAGCGTCCCAGCGCACTTATATTCTGCAACAAGCGCAGGCGAGAGGTCTAAGCAACATTCACATCATCACGGCAGACATGAATGTGTTTGATATTGACCAGACTTTTGACCGTATTGTGTCCGTAGAAATGTTTGAACACATGCGTAATTATCAAGTGCTCTATGGCAAGGTAGCCAAATGGCTGAAGCCGGATGGCTTATTTTTCAAGCACATTTTTGTACACCGCTATGCGCCTTATACTTTTGACGTCAAAGCAGAAGATGATTGGATGAGTCAATATTTTTTCAGTGGCGGCATGATGCCAAGTGATGATTTACCACTGTATTTTCAAGATCACCTTAGCATTGTCGATAAATGGCGCTGGGATGGCACCCATTACGAAAAAACTGCCAACGCTTGGCTAGAAAACATGGATCAGCATCATCAGACGCTCACCCCGATTTTGCAATCGATTTATGGCGAAAAAGATGCAGAAATGTGGCGGCAACGCTGGCGCATCTTTTTTATGGCTTGCGCAGAACTATTTGGCTATAACCATGGACAGACATGGTGGGTCAGTCATTATTTATTTTCAAAGAAATAATATTCAAAATTAAATATGTATTCTAAGAAACTGATTATATTTAATTTTATTGGTTTTCAGATCCTTTGGTGGGCATGCATTTTGTCTGCCAAACCACAGTTAAGCTGGGCAGTACTCGGTTTAGTAGTCGTGCTTACATGCGTGCATCTACATTGGGTAGAAGGATGGAAGCAAACACTGCCTTTGCTCATAACCACTTTGATCGGCTGTATTTTGGATCAATTTGGCTATTATATGGGCTGGGTTGATTTTGAATTTCATTCGTTATTCACTGCTTACATTCCGCTGTGGATGATCGCTTTATGGTTGGCTTTTTCAATGACAGTGAATGTCAGCATGCGCTGGTTGCAAGGCAAAAACACACTTGCTGTATTGTTAGGGGCAGTATTTGGCCCACTGGCCTATGTGGGCGCACAACAATTACAGGTAGTCACCCTACCCTTCGATACACTCAGTTTGATATGGGTGGCGGTTGAGTGGGCTGTGGCGATGCCAATATTGCTTTGGGTACGTCAACAATTTAATCACGATGTGAACATGGAGTTGCCATGATCTATCAGTATGCATTGATTGCCATATTATTGTTTGCACTCAGTGGCTGGTTGCTGAGTTTTGCGACCAAGCATTACAGCCACGTTGACAGCATGTGGAGCCTGTTTATGGCCATCACTGCTTATGTCAGTGCCTTGTTTGTTTACGATCTGTCTGCGCGGGCCATTCTTGTATTAATTGCAATCACCGTGTGGGCGCTGAGGTTGAGTCTATTTTTAACCTGGCGCAACTGGGGCAAAGAAGACCATCGCTATCAAACCATACGCCAAAATAACGAACCGCATTTTTGGTTTAAAAGTTTATACATTATTTTTGCTTTTCAGGCAGTCTTGGCTTGGATCATCTCTTACCCACTCTTCGCTGCGGTGACTGATGGTAGCTCTCTCAATGCTTGGGATGTGGCGGGCTCGCTACTTTTCGTGATCGGCTTTTATTGGGAAGCAGTCGGAGATTGGCAATTAATGCGGTTTCGCAAACAAGCAGATAGTCATCAAGCCGTGTTGCAAACGGGGTTGTGGCGTTACAGTCGCCACCCAAACTATTTTGGTGAAAGTCTGATCTGGTGGGGGTTTGGGTTGATAGGCGCAGCCACTGGTAACCCTTGGGTTTGGATTTCCCCAGTAATCATGACTTTCTTGTTACTTAAAATTAGCGGTGTCAGCCTGATGGAGCAAACCATTCACAGTCGTCGTCCAGGGTATGCGCAATATGTCAAAAATACCAATGCGTTTATTCCCGGCATTCCAAAAAGTGAAGGTTAACAAGATGCTTCACGTTCGATCTTGGTGCTTGTTATGTGTGGCTGCGTTGAGCTTCACGCCATTGGCCGAAGCCAAAGACTGGTCTTTCGACGTCTGGCTTGATAAGCAGAAAATCGGCACGCACACCTTTAGTTTGAATCAAAACCAGCTGCAAAGTCGGGCAAACTTTAAAGTAAAAGTGCTGTTTATCAACGCCTATCGCTATCAGCATCAGGCGGACGAGACTTGGCAAGGTCAATGTTTGAGCCAATTAAATGCGCATACTGAAGAAAATAAAGACATTACCGATGTCAAAGGTCAGCTACAAGAGACGCAATTCAATGTTGAAAAAAATGGCATCAAACAAGCATTACCCGCTTGTGTCATGACGTTTGCATACTGGAACCCCAATATACTCAAACAATCGCGATTATTGAATCCGCAAAATGCTGAATACTTAGATGTGACGGTCAAGGATGAAGGCAATCAAAGCATTCAAGTAAAAGGGCAATCCGTGCTGGCGCATCAATATCGCCTAAACGGGCGTTTTCAGGGCAAAGAAAAATTAAAAATTACCGTATGGTATGACCAACAACAAGATTGGGTCGCTTTGGAATCCATTACGCCAGAAGGTTACAAAATTGTATATAAACTCAATTAATCAATATGTTAAAAATTTTATTTAAAGTGATTTCTATAATGAGCATCTTCGGATTGACTGCATGCCAGAATCTGCCCCCGATCAAAACGGTGGGTCAAGTGAACCTTGAGCGCTTCATGGGGGATTGGTATGTGATCGCGGCGATTCCTACCTTTATTGAAAAGGACCCTTACAACCCAGTCGAGCGCTATCAGCAGAATACAGATGGTTCGATTGCGACGACGTTTACTTTCTATCAGGGCAGCTTTGACGGGCCTTTAAAAACTTATCATCCCACCGGTTTTGTGGTTGAGGGTAGCAACAATGCTGAATGGAAGATGCAATTCGTCTGGCCGTTCAAATCTGAATATCTGATTGCCTACTTAAGTGAGGACTATCAACACACGGTGATTGCCAGAAACAAGCGTGATTATGTGTGGCTGATGTCACGCCAGCCCCACCTGGACACTGAAACATACAACACGCTGGTGAGCAAAATCAAAGATATGGGTTATGACACCAGCAAGTTACAAGTTTTTCCACATCAAAAATAAAAAAATAAATGCTTAAGGTTTGCGAGAGGGATGTTTCATGCAACAAAGAATTTCAGGCTTATTATGGCGCTTGGTTGGCTGGTTAGATAATCACCGCTATCAACCGCCAGAAACTGCAAGCGCCGAGAGTATAGACTGGTGGCGCGTGTTGCCGTTTGTTGCCTTACACCTTGGCTTAGTATCGCTGTTCTGGGTAGGCTGGAGCCCATTTGCAGTGTTTTTAGCCGTATTGGTGTATGTGGTACGTATGTTTGCGATTACAGGTTTTTATCATCGCTATTTTGCACACAAAACGTTTCAAACCTCACGCGTGACGCAGTTTGTGTTCGCTTTGATCGGTGCCAGTGCAGTGCAACGTGGACCGTTGTGGTGGGCCGCCCATCATCGCAGCCATCACATGCATTCAGACCAACCGCAAGATGTTCATTCACCGCATCAACATGGCTTTTTGTGGAGTCATTTAGGCTGGTTTTTAAGCCATGCCAACTTTAATACGCAACTGGATCGCGTACGTGAGTTAAGCCGCTTCCGAGAGTTATGCTGGTTGGATCGTTTTGATAGTTTGGTGCCGATCGCGTTTGCACTGGGCTTGTACGGTCTCGGCGAGTGGCTTCAAGCGTATGCACCTTCTTTACACACCAACGGCCTACAATTAATTGTTTGGGGCTTCGTGGTGTCTACCATTGCGCTTTATCACGCCACATTTTGTGTTAATTCATTGGCCCATGTCTGGGGCAGCCGCCGTTACGCCACGCGTGACCACAGCCGTAACAATTTATTGATCGCCATTTTGACGCTTGGCGAAGGCTGGCATAACAACCATCATCATTTTCCTGGGGCGGCTAAACAAGGCTTTTACTGGTGGGAAATTGACCTAACTTATTATGGCCTGAAGTTGCTTTCTGCGCTTGGTATTATCTGGCAACTCAAGCAAGTACCTGACAATGTGCGTGCGCAACATGCAGCAAAAGAGGATCATGCATGAATATTGCCATCATTGGTGGCGGTATCGCCGGCAATACCCTTGCCTATCACCTACATAAACAGCATCAAATCACCCTATTTGAAAGCAATGACTACCTAGGCGGTCATACCCATACCCATCAGGTCAACGT